>CAZKRE010000128.1:0-10282 GCA_964555075.1 uncultured Phycisphaeraceae bacterium
GACCCTGCTCCTGGGCATCACCAAGGCGTCGCTGCAGAGCGAGTCGTTCCTCTCGGGCGCCTCGTTCCAGGAGACCACCAAGGTGCTCACCGCCGCCGCGCTCGAGGGCAAGTCGGACACGCTCGAGGGCCTGAAGGAGAACGTGCTCCTGGGCCACCTGATCCCGGTCGGCACCGGGTTCAAGGCGTACCAGAACCTCAAGGTGATCAAGCTCGCCGAGCCCCCGGTGGCCGAGGCCCCGAGCCGCGAGCAGGAACTGCTCGAGGCCGCGGAGTCCGCGGAGCGCCAGGGCGCCCAGCGCCGCGAGGAGATCGAGACGACGATCGGCAACAGCCGGCTCGTCGCCCAGCTCCTCGGCGAGGACTTCGTCAAGTAAACCCCGCCGGATCGCCCGCGATCCGCACCATTCGTGACCATCCCGAAGGCCCCGCGCGAAAGCGTGGGGCCTTTTCTTTTGCGCGGATGCCAGCAGGAGGAAGCGTGAGCGAGGATGCAGGCGGTCGCAGCCGCTTCGTCTGCGCGACCTTTCGGATCCGACGCGCTACACGAGCACCACCTCGCTGACGCTCAGGCTCGTCGGACGGGGTCGCGTTGCGGGATCGGTTAGCGGATGCCCCAGATCCGCTTCATCTCCTCGGGCGTCGCGGGGATGTAGGCGCGGCCGTCGGGCATGTCGCGGCGCTGCGGGCGGCCGGCCGCGTCGTAGGTGGCGATCTGTTCGCCCTGCTCGGGCGAGGGTCGCTCGCGGACGACGTAGCTGGCGTCCTCGCGGGGGAAGATGCTGAACTTGCGGAGGACGAGGTCGCCGGTGGCGGAGTTGTAGGCGTAGAAGGCGAGGTCGCGTTGCTCGTCGCGCGGGAACAGCGGCGGGAGGAGGTGAAGCTCCGCCTGAGAGAGGTAGCCTTCGGGCGGCTTTTCCCAGGCCAGGTCGTCGACCTTGCCGGGGAGGCTGCGCTTGACGGAGATGGAATCGCCGGACCGCAGGCCGGTCTCTTCGTAGAGGTCGGGGGCGCGGGCGGGGCGGGTGCCGGGCAGGCCCTGGGTCTTGCGGAGCGGGCGCTGGGCGGTGCGGACGGACCAGACCTCGGTGGTGCGGTCGTCGGAGATGAAGAAGAAGCTTTCGGTGTCGAAGGCGTCGCCGCCGCTGATGATGCGGGACTGGACCTCGACGCGGATGCCCGGGAGGTCGAGCGTCTCCCCGAGGGCGTGGCGGACGCGGGAGTAGCCGACGTCCTGATCCCCCTCGACGACGCGGTACCACTGGTCGTTGACGAGCGTGGCGAGCAGGGCGGCGCGGTCGATGCCGTCGTACCACCGCTGCCCGGCGCTGATCCAAGCCTTGCGGACGCGGTCGAGCTCATCCGGCCGGGCCATCTCCACCGAATCGAGCAGGGCCTCGAAGGTCTTCCGCTGGAGGGGGAAGGCTTCGACCGACGTCCGCAACTGGAACACGGCCACGGTGTGGGGGTCGATCTTCATCATCGCCTGCCCGAGCACCCAGTGGTTGCCGACGCCGCGATCGAAGACGTTGCTGTCGCGTTCGACGTCGAAGTAGGTCAGCGTGCCGGGGCGACCGGCGGGGCGAATCACGAGGTCGTCGATGACCAGGGCCTGGCGGGAGCGGTAGGAGACCTCGACCAGGGTCTGCTGCTTGAGGGTCGCGAGATCGAGCGGGACCTCGGTGTTCTGCCGGATGGCGAGGGAGGCGGTGGTCCCGTCGGCGAGGGCGAAGCGGACGAGGGAGCCGTCCGTGGTGTTCTCGATCGGTTGGGCGCCGCGGGGCGGGAGGAACGAGATGCCGTAAGCCGACTCCCGCCACCGCTCCTGCGCGAGGGTGGCGGCTTCGGTGGCGACGGGCGGGGCATCCTGAGCGGGGGCGGCGGCCGCGAGTGGGGCGGTCAGCAGCGTGGCGACGAGGAGGCGCGTGAGCATGGGGCGTTCGTCCTGCATCAGGGCGTGGTCGGCGGGGCCGCGAGTCGGGCGCTCTGGTGTACGGCCCGCAGCAGGGCCAGGTTCCGCAGAAGCACCACACGGCCATTCTCTCCCGGATTGACCTCGTCCGTCAGGTAGAAGAGGTAGTGCGTCTGGTGGTCCGCGGTCAGGTCGGCGGCCAGGTGCAACCGGGGGTCCGACGCGGGGGCGGTCCTGCTGGCGCCCGCCCATTCAAGCACGTCGAGGTGGGGGTGGGGCGAGACCGCGGCGCCGATGGTGCGGACGCCCTCGGTCGCGGCGGCACCCATGAACATCGGCACGTACCGCTGGATCACCGCGTGGGCGTCGACGGGCTGGGGACCCGACACGCGGATCAGCCCCAGCCGACGCGTCGTCCGCTGGGCGTCGACCCAGACCGCGGCGGCGGAGCGATCCTCCGCGGACGGCTGCACCCGGGCCCAGCGGGTGGGCAGGTGGAACGTCAGGTCCCCCGCGGTTACCTCGTTGAGCGTCGGGACGACGGCCTGCGGGGCACGAGCGACCGCGACCCCGCTCGCCAGCACGAGCGAGCCGATCAGCAGCGCGAGCATCGTCGCGGCGACGACGACACTCTGAACGCGGGGCGACCGAAATCGGGAACCGGCGGGCACCGCGCGATCCTACGCCGCGGAACCACGCCCCGCAACGCGTCGGAGGGGCCGGCCGATGGCGCACCGATCCGCACGGCCGGGAGGCGCACGCGTCGAGCGTCGCGGTGGGATTGTCAGCGGGGCCGAGGCGGCTCGCCCCTTCCCCGCTCGGCGTTGTCCCGGCGGATCGGCTAAACTGCTCGACCAAGCACGCGCCCGTAGCTCAATTGGATAGAGCGACGGTCTTCGGAACCGTAGGTTGGGGGTTCGAGCCCCTCCGGGCGCATTGCCTCTCTGCTTCCCGACACGGGGATTGCGGCCCCGCCGACCATCCGGCCGATTCTGAGCGGGTAGATGTCTCGTTGCCCCCATTGTCTTCGCACCGCTGCGCGTGGCGCCGCGGGTCTGCTTCGGGCCGCCACCGGGACGGGGCGGGCGTCGGATCGGCAGATCCTCGAGCGTCGCCGCGCCTGCCGGGTGTGTCCGCATGCGTCGCCTTGCGGCCCGTGGGGCGGCGCGGCGTGCCGGTGCGATGCGTGCGGCTGTTTCATCCGCGCCAAGACCGCCAACGCCGACGAGACGTGCCCCCTCGGCCGCTGGTGACTCCGGTCCCGCTCCGACGTCAGGCGCGGAGCGACTCGATCAGCGGGGCCGCTTTGTCGAGCGTTTCCTGGTACTCGGCGGCGGGGCTTGAATCGCCCACGATGCCGCCCCCGACGGAGAAGTCGACCCGCCCGGTGTCGGCGTCGTCGCGCTCGATGAGGAGGGTGCGGATGGCGATGTTGAAGCATGCCGACACCCCTCCGCCGCCGCGGTAGGCATAGCCGATGGCGCCGCAGTAGGGGCCACGGCGAACGGGTTCGAGTTCGTCGATGATCTGCATCGCCCGGATCTTCGGCGCTCCGGTGATCGATCCGCCGGGGAGGGTGGCGCTGAGGAGGTCGGCCAGGTCGAGGCCCGGGCGGAGGCGGCAGGTGATGGTCGCCACGCCGTGGTGCACGGTCGGGTGAGTCTCGATCGCCCGTGCCTCCTCGACGCGAACGGTGCCGTAGCTGGCGACGCGGCCGAGGTCGTTCCGCTGGAGGTCGACGATCATCGCGAGCTCGGCGGCATCCTTGCCGCTGAGGCGGAGTTCGTCGGCGTCGACGTGGGCGGGGCGGGTGCCCTTGATCGGGCGGGTTACGACGTGGCCGTCGGGCGAGAGCTCGAGGAAGAGTTCGGGCGACGCCGAGGCGATCGTCCGGCGAGGCTCGGTGGCGCGGGCGCCGAGGCACTCGATGTACGCGCCGTACCAGGCGGGGGTGACGCGGGCGAGCCGCTCGTACAGCGCCCGCGGATCGCCTGCGAAGCGGGCGGTGAAGCGCTGAGCAAGGTTCGCCTGGAAGAGGTCGCCCGCGGCGATGTAGTCGAGGGTCCGCCTGACCGCCGCCTCGTGTTCCGCCCGCGATACGTGCGGCCGGAGCGGTCCGGCGGTGAAGGCTGCTGTGGGCTCCGGCGCGGCCGTGAGAACCGGCTCGCCTCCCTCCGTCCACCGGCCGCACGCCCGCCAAGCCCGCTCGACCCCGTCGTACACCAGCCACCCGTCGCAGCGTTGCAGTTGGACGATCGGCCAGCCGCGATCCGCGGTGGCACGCCGCGGCAGGTCCTCGAGCCAGCGCCCCACGTCGTAGCCGAGATACCCGACCCAGAGCCCGTCGGCCGCGAGGCACCGCCGCAGGTCCTCCATCGGCTGGTGGGACCACCAGGCAGCGGGCGACGCCGCGGGGTCGCCGATCCAGGTGCTCCGGCCGCGAGGCGCGTTCTGCCCGGGCGTCGGCCGCCGCTCGGTGAACCGCCACGCGCCGGCCGGTTCGCCGAGGATCGTCCAGCGGGCCCACCGCGGGTGGGTACGGCCGGAGTGGAGCATCACCACCGGCCGATGGCGCGGCCACCGCCTCAGCACCTCGACGGGCGTCAGCCGCCAGTCGATCGGTCGACCCGCCGCGAAATCCGGGATGATGCCCTCCGCCTGCATGCCGGGATTGTCATCGGCATCCCGCGTCTCTGCACGCGCGTGGCGGGAGATGGAACTCGTGATGTGGCTGGACCCATAACAAAACGTCGCCAGTTGCCGCGCCGGGCCGGGTCCGCTTCGGTTGGCCGCGGTGCGGAAGCGGTAGAAGAAATGGCGATCGGCCCGATAGAGGGATTGTGCGGCCGCTGGGGTCCGCGGTTGTGGCATGGGGAACGGGTGCGCCGAGTGCAAGGGATTGCTGGAGCAGCGGGTTGGTGCGCCGCCGGGTCGCTTGGCGTCACGATCGCGATCGGGCCGCTCGGCTGCGGGCTGACGCTGCGGAGCGACATTCACGACCCCGATCCGGCCGCGAAGATCCCGGCCCTCGTTCGCGCGGCCGAGCACCCCGAGCCCGGGGACCTGGCGGCGATGGTCGCGGCACTCGCCCACGACGACTCCGCGGTGCGGCTGTTCGCCATCGAGTCGCTCACCCGGCTCACGGGCGAGACGAAGGGCTACCGCCCCTACGACCCGCTCGAAGCGCGAAAGGCGGGTTACCATCGCTGGCGGGCGTGGCTTGAGGAGATGGAGGCGGCCCAAGCGACGCCGCCTCCCGGTGGACCGGCACCGGGCAACGAACTGGACCCAGCATCGGAGGACGAAGATGGCGGCGGGTGATAACGGCCACGCGATCGCGTCCGTCGCGGCCCATGACGACCGGCTGGTCGTCCGGCTTGACGGGCAACTCAACCACGACCGCAGCGCGGACACTCAGGCCGAGCTCGTTCAGCTCATCACGCAGCGCCAGCCCAGGTCGCTCGTCCTGAACCTTTCCGATGTCCCGCACCTCGACTCGAGCGGCATCGCGATGCTCCTGGTCGCGCGGCGGCGGCTTGGCGGGAAGACCGGGTGCGTCATCCTCGTCGGCGTGTCGGAGGCGGTGCTCGGCCTGCTCAAGGCGGTGAAGCTCGAAGCCCTCTTCCCCATCGTCGACACGGAGGAGGCCGCCGATGCCATCCGCCCCGAATGACGCCCAGCCCCGACTCGTCGCCGCCGCCGTCGGCACGCTCGGTGCGATCGGTGGGCTGACGCTCGCCGCCCTTGAACTCATCGGCGGCGTGTCGCTGCTCCTGCGGGACGCGGCGGTCAAGGTCGGGCCGTCCCTCCTGCGCGCCCGCACCCGCCGGCAGGGTTGGCGGAACCTCTGGACGCAGCTCGACCGCGTCGGGGTGCGGGCGATCCCGATCGTGAGCCTCGTCGTGTTCTGCGTCGGGATGATCATCTCCCTGCAGGTGTCCCCGATCCTCAAAACCTTCGGCGCGACCCGGGAGATCGCCGACATCATCTCCATCGCGGTGTTCCGCGAGCTCGGCCCGCTGATCGGCGCGATCGTGCTCACCGGCTTCGCCGGCGCGAGCATCGCCGCGGAACTCGGCACGATGGTGGTCGGCGAAGAGGTGATCGCGCTGCGGACGCACGCGATCCACCCCATCCGGTTCCTGGTCGTCCCGCGCGTGCTCGCGACGATCGTGATGACGACCTGCCTCACGGTCCTCGCGGACGTGATGGGCCTGGCGGGCGGCATGGTCGCCGCGTGGATCGCGTCCGATATCCCGCCGCTGGCGTTCCTCCGCGATGCGCTCGACGCGGTCAGCACGACCGACTTCGTCACCGGCATCGTCAAGGCGAGCGTGTTCGGCGGCCTCATCGGCGGCCTGGCGTGCTACCAGGGCCTCAGCGTCGAGGGCGGCGCCGAAGGCGTCGGCGCCGCCACCACCCGCACCGTCGTCTTCACGATCGTCGGCCTGATCGTCATCGACCTGATGTTCACGACGGTGTTCTTCGTGTTCAACGTGTGAGGCGTGAAAGCTATGCCTGACATCGCCGTCAAAGTCGACCGCCTCACCAAGCGCTACTCCGGGCGCGCGGTGCTCGATCACCTCTGCCTCGACGTGCGACGCGGCGAGCGGCTCGTCATCCTCGGCGGGTCGGGCAGCGGCAAGAGCACCCTGCTCAAGCACATGATCGGCGAGGTCCAGCCGGACGAGGGCTCCGTCCATGTGGACGGCAAGGAGATCTGCCACCTCTCCGAGCGCGAGCTCGACGCGTACCGCAAGACCATCGGCGTCAGCTTCCAGAGCGGCGCCCTGTTCAACTCGATGACCGTCTTCGACAACATCGCGCTCCCGCTGCGGGAGCACACCCCCCTCGACGAGGAGGCGATCCGGCTGATCGTGACGATCAAGCTCGAACTCGTGAACCTCCGCTTCGCCGCAGACCGCTACCCCAGCGAGATCTCCGGCGGGATGCGGAAGCGGGCGGGGGTCGCGAGGGCGATGGCGATGGACCCGCAGATCGTCTACTACGACGAGCCGAGCGCCGGGCTCGACCCGGTGAGCGTCGCGAAGCTGGATGAGGTCATCATCAAGCTCAACGAATCGACCGGCGTGACGACGGTCGTCATCACCCACGAGATGACGTCGGCGTTCCGCATCGCGCACCGCATGGCGCTGCTCGACCGTGGCCGGTTCGTCGCCGAGGGCACGCCCGAGCAGATGCGGGCGTCGCGCGACCCGCTCGTGCGGCAGTTCATCAACGGCCTGCCGGAGGGACCGCTCACCGAGCGGGTCATCGGGACCGACTACATCACGGAGTTGCTGGAGTAGCCGCCGGACGTGGAGGCGGAGCGCGGGTGCGTTTGCGAGGAGATGCAGGATGAATCACAACCCACAGGCCGTCCGCGCGGGCCTCTTCGTTGTCGCGGCCGTGGCGGTGGCGTTCACGCTGTTGCTGATGCTCGGCGCCGCGGGCCGCTGGTTCGACCCCCGGCCGACAAGGCTGGTGAGCTTCCCCGTCACGGTCGGCGTCGCCGGGCTCGCCGCGGGTGACCCGGTGCGCCTGGGCGGCGTGAAGATCGGCACGGTCTCACGCGTCGTCGTCGAGCCGAACCCCGACGAGGCGGGCGAGGCGCTCGTCCGCGTCGAGTTCGAGCTGCCGAGCCAGTTCGACCTCAAGCGCGACGCCGACGTTCGCGTGGGCGGGACGCTGACGGGGCTGGCGTGGCTCGAGGTGCATTCCCTCGGAGAGGGCGAACCACTCGCCAAGGGCGAGGCGCTCAACGGCAAGGCGGGCTCCTATCAGGCGCTGCTCACGCAGGTCACCGAGCTGGCGCCGCAGATCAGCGGGGCGTTCTCCCGGGTGAGCGGCGAGACGATCCCCCGTCTCAACCAGGCACTCGACGCCGGCACCACGCTCGCCCAGCGCATCGACGGCCACGTAGACCCGATCGCTGAGCGCGTCCGCGATTTCGCCGAAGAGGGCGGCGGGGCGATGGCCGAGGCACGCGAGGTGCTCGGTGACGGCAAGGTCGACATCCGCGCCACCCTCGCCAATCTCCGCGACACGACCGACACGATCAACGAGCGGCTGCCCACGACGATCGAACGTGTCGACAGCTTCCTCGAGGAGGGGCACCGCCTCGCCACCAACCTCAACGAGACCTCGGACAACCTGAAGCAGGTCCTCGACGACACCGCCGCGATCACCGCGGACGCCCGTTCCCTCGTCCGCGGCAGCCGGGCCAAGATCGAACGGATCGTGGACTCGCTGCAGTCGGCGGCCATCGACGCCAAGCTGGGCCTCGCGGAGATCCGACGGAGCCCCTGGCGGCTGCTGCACAAGCCGGACCAGCGGGAACAGGACCTGCTCGACCTCTACGCCGCCGCCCGCCAGTTTTCGGACGGAGCCCGCGAAGTCACGCAGGCCGCCACCGCCCTTCGCGACGCCGCCCGCAATCCCCACGTCGACGAGGCGTCACTGGCGGAACTGCTCCACCGCCTCGAGTCGCAGACGGACGACTTCGGCAGGGCGCAAGGGCTGTTCTGGGAGCGGGTGCAGGCGAAGTGATCGGCTGGGGCGACACGGAGACCCGTGGGCGGTTCACGCCAGCCGGTGCAGTTGGACCCACTGTCCACAGGCGCGACACCGCGTCTCGCCCGTCCGCTTGCCGACAGGCCACTGCAACGGGCCGTCCGCCAGCGCCGCCGCCGCCGCGTGGATGCAGAACCCGTCGGGTGTCGTCGGGCCGAAGGTGTACTCGTTGTCCGCCCCCGTTCCCGCGAGACACGCCCGCGCCTTGCCGCGGAGCATCGCGGTGAAACAGGGCAGCGTCGGTGACGCCGCCTCGCCCGCACCGGCGCCCGTCTGCTCTCCCCCCGTCGCAGCGGCCGCGGACGCCGCCTGCCGCTCGCCCCGCACGACGACGAGCACGTCCTTCTTCGCATCCATCGCGCGATTCGCCAGCCCGTCCGCCTCCTTGTTCTGGTCGCGGGGGACGTACTTCATCTCCCACCACGCGAACCGGCGGAGCAGCGCGGTCGCCTCGGCGTGCAGCGGCTGAAGATTCGCGTGCTTCACCTTCCACCGCCCGTTGACCTGCTCAACCATGAGCTGCGAGTCGCTGCGGATGGCGATCCGCTGCGCGCCCAACTCCGCCGCGACCTCCAGGCCGCGCAGCAGCCCGCGGTATTCCGCGACGTTGTTCGTCATCTTTCCGAGGAAGTAGCCCGCCTGATGAACAGGCGTGCCGGCGTCGCCGTCCTTGAGCACCACGCCCACGCCCGAGGGCCCGGGGTTGCCGCGGGACCCGCCGTCAACGAATAAAAGCAGAAAAACCGGAGTAGAAGCCATGAGCGAATAGCCAGAAGTCGGGCGGCCGCGCCCGGTCGCTGGTGGCTGTTCGCTCATCGCCTCGACTACTTCGACCCGATCGCCGTCTTGAGTTCCGGAGACGCGTAGAGGACCCGGTCGCAGTTCGGGCAGGTCGTGATGACGTCCGGCTTGCTCATCACCGCGTTGACCCGCTCGACGGGGATCGACATGTAGCACCCGCCGCAGGTGTACTCCATGTGTCGCCGGCTCTGCTCCTCGACCTCGGCGAGCGCCTCGCCCTCGTACTCGTCCGCAAGCTTGAAGAAGCGCGACCGCACATCCTCGGGCACCTGCGCCGCCGCCGCGTCACGCTCGGCCGTGAGCTGATCCAGCTTCTCGCCCACCTCCGCCTTCGCCGAATCGACCTCGCCCTGGCTTTGCGTCTCCAGCTTGCCCCGCTCGGCAATCTTCTCGTCGACCTCGGCGATCTTCGCCCGCAGCGTGTCGACGTTGCCGAGCTGTTCGAGCGCCTGCTCTTCCAGTTGCTCCTTGTCCGCCTTGAGCGTGTTCACCTCGATGACAAGCGCCTGGTACTCCTTGTGGCTCGTCACCGTGTTCATCTGCTCGCGGAGCTTGCCGACGCGGCCCTCCAGCGCGTTCGCCTCGCTCTCGAGCGTGGCGGCCTTCGCCTGAACGAGCTTGAGCTGCGCCGCGAGCTCGTCCCGCTGCTGCTGGAGCTGCCCCCGCTTGCCCGCCTGGGCCCGCGTGCGGCTGACGGCGGCATCGAGGCGGGACCGCATCGCGCGGACCTGCTTATCCAGAAGGAAGAGGGCGTGAAGCTGTTCTTGCAATGACAACCGTGGTCTCCGAGACAGGTCCCGCGGCCGGAGCGCCCGGCCGTCTACTCCCCACTATAGCACGGGCAGCCCCACCGCTTTCGCCCGCCACCCCGCCTTGCCGCTCCGCCCGCCCCTCCATATACTCTGCCCTTCACGCGACCGCGGGGCCGTAGCTCAATTGGGAGAGCGTCGCCATGGCATGGCGAAGGTTAGGGGTTCGATCCCCCTCGGCTCCATTC
>CAZKRE010000129.1:0-3701 GCA_964555075.1 uncultured Phycisphaeraceae bacterium
CGTCACCGCACGCCCAGGATCAGTTCCATCGTGAGCTGGTCGAGCTTCTCGTAGGGCAGCGTGTGGCTCGCCAGTTCCTGCCGGTCGAACTCCGTCGTCAGCAGGGCCAGGGCGTTCTTCGGCGAGTAGCTCTTCGTCAGCGATTCGAGCCTGCTCTTCCGCCGGTTGACCTGCTTCACCAGGGCCTGGATTTCCGCGTCCCGGTTCCACTGACGGGCCCTGGCCTCGAGGATCTTGTAGGTCCGCATCGAGCCCGCGGCGAAGGCCTTCACGTCGTCGTAGTCGCTCTGGCGGTAGGCGTGGCTGTCGAAGTGCTTCGGGCCGTCGTACTTGTGGTCCGTCAGGAGCTTGACGAGGAAGAACGCGTGCTTGAGGTTCGCCGAGCCGAAGCGGAAGTCCTGGTCGTATCGGCCGAACTCCTGGTCGTTGAGGTCGATGTGGAAGAGCTTGCCCTGCTCGATCGCGGCGGCGACCTGGTGGACGAAGTTGAGCCCCGCCATGTGCTCGTGGGCGACTTCGGGGTTCACGCCGCACATGTCCGGGTGCTTGAGCGTGGGGATGAGGGCGAGGTAGCTGCCGGTGACGGCGAAGTAGATGTGGCCGCGGGGCTCGTTGGGCTTGGCCTCGAACGCGAAGCGGTAGCGGTAGCCCTTGTCGATCGAGTAGTCGCAGAGGAAGTCGATCGCCTCGCGGAAGCGGCGGACCGCCTCGACCGGGTCCTTCGTCGCGTCGCTCTCGACGCCCTCGCGCCCGCCCCAGAAGACGTAGGTCCTGGCACCGAACTCCGCGCCCAGGTCCATCGCCCGCATCGTCTTCTGGATCGCGTAGGCACGGACCTCGGCGTCGTTGCTGGTGAAGGCGCCGTCCTTGAACGCGGGGTCGCCGAAGAGGTTGGTCGTCGCCATGGGGACGACGAGCCGGTTCCGCTTGAGCGCGGCCTTGAAGTCGCGCTTGATCTGCTGCGCTTCGGATTCGGAGGCGTCGATGGGGATGAGGTCGTTGTCGTGGAAGTTCACGCCGTAGACCCCGCCGACGTCGCCGAGCAGGTCGCAGATTTCCGCGGGGCTGATCGGGGCGCGGGTCGGCTCGCCGAACGGGTCGCGGCCGGGGTTGCCGACGGTCCAGAGGCCGAAGGTGAACCGGTCCCTGGGGGTCGGGGAGAAGGCGTCTTCGTTCCTGGCCATGCGGGGAACCTCCGGGAGAATCGGGCGTCCAAGGCGTGAGAACGGGGGCGCTGGCCCCCCGGTGCGTGAGGGCAGAGTGTCGCGGGGGGTGACGGAGGGGTCAAGCATTCGGGCGCCAAGTGGGGTCGTGCGGCTTCCATCGGGCTGGCGACTGTCTTAGGATGGGCGTTCGGGCGGCCCCGCGACGAGCATCTCAGGGGGCCGATCGGTGCGACGGATACGCGAACATCTGGGTCCGGGTGGGTGAACATGAAACCGATAGCGAGTTGCGATGCCTGTGGCGCTTCGTTCAATGCGCCCGCGAGCCTGCGGGGGCAGGTGGTGAAGTGCCCCGCCTGCGGGGGCATCATCGAAGTGCCGGAGTCGGGGGGACCGCCCGCCGCGCCGGCCGCCGGCTCGAAGAGCGACGGCACCGCGACGGGCATCAGCGGCATCCCCTCGGACGGCTCCGCCGCCGATCGGCCGGCGATCCGCCTCAGGCCCCGGCCCCAGCGCGCCCCCGCCGCCCCGGCGAGCGACGAGTCGGACCTCGACCGCCTCCGCAAGAGCCGGCTCTTCCAGGCCTACTCCGGCGAAGGAGGCCACGCCCCCCGCGGGCGATTCCGCTTCACCCGCGGGCTCGGAATCGCGATCGCGTTCGTGCTGGTCGGCATGGGCGTCGGGATCTACCTCATCGTCAATAACACGCGGACGGCCCCGGAACTCGACGTGGCCCGGGACCTCCTCGCCGCCCCCCTCGCCAACACCCTTGCCGACGCTCCCGCCCCCGACGCGAGTCCCGGTTCCCCCGCGGCCGATGGCGCGCCCCCGGCCGCGACCACCCGCGCCCAGGCCGTCAACGCCTCGCTCCGCTGGCTGGAGTCCAGCCCGTTCGGCCGATCGCCGACCGCGGTCAACGTGCGCGTCGAATCCGGCTGGGACCCGGCGACCGGGCAGCGTCGCTTCACCGCGCACGTCACCCCCGACGCCCGCGGGCTCAGCATGGCCAGCCGGGTGCTGCTCTTCCGGGCGCCGGGCGTCGACGGCCCGTTTACGCAGGTGGACCTGAGCAAGCCGACCGCCGTCGACGCGGGCGGCGCGCTGGTCTTCACGCTCTTTGACGGGCAGGCGCCGGCCTCGGGGGCCAACACGGTGGCGTACCGGCTCAGCGGGGAGGATCGGGAGGGCCGACGGCTCTTCGACACCCCCGCCGCCCCGTTCCCGGTGCTGCCGCCGATGCGGGTGGAGGGTGGTCGGCTGGTGTGGTCGCCCGCGAGCGAGTCGGGGCCGATGCCCGCCGCGGGGATCGTCGTCACCGCGGCCGCACCGGGCTGGGAAGGCGTGATCTTCGAGCAGGTCCCGCTCGCGGGGCGGCTCGACGTGCCGCTGCCCGGCACGTCGCTCGGCGCTCCGGCGCGGGTCTCGCTGCGTGCCCACGCCCCCGCCACGGTGGAGGCCGCGTCGGGCCGGCCCGGCACGTGGAACTGGGCGACGCGGACGTACCCGCTGGCGGAGCCGGCCGCGGCCGATGCGCCCATCGCGGGAGTGGCGCCGCGGTTCGAGACGGGGCGGCTGGTTCACGCGGTGCTGCCCGACCCCGCGGCCGTGGGCCGGGTCGACCCGCAGCCGCCGATCGCGGGGGCGGCGACGCTCGTCATCCACCCCGCCGACGGTTCGCCCGCGGGGACGATGACGCTGCCGAACGTGCCCGCGCCGCAGCGGGTGACGGTGACGCCGTTCGAGCGGGAGATCCGCCTGGCGTGGGACCCCGGCGAGCTGGCGGCCCAGCGGGACCGGTTCGAGGGTGCCGTCGCGATCGTGGTATCCCGCCGGAGTTCCGAGGGCGGGGGCGGGAGCGGGAGCGGGGGCGAAGCCGGGGGTTCGGTGGTGGCGACGCTGCCGCTCGACGCGGCCTCGTGGACCGACCGGGAGGTCCAGCCGGGCGTGGAGGTGAGTTACGAAGTGCGTGTCGCGCCGCGCGACAACCCCGACACGCGTCCGCTGGTCCGGGCGGAGGCGTATCTCGCGGGAGTAGGCGTGCGGCCGGTTCTCGTCGAGGCGAGCCCCGCCGTCGACACCCCGGCGGTGGCGGCCGCACCGGGCCTGTCGCGGCTGCACATCGCCCTCGGTGCCGATGAACTCGTCTACCCCGACACGGATGCGCCCGCGCTCGCGGCCCGTCATGCGATCCTGGACGCGCTCGCGTCGCGGCCGGGCGTCGCGGTGCTCGACCGGCGCGGGCTGGGGTGGGCGGCGTCGCGGGTCCCGCGGATCGGTGCCGACACCCCCGACCCCACGGAGGCATCGCCGCAGCGGGGCGTCACGGGCGCCGCTGCCCACCTGCACCTCCGCCTGCTCGACGCGGCGGACCGCGGGGGGACGCGGATCGAGCTGTGGTGTTCGGACCTGCTGACCGGCTCGTCGTGGCGGGTGGCGAGCCTCCCGGCCGGGGCGATCCGGACCCCCGCCGACGCCGCCGGGCTCGTGGGGCCGCTGCTGTCGCTCGTGGAGGCCGCGGCGCCGGAGCCGCCCCCGGAG
>CAZKRE010000129.1:3801-10220 GCA_964555075.1 uncultured Phycisphaeraceae bacterium
GGAGCCGGCCGCGTCGACGCCGATGCGGATCGTGATGGGCCCGCTCCTCCCGCTCGACCAGCCCCGCCGGGCCTACGGGGGCGATGCGCTGGCCGACACGCTCGTCGAGGCGGCCCGTGGCGCGGGCCTGCCGATCCTCCCCGCCGGGCATGTGCACGCGCTGGGCGGCGACGATCCGCTCGCGGCCGGGGGCGTCGTGGTCCTCACCGGCCGCGTCTGGTCGGCGGACGGCCGCGACCTCGGCGTCGCCGTCACCGCCACCGATGGCCCCACGGCCCGCGTGCTCGGCACGTTCCACGAGGAGCGGGTCGGCACGGGCACCGAGGCGGCATTCGCCCAGTGGTGCGCGACGCTCCGGGCGCCCGCCCCGCCGCCGGCTGTCACCCGCCCCTCCCCCACGCTCGCCACGCTGCGGGCGCGGGAGGCGGGGCTGACGCCACTGCACCCGGCCTATCTCCACTCCGACGCGCTCGACGCGCCGCCCCCGGCCCCGCCCGCCGGCCGGCCGCCGATCGGCGGCGGCCTCGCCACGTTCGCCTTCGGCCTCCCGCTCCCCCACCACCTGGGCCACCCGCCCGGCGTCGTCCGCCGACCGGCCGACGATCCGCTCGCGGAGGTCCGCCCCTTCATCGCCCAGCCGGCCCCGGTCGCCTTCGACGCCTGGGTCGCGGACTACACCCGGTACATCGGGGACGATTACGACGCCTTCCGCACCGGCATGGAGCGGGTCAACGCGACGCTCCGCCAGCGCGGGCCCACCGCGCCGCGGTTCGTCATCCGCGGCCGGGAGGCGGGGTTCGGCGTCTCTCCCATCCCCGCCCGCCCGCTCGCGATGCCTTCCCCCGAAGCGCTCAACCTGCAGGGGCTGGCCTCGCTCGCGACGGCCAGCGGGTTCGCGGTGCCCTACCACGACGCGCTCGAACAGCACTTCCGCGCCCAGCCCTACGCGGCGTACCACGCCTGGTCGCGGGTCCCGTCCCACCTCGCGGAGCCGTTCCTCAAGGCGGTCGTGCTGGGCGTGCAGGGCGGGCAGTTCGGCCGGGTCGACTTCGGCAGCCGCATCCCGCCCGATTTCGCCCGCTACGCCGCCGCCAAGGCGCTGGAGGAGCGGCACATCCCCACGCTGTCGAACTGGCGGAAGCGGGCCCTGGAGTCCGCGACCGAGGGCTTCCACGCCCTGCTTCAGCGGCCGGGCCTCACCCTCTCGGCCACCGATCGGCGGCTGGTCACGGAGGCGATCCTCATCCTCCTGCTGGAGGAGGACCCGCAGGCGATGGCGGCGCTGCGCGACCCGGCGGTGCTCGCGGCGTATGTCGACGTCGACGCGGCGGTCCGGGCGGACGCGCTGCGGCTGCTCGTTGACCGGCTGGGGCCCATCGCGTGGCAGTGGGCCGGCGCCCAGGCGGGGCCGCTGGAGTCGTTCCTCTGGCGGAGCGAGGAGGAGATGCAGCTCGTGCTGCGGGCGATGCCGCAGGCCCTCTCCGAGCCGACGCGGGCGGCGGTGCGGCAATGGCTCGAGGCCCCGGCCATGGCGACCCAGGACGTGTCGGCCGATGCCGACCCGCCCGAGGCGGAGGCGGTGGAACCGGCCAACCCGGCGTTGGCGGCGCCGCAGTCCCGGCGTGAACGCGCCACGGAGGCAGCCGACCGCGGCTGATCCGATACACTCCCGCCGCCGTGAGTGAAGTCCCCATCGAGCGCGCCCCCCGGCGGCCGCACCCCGTGCGCCAGGGGCTCGACGCTGCGCGGGCCAACCTGCTCCCCGGGGCGGTGATCTGGATCATCGGGCTGGCGATCCTGCTGGGGTACTACTTCCACCCCCCCACCACGGCCGCGCTCGAGTGGGTCGCCGACCGGAAGCGCGACTGGGGCTTTGCCTTCTCGATCGTTTCAACGGCGACGTTCGGCGGGCTCCTGCCGGTGCTCATCCAGCAGGTCGCCCCCGCCGCCGGCCACCGCGCCCCGCTGCGTCACCTGCCGTTCTACCTGCTGTTCTGGGCCTATCGCGGCTTCGAGACCGACCTCTTCTACCGGCTGCAGTCCTGGGCGTTCGGCGACGACCTGACGTTCGGGACCGTCGCGAGCAAGGTCCTGGTCGATCAGGCGGTCGCGGTGCCCCTGTGGTTCGTCCCGCTGATGACGGTGGCCTACGTCTGGCGCGAGGCGCGGTTCGACTTCGCCGAGACGCGGCGTCGGCTGGGCAAGCGGTGGTACCGGGAGCGCGCGGTGCCGGTGCTGATCACCAACACCGCCCTGTGGGTCCCAACGGTCGCGATGCTCTACAGCCTGCCCCCGGCGCTGCAGTTGCCGTTCCAGAACCTCGTCCTCTGCCTCTGGGTGCTGATCCTCATGTTCCTCGTGAGGGAGCACGCGTAGCGGGCCGGATGGCTCGGCGCCGCTGGCCGCGGAGCCCGGTTCGCGTAAAGTCTCCCGCCATGACGAAGCTCTCCGTCAACGTGAACAAGGTCGCGCTCCTGCGGAACAGCCGTGCGCTGCCCTACCCCGACCCGGCCCGCCTCGCCCGGACCGCCCTCGAGGCGGGGGCCCACGGGATCACGATCCACCCCCGGCCGGACGAGCGGCACATCCGCGCGACCGACGTCGGCGAGATCGCGGCACTGCTCGCGGAGCCGGCGTGGCGGGACGCGGGCCGCGAGTTCAACATCGAGGGCAACCCCTTCGAGGGCCGCTACCTCGACCACTGCCGCGCAACCCGACCGACGCAGTGCACCCTCGTGCCCGACGACCCGGACCAGTCGACGAGCGATCACGGCTGGCTGCTCGACGCCCCCGCGGTCGCCCGGCTCGCGCCGATCGTGCGGGAGCTCAAGGCGCTGGGCTGCCGCGTGAGCCTGTTCATGGACGCCGATGCCGAGACCATCGCCCGCGCCGCGGACACCGGCTGCGACCGGGTCGAGCTCTACACCGAGCCCTACGCCTCGGCGTACGACCGGGGCGGCGCGGAGCGGGAAGCCGGCTTCGACCGCTTCGCCGCGGCCGCGGAGGCGGCGCACGGTGCGGGCCTGGCGCTCAATGCCGGGCACGACCTGACGGCGGAGAACCTCGGGCCGTTCCTCCGCCGGGTGCCCCACGTGCTCGAGGTGTCGATCGGCCACGCCCTCGTCGCCGACGCGCTCACGCTCGGCATGACCGGCGCGGTGCGGGCCTACCTCGCGGCGCTCTCCTGATCCGGCCCCGCGTCCCCCCGGCCGCTCTCCCGTGCCCACGCCTCCCGCGCGTCGCGGATGAGTTCCTCCAGCAGCGGCGGCATCGCCTCGTCCCCCCACCGCTCGCGCAGCGCCGCACCGTGCCGCTCGATCAGCACCCCCGCCCGGTCGATCCCGAGCATCCGCTGGTCACGCCCCAGCTCATCCAGGCGCCCCAGCGCGAACCACACCGCCTGCAACGCGATGATGTCCGGCACCGCGTCCCGCATCCGCCGACCCTCGACATCCGTCGGCAGCGCCAACGCGCTGCGCGCGAAGTCCACCCACCGCCCCAGCAGCGCCGCCCACGTCAGCCGATCGGGGTGCAGCGGCGGCAGCCGCTCCGCATCGTCCATCGCTTGCTCCGACTCCATCACGCGCATGGTAGCCCGAGGGACCGCGCGGCCTCCCGGGCTGCGACAATCGGACCATGAGGGGGCCGTTTTCCGAAATGCTGGAAAACCCCTTGCAAGAGTTCTCAACCTCGGTACACTTGGGCTTGTCGATCGGCGTCAGTCGATTCGACCTACCACTGCCCCCGGAAGGGCTCGGCTTGGGATTCCTCCCAGCCGGGCCTTTTTTCTTGCGCCGCCCGCGTCTGCGCGGTTGCCGCGCGGGATACAGTGGTGGCGAAGGAGGGTCCTGCCCATGCCCCGCCCCACGGTCCGCCTCGCCGCCCCGCTTCTGCTCGCCCTCGCCAGCCTCGCCGGATGCAGCGGCCCGACCGGCGGCTCGCCGACACCGCCGCCCCCCAGCGGCCCCGGCGCCGGGCCCACCCATCGGTCGCAGCCGCCGGCCGTCCCCGCGTCCGATGCCGCGGCCCGGGCCGCTCCCACGCCCCCTTCCGACGCGGCGCAGGCGGCAAGCTGGCCGGGCATCCACGTCGATCGGGAGCGCCGCCAGATCGACCTGGACGGCTACGTCGTCCTCCGCGAGGGGGAGTGGCTGGAACTCATCGCCTGCTCGCCCGGCACGCGGGAGCACGAGGCGATCCTGGCCATCACCGCCCGCCCGAGCCACATCCACCTCGCCCTGCTCTCGCTGGGCCTGACGCCGGGGCACCCGATCCAGTCCCGGGAGGAGGGGGACGGGTTCGCCATCGTCCCGCCGCGCGGCCCCGCCATCGACCTCTTCTTCGTGGTCGACCGCGACGGCACGCCGCGGGAGGTCCCGGTCCACGAGTGGGTGATCGATCAGCAGAACGACCGGCCGATGCCGCCGACGCCGTTCCTCTTCACCGGGTCGGCGTTCGTCGAGCACGAGGGGCAGACGCTCTACATGGCGGATCTCGGCGGGTCGGTCGTTTCGCTCGTCAACTTCGGCGACGACCTGATCACCCGGTCGTCGATCCAGACGAACCAGACCGACAACGCCCAGTGGGGCACGCGGACGGACGCGATCCCGCCGCTGAACACGGCGGTGACCCTGCGCCTGCGTCCGGCGGAATAGGCCGCCGCCGGGCGCCCGCCTTCTCATGGGGGGCCGGCCGGCCGCTTATCGGACGCCGCACCCGGTTGACACCCACCCCTGCAACCGTGACAATCCTCCCAGACTCACCTTCCTCTTATTGGTCCGGTCTCGACGAGGAGACGCGATGTTCAAGACGCTCACGATGCTCGCTCCCGCGGCCCTGGTGGTTTCGGCCGTGCTGGCCACCGGTTGCTCCAACCGCGTCACCGTCGGCGAACTCCGCCGTGACCCCAGCCCGGAGCTCTGGCACCTCACCCGAAGCTACGGCCAGGTCAAGAACGACCACGCCCGCACCTGGGACACCTACTGGCGTGCCTTCCTCGACGACATCGACCGCCTCGTCCTGATGGACGAGACCACCGAGCTGCACCCCTACCCGCAGCCCTGAGCCCCGCTCGATCCCGAACTCTACGACGCCCCGCCACCGCGCGGGGCGTTTTCATGCGCGGGCTTCCCACGCGCCGGCTTTGCCTCAAGTGCCCCACCCGTTCCGTCGATACCGCCAAGGAGACGCGAGACGCCCGTGGAGCCTGCACGATGACCGGCCGCAATCCCGATTCCCTGCTGGCCGAGTTGAACCGACTCGAAGCCCTCCGCGACCCGGCGAAAAACACCGGGCCCGGCAGCAACCGAACCTTCGAACGCTTCGTCATCCGCGGCGACTGCGAGCTCCACCCCGAGAGCCGCAACCGGCTCGACCGCTACCCCATCGAGGTCAAGATCCGCGACATCGCCCGCGGCGGCCTGGGCTTCATCAGCCAGGATGAGCTGCCCCAGGGATCCTGCTGGCGCGCCTGCTTCATGCAGCACGGCTTCGTCGTCGCCCAGCAGTCCATCGTCGTCCGTCACTGCCGCGAAGTCAGCCCCGGCGTCTACCTGGTGGGCACCCAGTTCGTGGCCGACCCGGGCCTGCTCGCCGTCCTGGGCGTCGAGCCCGGCGCCATCGGCGACGGCGACGAGGACGACATCATCGGCAACGTCGGCGGGGACGCCTTTGTCTCCCCCAGCGACGTCGCCTGACCCGCCGAGCGGTGCCGAGCCGAGCCGCGGCGGGTCACGTCGCGGCTCGTGCGCTACTTCACGTCGGCGCCCGCGGCCGCGAGGACCTCGCCCGCGTCCCGTGCCGCGTCGGGGAAGTACTCCTGCAGCGCCTTGACGCCCCAGGCCCCCTCCTGCAACGCCGCGATCGCCTGCACCGCCACCGCCGCCGCCGTCATCGTCGTGATCATCGGGACGTTGAACCGCACCGCGGTCGAGCGCAGCTTGCCCTCGTCGGTCTTGATGCCTTTTCGCGTGGGCGTGTTGATGATCAGCGCGATCTCGCCGTTGGTGATCAGGTCCGTCGCGTTGGGCCGACCCTCGCTGATCTTCGCGAGCCGCTGCGTCGTCACGCCCCGCTCGGCGAGGAACGCGTGCGTCCCGCCCGTGGTGACCACCTCGAAGCCCAGTTCGAGCAGCCGCTCCGCCACCGGGACGACCGCCGCCTTGTCGCTCTCCCGCACGCTCAGGAACACCTTGCCCGTCGTGGGCAGCCGGGTGTTCGCCGCCATCTGGCTCTTCGCGAAGGCGAGCGGGAACTTCGCGTCGATCCCCATGACCTCGCCGGTCGACCGCATCTCCGGCCCGAGGATCACGTCCACGCCCGGGAACTTGTTGAAGGGGAACACGCTCTCCTTCACGCTGCTGTGGGTCGGCACGACCTCGCCCGCCACGCCCAGCTCCGCGAGGCTCCTGCCCGCCATC
>CAZKRE010000130.1:0-1090 GCA_964555075.1 uncultured Phycisphaeraceae bacterium
CCGCTCACCCGCCCCACGCGACGCTTGACAAAGGCTTGCTCATAGATGGCACCCGAGGAACGATCCGTGCCGCCCGCCCGTGCCGAATGTCACCGGATGCCCACACGACATGCCCGCTCCCGCATCGGCTTCTCGCACGCGTTCAGCGCGGGCCCCGGGGGTTGGCGGGCTGGGGGGCGGCGGTCACGGGGACCATGCTCACCTCGCAGTCGGGGCAGTCGTGGATCACGGGCCGGCCATCGACGATCATCGTCTCCGCGGCCTCGTCGCACGTCGGGCAGACCATTTCCCGCCCGCTGGTGTACCGGTTGATGCCGCCGCGGTTCAGGCCGACGTGCTGCCGCGCCCAGACCGTCTCGCAGTCGGGACACATCATCGCCATGCGCATCGGGGAGTCGGGCGAATCGGCCGACCTCGCGCCGCGGTCGTTGGCGCACCCGGCGAAGCCCAGCGTGAGCGTGAAACCGGCAACGGAAGCGAAGGCGAGGACGGGGGTGCGCATCAGTCGATCTCCTGAGGGCGCGGCGTGCGCCAGAAAACGTACTGTAGGCCGGATCGGCGCCCCCGGGTGGGGCGTGTGATCGGGCCGTCGCACCCCCGCGCTCCGCCAGCGGGTTCTCGTGCGCCGGCTCAGCCGCGGACGATCATCTGTCCCTTCATGATGCCGTAGTGGCCGGGGAAGGTGCAGAGGTAGGTGTAGTTGCCGGGGCCGGGGGCGGTGAAGGTGATGGTGTCTTCCTCGCCGCCGCCGAGCAGGCGGGTGTGGGCGAGGACGTCGCCGAGGAGGGCTGGGGGCAGGTAGTCGTTGTCGAGCGTGCCGCCGCCGCTGAGGACCCGGTTGCCGAAGGACTCGGCGGTGACGTCGGCGCGGAGGATGACGACGTTGTGGCCCATGGTGGCCTTGGGCATGTCGCCGATGTGCTCGAAGACGAGCCGCACCTCGTCGCCGGGGCGGACGGTGAACTGGCTGAGGTTGAACCGCATCTGGTCGTCGCCGGTGAGGTGGATGACGACCGGCCCGGCCTCGCCGCACCCGGGCGCGGCGACGAGCGCCGCCAGGGCGACGAGCGTCAGGGCGAGGCGGAGGGGG
>CAZKRE010000130.1:1190-9970 GCA_964555075.1 uncultured Phycisphaeraceae bacterium
CTCCCTTGGGGTTCGCGTCCCCGGGTCTCGGCGGGTGGCACGGGGTTGAGACCTCAGGTGCGCAAAGCATAGGGGTTGGCGTGCGGCCCGCCGACGCTTCGGGCTCTGATGGCGGCCTACGATCCTGTCGGGCGCGGGCTGAGACGGGAGGTTGGGTTGCGGGACAGAGACGAAGCGGTTGCCGCGATCAAGGCGGAGGTGCATCCAGACAGCCCGGACGCGTCGGGTCACCCGGCGGCGGCGCCCCGGGGGACGGAGTCGGACGCGCCCGTGCCCAAGTCGGAGCCGCCTCCGCCTCTGGGGGCGGTTCCGGGGGCGGCGATTCCGGGGGCGGCGATTCCGGGGGGGGCGGAGGTGGGGGTGTTGCGGGACGTGAAGGGGCTGCTGTGGGCGCTGGTGGTTTTCTGCGCGCTGTTTGGGCTGTACTTCGCGTCGATGGTGGTCATCCCGCTGGTGGCGGCGCTCCTGCTGAGCTTCCTGTTCAAGCCGATCGTGCGGAGGCTGGAGCGGCTGCGGATCTCGCCGCCGCTGTCGGGGCTGTTGATCATGGGGGCGTTGTTCATGGGGATGGTGGCGGGGGCGGGGGCGGTGAGCGAGTCGCTGCGGAGTTGGCTGGACACGATGCCGCAGGCGTTGGAGGAGCTGGAGACGAAGTTCCGCGACATGGGGGGGCGTTTCCGGGAGATCAACCAGGCGACGGAGCGGATCGGGGCGATCGCCAGCGGCGGTGGGGGTGAGGCGGACGACCCCGGCGCGCCGGGCGAGCCGGGGGAGCAGCGTCCGGTGCCGGTGGAGATCCGGGCGGGGGGGTTTCAGACGCTGGTGGTGAGCACGACGGCGGTGCTGGTCGGGGGGCTGACGGTGACGCTGGTGCTGGCGTACTTCCTGATCGCGTCGGGGGACCTGCTGTTGCGGCAGCTCGTGCAGTTCCTGCCGACGCTGCCGGAGAAGCGGGAGGCGGTGGAGGCGTGGCGGGACCTGGAGTTGCAGGTGTCGACCTACCTGCTGACGGTGACGATCATCAACAGCGGGCTGGGGCTGGTGACGTGGGGGCTGTTGACGGCCTTTGGGGTTCCGTACGCGGCGTGGTGGGGGCTGACGGCGGCGGTGTTCAACTTCGTGCCCTACATCGGGCCGCTGGCGGTGACGGTGGCGATCTTCCTGGCGGGGGTGCTGGAGTTCTCGTCGATCGGGGAGGCGCTGATCCCGCCGCTGGTGTTCGTGGGGGTGCAGTCGATCGAGGGGTACCTGGTGACGCCGACGATCGTGGGCCGGCGGCTGAGTTTGAACCCGCTGGTGCTGCTGGTGTGGCTGATCTTCTGGGGCTGGATGTGGGGGATCCCCGGGGCGCTGCTGGCGGTGCCGATGCTGATCTGCTTCAAGATCGTGTGCGACCACGTGGAGGCGATGGAGCCGGTGTCGAACCTGCTGTCGGGGTACGTCCGCCGGGCGGGAGAGACGCGGGAGGATGAGGAGGAAGAGGCGGGGTAGGGAGCAACGCAACCAATCAACAACTCAAGAAATCAGGAAATCGAGAAATCAGGCCATCGAGCAAGCGGTCGTGCGAGGCGGGAGGGGGGGGGCTTACCGATCGGGGAAGGGGGCGGGGGGTTGGCGGGTGAAGGGGGTTTCGCCGCGGAGTCGGCGGGCGATGTCGGCGACGATGCGGGGGTCCTTGTAGGCGTGGCCGTGGGACATTTGCAGGGCCGGGTCGTGGACCCACCAGGGCGTCTGGCCGGGCGGCGCGGCGTTGGCCTCGCCGACGATGTGATCGTCGAGGCGGACGTAGTGGTAGGTGGCGAAGCCCCGGGGCCCGGGGCCTGAGGCCCGGGGGGTGGGCTGCGAGGCGTCCGCGTCGTCGAGCGCGGCGAGGAAGGCGGAGCCGGGGGACATGTCCCGGACGAGGGGGCCCAGGGGCAGGCGTGCGACGGCGGCGCCGCGGTGGGGGGTGGCGATGGTGAATAGGCGGGCGATGCGGAGGCGGGGCAGCGCGTCTGCCGACGGGCCGCCCTCGGCCGGATCGACGGCGGCGCTGCGAGCAACGAGCCCCCCCATGGAGAAGCCGACGACGTCGACCTCGACCGTTTCATGCGGGTCGTTGGTGGGGAAGGCCTCCTGCACGGACGCGAGGGTCTTGTGGCGGGCGCCGTCGAAGGTGACGACGCCGCCCATGCTGACGGAGAGGACGCGGTCGTCGCCGGTGAGTCTGCGGAGGGTTCGGCCGAGCCGGTCGGGCGCCAGGCCGAGCGGGTCGGCGAACCCGCCGATGACGACGACGGGGCGTTCGAGGCGGACAGGCTGGTCCTCCATGCGACGCAGGTCGGCCTTCGCGTCGTCGAGGGTGATGGGGAACGAGGGGTTGATCGGCGGCGCCGCACAGCCGGTGAGGAGGGCGGCGCAGGCGAGGGTGAGCAGGCGGTCGCGGAGCGGGCCGATCATCATGCGGCGGATGATAAGGCGGGCACGAAGCCAGATTCGGAACGCTTGTCAGGCATGACCGCCGCGGGTGGTGCCGTTCCGCCGGTCGGGCAGGGCATCGGCGATCTCGCGGAAGCGGTGTTCGACCTGGAGGAAGGCGTCCACCACGGCGGGGTCGAAGTGGGTGCCCGACCCGGCCAGGATCATCCGTTTCGCGACGTCGTGGGACATCGGGTCCTTGTAGGACCGGCGGCTGGTGAGGGCATCGTAGACGTCGGCGAGCGCGACGATCCGAGCGGCGAGGGGGATGCCAACGCCCGCGAGGCCGATCGGGTAGCCGCTTCCATCCCACCGCTCGTGGTGGCCGGCGCAGATCTGAGAGGCGAGCTGGAGGAACGCGTCGTCGCCCCAGCGTTTGCTGATGGCGGAGAGGGTTTCGCCGCCGATGGTCGGGTGGCGCTGGATGACGTGGCGCTCGTCTTCGGTGAGTGGGCCGGGCTTGTGGAGGACGGCATCGGGGATGCCGACTTTCCCGATGTCGTGGAGGGAGGAGGCGACCTTGAGGGAGTGGACCCAGTCGTCGTCGAGGTCGGGGTCGTGGCGGGAGAGCTCGCGGGCGAGGAGTTCGACGTAGGTGCTGATGCGGTCGAGGTGTTCGCCGGTTTCGCCGTCGCGCGACTCGGCGAGCTTGGCGAGGCCGAAGATCGCGCCCTCGCGGCTGCGCATGAGGGCGCGGCTGCGTCGCTCGACGAGGTCCTCGAGCCGTGCGTTGATGATGCCGACGCGGTCCTCGTAGGTCTGCATGATGAGGTAGCTGAGCAGGCCGCTGAAGGCGAGAAGGGCGACGACGATGATGGCGCCGATGATGCGGACCTGGTCGACGTTGCTGTCGATGAGGTCGCGGAGCGGCTCGCTGGGCTGGAGGACGAGCATCTGGGCGCCGATGCCGGGGAGGGAGGTGGCGGCGAGGACGTAGGTGCCGTCGGGGAGCTGGGTCCAGGCGTCGGGCTTCTCGACGGGGCGGGTGAGGAGGGCTTCGGCGAGGGGGAGCTCCAGGGTGCCGGGGTGGGTGCGGAGATCGGGGTGGGCCAGCAACTGGCCCGAGTCGCTGTCGATCACCGCGAGGACGGCGCCGTTGGGCAGACGGGTCTCCTCGACGAGCTGCTGGAGGCGGTCCCAGTCGTCGGCGGGGATGGGGATGCCCTCGATCTCCATGAGTTGAATGGTGTTCGCGAACTGCCCCGCGACCTGACGGGCCGTGTCGAGCACCTGCTGGCGGACGACGGTGGAAATCCGGGTTTCGAGCCAGCGCGCAAACCAAGCCACCCCCACCAGCAGGCACACGAGCTGCGCCACCAGAAGAGCCGATACGAGGAGGGTCCGCCGAGCCAGCATGGGCCATCGCACGGGGAGATTGTACTAGGGGCGGGGGTGGCCGGTTATTTTGGGTCGGGGGGTGTCAATCGGCAGAAAACGGTCCTGGACGCCTTGCCTGAACGGCGCGGTACGGCTAGGCTGAGGGTGTTTATGGGACGCCGGCCGGACCCGCGGTGAGTCGGGCGGCGCGGTGTCCATTGTCATAAAAGGCTGTCTGACGGGAAGGTCGCGTCGACCGGTTCCCGCAAGCCACTCGGTTCCTCCTTGGAGACACGACCATCGCTAGGGGCAGATTCACGCGGCCGGTGAAGCGCGACACGGGTAAGCGGCTGCGCATCAACGACATGATCCGCATCTCGCCGATCCGGCTCATCGACGAGAACAATGAGCAGGTCGGCCTGATCGACGTCAACGACGCCAAGCGCAAGGCCCGCGAAGCCGGCCTTGACCTCGTCGAGGTCTCGCCCAACTCCGACCCGCCCGTTTGCCGGATCATGGATTACGGCAAGTGGAAGTACGCGCAGCAGAAGAAAGAGCAGAAGGCCAAGTCGCACGCCAAGCAGTCGGAGCTCAAGGGCATGCGGCTGCGCCCGAGCATCGACGACCACGATCTGGAGATCAAGGTCAAGAAGGCGCGCGAGTTCCTCGAGGACGGGGACAAGGTGCAGTTCACCATGCTGTTCCGCGGCCGGCAGATGGCCCACCAGGACATCGGCTACCGGGAGATGCGCGGGATCGTGGACAAGCTCGCCGACGTCTCGAAGGTGGAGCAGATGCCCAAGATGATGGGGCGTCGCATGACGATGGTGCTCGCGCCCGACCGCAAGAGCAAGGCCGATGGGGGCGGCTCGCCCGCCGCCGCGGCGCCGAAGCCGCGCCCGGCCGCTGCGCCCGAGCCCTCGCCGGCGCAGCCGCCTCAGGCGCAGCCGACGTCCGCCTGACGCGGCGGTCCTTCTGAACGTTCGACCGGCGGCCCGTCCTTGCGACGGGCCGCTGTCGTTCCAGCCCCCGCGCCCGGTGGTCCGACGGTACGCCGTGCTGGTATAGACTCTCTGCCGTGCCCCCCGCCGCGTCTCCCGCTCCAACCCGGGCCCACTCGTTCGACCTCAAGCCGGGCCGGAAGGTCGGGCGGCGGTATGTCATCGAGTCGCTGCTCGGCCGGGGGACGGAGGGGGAGGTGTACGGGGTGCGTGAACTGGACACCGGCGTCCGCCGCGCCGCCAAGCTCTACTTCCCCCACCGCGACCCGAAGCACAAGCGCACCATCCGCCACGCGCAGAAGCTCGACCTGCTGCGCCACTGCCCCATCGTGCTCCAGTACCACCACAGCGAACACATCACGGTCCGCCGGCAGCACGTCGTGGCCATGATCTCCGAGCTCTGCGACGGGATGCAGCTCCAGGCGTGGATCGACCGCCACCCGCAGGAGCGGCTGCCGACGTATCAGGCGCTGCACGTGCTCTACAACCTCGTGCGCGGGCTCGAAGCGGTCCACGCGCTGGGGGCGTACCACGCCGACGTGCACACGGAGAACATCCTCATCCAGCCGCGAGGCGTCCGGTTTGCGCTCAAGCTCGTCGACTTCTACGACTGGGGCCGACCGGCGAAGTACAAGTTCCAGCAGGACGTCCGCGACTGCATCGGCGTGTTCTTCGACTGCCTCGGCGGGCGCGCGCACTACGCCTCGGCGCCGCCGGAGGCGAAGTACATCATCGCGAACCGCAACCGCACGATCCTCGACCGCCGCTTCCCGACCCTCGCGGTGCTGCGGCGGCACCTGGAGAGCTTCGCGTGGGAGACGATGCTCTGACGCGGCGGCGGCGAGACCTCCGAACGGCCTACTGTTGGGGATGGAGAGGGCGCAACACCGGCATTCCCACGTGCGACGCCCCGCCGTTCGCGGCGGCACTCCGCGCGGCGGCGCTTCACGCGGTAGCGCCCGGCGCGGGTTCTCGCTGATCGAGCTGCTCGTGGTGATCGCCGTGGTGGCGGTGCTGATGGGGCTGCTCCTGCCGGCGCTCGCGGCGGCGCGGCGGCACGCGATCGAGATCCAGTGCCGGGCGAACCTCCGCACGGTCCACCAGACCTTCCACGCCTACGCCGTCGACTACGACGGCTCGGTGCCGCTCGGCTACCGGGGGCTCCGCAAGCAGTGGAACACGATGATCTACAGCACGAGCGGGCTCTACGTCCTCTTCGGGCGGATCCACGTGGCGGGGCTGATGGATGCCCCGGAAGCGTTCTACTGCCCGGCGGAGCGGGACCCGGAGCAGGCGTACGACACGCCGGTGAACCGGTTCCCGGAGGATCCCGGCGGCACGCAGAGCGGGTACGGGTCGGCGCCGCTGGTGGACTGGGAGTGGGCCGAGCACCCGCCGCAGTACCCGCGGCTGGACGACCTGGGCTCCCGCGCCATCTTCGCGGACAGCGTCGCGCTGCCGGACCGGCTCGACAACCGTCACGAGCGGGGCGTGAACGCGCTCTACGCGGATGCGGCGGTGCGGTGGATCGATCGCGAGCGGATCGAGGAGCCGCTGGCCGAGTGCGTGGACCTGCAGCCGACGCGGAACGACGCGCAGCAGGCGATCTGGGACGAGATGGACAGGCGCTAGGGGCGGCAGGGGGCTGCGGCGGGGGCGCGGTGCGGCGGCGTCAGGCAACGGCCTGGGTGGACGTGAGTTCGGGCCGCCGGCGCATCCACTTGAGCAGGTCGGCGGCGCCGACGGGGACGTTGCCGACGCGGGAGACGGCGACGGCGGCGGCGGCGGAGCCGAGGTAGCCCGCCTGCTGGATCGTGGCGCCGCCGAGGAGGGCGAGGGTGGCCGCGGCGAGCATCGCGTCGCCCGCGCCGACGACGTCTCGGACGTGTTCCGCGAGCGCGGGGATGTGCTCGGTCCGCAGCCGGGACTGGAACCAGAGGGCCGGGTCGCTCTCGCGAGGGTGGAACAGGACGCACCCCTTGCCGCCCATCGTGATGCACATCTGCCTGGCGTGCAGCCGCTGCATGAGCGAGGCCGCGATCGTGGGCAGCGACTGCTCGAGATCGCCGGAGATGGCGCGGAGCTCGCGTTCGGTGGGGGTGAGCAGGTCGAAGCCTTGCATCGCGAGCAGCGTCCGCCGCAGGCCGCTGATGTCGCCGCTGAGGATGTCGACGTGCGGCCGGAGGAGCGGCACGGCCTCCGTGAGCAGCGGCGTGGTCACCGCGCCGTAGCCGAAGTCGACGAAGATCGCGCCGTCGAGCCGGGTCCGCAGCTCCGCCAGCACGTGCAGGACCCGCCGCTCCGCCTCGCTGTCGAGCGGCTGGGCCTCGCCGCGGTCGACCTTGAGCACCTTCTGCCCATCGACGAGGAACCGCTGCTTCGTCGGCAGGCCCGCGCGGTCGCGCAGCGGCAACGCGGTGTGCTCGATGCCCAGCCGGGCGAGGGTGGCGGTGAGCTCGCGGGAGTCGTCGTCGTCCGCGATCGTCGTGACGAGGTGAGGCTCGGCGCCCATCGCCTTGAGGTGCGCGGCGATCACCGCGGCGCCCCCGAGGTAGGCGGCGTCCTCGACGGGGCGGACGGAGAGGATCGGCGCCTCGTTGGCGACGTCGGCGGGGTCGCAGAAGGTGTAGCGGTCGAGGAGGCTGTCGCCGATGACCGCGACCCGCTTGCCGGCAAACCCGGACTCGACCACCCGCCGCATCGTGCCGAAGCTCACGTCCCACCGGGAGCAGGTGAGGCGGAGGCGGGCGGCCTCGTCGAACCCCCCGGATCCCCCGGAACCGTCCTCGCGCATGGCGGCGGCCATGCTCTCGACAAGGGTGGTGGAGCTGAACACGACGTCGCCCGAGGAGAACATGACCCGCCCGCCGAACGCCTCCACGAGTTCCTTCTCGACGACGAAGCCCGGGTGGGTCGAGCCCTCGTACTCCTTGCCCTTGACGTAGAGGCTGGGCCTGAGCTCGCGGATGACGCCTTCGGCGGTCGGGCCGTCGGCGATGACGACGTGGTCGACGAACTCCAGCGCCGCGAGGTTCTCCGCCCGCAGCTCCTGCGGGATGTAGGGCCGGGCGCCGTCGCCCTTCTCGATCGCGTCGTCGCTGGTGAGCGAGACGACGAGCACATCCCCGTGCTGCCCGGCGTAGCGGAGGTACCGCACGTGCCCGGGGTGGACGATGTCGAAGCAGCCGTGGCAGTGAACCACGGTCTTCCCCGCCGCCCGGCACGTCTCGCCCAGGGCCTGAAGCGCATGGAGCGGGACAATCTTGCGGTAGGCCTCGAGCTTCATGCCATGGTTATCGGCCGGAGAGGGGCGGAACCCGCAGGACTCACGGCCCCGCAGCGGCAGGTTTGGTGGGTGGCCCGGTCCAGCACGGGTGGGGATGTGGGCCGGGAGGGCGTCCTTCGCCCCCCGGGGAACGTCGGTTGAGGCCGGACCAACGTTCGTCTGCCTCGGACGAAAGCTTGTCGGGTCCAAACAAACGACCGTTTGAACCGAACGAACAACGGTTTGCCCCGAAGGAGCGGCGGTTTGACCTGAACGAGCGACGCCTTCCGGCAAACGAGCGACGGTTTGCTGCAAACGAGCCACCGTTTGCCCCGAAGAAGCGTCCGTTTGACCTGAACGAGCGGCCGTTTGCTCCAAACGAGCGTCCGTTTGACCTGAACGAGCGACCGTTTGCTCCAAATGAGCGACGGTTTGACCTGAACGAGCGGCGGTTTACTGCAAACGAGCGACGGTTGGACCTGAACGAGCGACCGTTTGCTTCAAACGAGCGTCCGTTTGACCTGAACGAGCGACGGTTTGCTGCGAACGAGCGACGGTTTGACCGAGCAAGGGGGGCGTGAGAACGTTTTTCCTGCGCTCGGTCCGCGTTCGTGGGTCCACCAGCGGCAAGGCGCGCAGCCGCCCTTGGACGGCCGTCGAACGGATGGGGGCCAAGGTAGGCCCGCCGAGTTTCCGGTATGATCGCCGCCCCCCTGTACCGGGCGGAGGCGGACGATGCC
>CAZKRE010000131.1:0-9865 GCA_964555075.1 uncultured Phycisphaeraceae bacterium
GATTCCGCCAGCGCTTGGCCGCGTGCCCGAGTGGACCAAGGGGACGGATTGCAAATCCGTTTGCGCAAGCAGTCGTGGGTTCGAATCCCACCGCGGCCTTTGTGAAAAGCCCTTGTTTCCAACTGGAACAAGGGCTTTTTCATGCGCGGCCGATTCTCGTCCCGGGTTGGCACGGCCCTCCACGTGGTGGGTGGGGGGCTGGCTACACGCGGTGGGGATGGGGGCCGAAGCGGGCGTTGTAGAAGTCGGCGACGTGGGTGCCGGGGGGGACCAGGTCGTCGATCCGTTGGCGGTCCTCGTCGGTGATGGTCACGTCGAAGGCCTTGAGGTTGTCTTCGAGTTGGTCGAGGGTGCGGGGGCCGATGATCGGGCTGGTGATCGCGGGCTGGTGCATGCACCACGCCAGTGCGAGTTGGGAGACGCTGCTGCCTTTCTCATGGGCGATCGCCTCGAGGCCTTCGATGACGTCGTAGGCGCGATCGATGGAGAGGATGTTCTTGCGGTGGTGGTCCGGCTGGATCCGGGCGCCTTTGGGCGGTTCCTGGCCGCGGCGGTACTTGCCGGTGAGGAACCCGCCGGCGAGCGGGGACCAAGGGATGACGCCGAGGCCATAGGTCTGGGCGACGGGGATGAGTTCGCGCTCGATGCGCCGGTCCAGCAGGTTGTAGGGCGGCTGCTCGGTGACGAACCGGTTGAGGGCGAGCTTTTCGGCTACCCAGAGCGATTCGACCACCTGCCACGCCGCGAAGGTGGAACAGCCGATGTACCGCACCTTCCCCTGGCGAACGAGGTCGTCGAGGGCGCGGAGGGTTTCGTCGATGGCGCAGTCGGGGTGCGGGCGGTGGATCTGGTAGAGGTCGATGTAGTCGGTTTGGAGGCGTTTGAGCGAGGCGTCGCACTGCTCGATGATGCCGCGGCGGGAGTTGCCCCACTGGTTGGGGTTGAGCCTGGCCTGGTGCTCGGTGACGCCGTCGCCGTTTGCGCCGCCGGGCTTGTGCATGTTGCCATGGACTTTGGTCGCGAGGACGACATAGGCGCGTTGGCCGTTGCGTTTGAGGGCCTCGCCGACGAAGCGCTCGCTCTCGCCGGTGGAGTAGACGTTGGCGGTATCGATGAAGTTGAGGCCCGCCTCGATGGAGCGGTCGATGATGCGGCAGGTGTCATCGAGACTGGTCTTGCCCGGCGCGCCGAACGTCATGCAGCCGAGACAAAGGGGCGAGACGCGGACACCGGTTCGGCCGAGGAGTCGATATTCCATAGTCGCGGGTTACCTCCGGGCCTACTGTAGGCTGACCGGGCGGGGATCGCGGGAGCCGATATGACCTTTTCCATTGTGGCGCGGTGCCGGGAGTCGGGGCAGCTGGGCGTGGCGGCGGCGACGGCGGTGCCGGCGGTGGGCAAGCTGCTCACGTGGGCCAAGCCGGATGCCGGCGCCGTGGCGACGCAGGCATGGATCAACCCGTACCTCGGGATGGAATCGCTGGAGCTGCTGGAGCGGGGCCACGACGCGCCGACAACCTTGTCACGGGTCATCGGGCGCGACCCGGACCGGGACTATCGCCAACTCGCGATCGTCGACGCCGCCGGGCGTAGCGCCGTCCACACCGGCCCGCGATGCACCGACTGGGCCGGGCACCTGCGCGGCGACGGGTACACGGTTCAGGGGAACCTGCTCGTCGATCGGCGGACGCTGGACGCGGTTGCCGGGGGCTACGAGCGGAGCGCGGGGGCCGAGTTCGCGGAGCGGCTGCTCATCGCGCTGGAGGCGGGGGAGCAGGCGGGAGGCGACAAGCGTGGGCACACGTCGGCCACGGTCCTCGTCATGGATCGGGAGGAGTACCCGCTCTGGGACATGCGGGTCGACGCGCACGCGTCGCCGCTCGAGGAGCTGCGGCGGCTCTACGGCGTGTTCCGCGACGAGGTGGTGCCACAGGTCCGCCGGTTGCCGAAGCGCAACGACCCGCACGGCGAGCAGGATTACGAGCACGGCGTGGGGATGGCCTGAGCTACGCCTCGTCCGGAGGGGCGTCCGGCGAAGGATCGGGCATCGGCCGCTGATAGAAGTGGAGCACCATCGTCCCGTAGCGGAAGCTCGACGGGCCGTCGTACCCTTCTGCCGCGAGTGGCGGGTCCTCTTCGTGGGTCCGCAAGACGAGCACGCCGCCGGGCTCGAGCTTCGGGAGCAGCACCTGCATGACCTGGTCGAGCCGCAGGCGGTTCGCGGGGTCCTTCATCATCGCGTAAGGCGGGTCGAGGAACGTGAGGCGGATGGAGCCCTCGCCCAGCCGGGTTGCCCAGGCGGGCGTGAGCGCGCTGGTGTTCAGCACGTCCGCCTTGTGCGTTTCCTTCAGCGACGCGAGGTTCGTCTCGAGCCGCTGCACGGCGTCGCGGTCGCGGTCGACGAACGTGACGTGCTCCGCCCCGCGGGAGAGGCACTCGAGGCCCAGCGATCCGGTGCCGCAGAAGATGTCGAGCACGCGGAACGGCCCGTACCCGGGGGCGTCGGGATCGGTCTCGAGCATCCCCAGGGACATCAGCCGGCTGAACAAGGCTTCCTTGACGCGGTCCACCATGGGTCGGGTGACCTCGTCGTCCTTCGGCGGCAGGATGGATCGGCCTCGGTGCGTGCCGGCGATAATGCGCATGACGAGAGTGTATTGATGCGTCGGCGGCTCCGCGCGGCAGGTCGGGCGCGCGACCCCGCCGCACGCGTCGAGGTCGGCGCTCACGCTACACTCCCGGCCTATGGCGAAAGGAAAACAGAAGAATCCCCGCAAGCCGCCCTTGGCCGACCGGGCCGACAAGTACGTGCTGTACCAGATGTCCGTCCAGGAACCGGAGCACGAGATCGAGTTCTTCGACCAGGTGTACCGCGAGCAGAACCGCAAGGCCCCCAAGGTCCTACGCGAAGACTTCTGCGGCACGTTCGCGGTGTGCTGCGAGTGGGTGAAGAAGCCGGGGCGGACGGCGATCGGCGTCGACCTGGACCCCGAGCCGCTCGCGTGGGGGATGGAGCACAACCTCTCGCGGCTGTCGCCCCGGCAACAGCAGCGGGTGACGCTCCTGCGACAGGACGTGCGGCGGGTGAACCAGCCGAAGGCGGACATCCTCGCGGCGCAGAACTTTTCGTTCTGGATCTTCAAGACCCGCGCCGAACTCCGCGATTACTTCGCGGTTGCCCGCCAGAACCTCAAGCGGGACGGGATCATGATCCTGGACATGATGGGCGGGGGGGAATGCACCATCGAGGGCCAGCAGGACGTTCGCAAGATCCGCGCCGGCGGACCGAGCGACGAGGAAGGCCCGGTCCGGTTCAAGTATGTCTGGGAACAGGCCCGCTACAACCCCATCACCCACGACTGCTCGTTCTACATCCACTTCCGGTTCAAGGATGGCAGCGAGCTGCACCGCGTGTTCGAGTACCACTGGCGGTTCTGGAGCATCGCGGAGGTCCGCGAGCTGCTCGAGGAGGCCGGCTTCTCGAAGAGCTACGTCTACTGGGAGGGCACCGACGAAGACGGCGACGGCGACGGCAACTGGAAGCGCGTCGACGATGCCGAGTCCGACCCAAGCTGGCTGGCGTACATCGTGGCGGTCCGATGAAGGGTCGCGCAGGCACCCAGCGGCCCACCACGCGATTTGCGTTCGATCCAAGCTGACGGGCAAGGCTCCGCCGGCGGTTTTTTGCACGTGATGCTGGCGTATTGTTTCAGAGTGCCTATAAAATAGGCACTTGCAGATCGATTTGTTCATGTTGTATACTCCTGCCGCCGCAGGCGAGGAGCTTTCACTCGCTCGCCGGGTGTTGTGACCGTTTTTCTGCAGAACAGCGTCCAGCAGCCGGATCCTGCGATCTTCACCCAGAACAACCCCCGGCCGCGTAGGCAGGGTTCGAGGACAGGAGCACGCGACTATGAGTGGCAGTACCGCACGTATGCAGGCCATTGCGGCCGTAACCAGTTACAAGGCGACCACGGCCCCGCTCAACTACAAGGACACGCCCGCGCACGAAGTTTTTGGCGCGAACGTGTTCAACGACGCGGTGATGCAGGCTCGTCTTCCCAAGGCGGTGTACAAGGCGCTGCGGGCCACGATCAAGAACGGGGTGAAGCTCGACGGCACGATCGCGGATGCCGTCGCGTCGGCCATGAAGGACTGGGCGATCGAGAAGGGGGCCACGCACTACGCTCACGTCTTCTACCCGCTCACCGGCCTGACAGCGGAGAAGCACGACAGCTTCCTCGCCACCAACGGCAACGGTGAGGCGCTCGCGGAGTTCCGCGGCAAGCAGCTCATCCAGGGCGAGCCGGATGCGTCGAGCTTCCCCCACGGCGGCATTCGCGCCACCTTCGAGGCCCGCGGCTACACCGCGTGGGACGTCACCTCGCCCGCCTACATCCTCGAGAACCCCAACGGGACGGTGCTCTGCATCCCCACGGCGTTCTACTCCTGGACCGGCGAAGCGCTCGACAAGAAGACCCCGCTCCTGCGGTCGATGCAGGTGGTCTCCCGCCAGGCGGAGCGGGTGCTCAAGCTCATCGGGTATGCGGAGCCCGGGCGGATCAGCGTCACCGCGGGGCCCGAGCAGGAGTATTTCCTGATCGACCGCAACTTCTACTTCGCCCGCCCGGACCTGCTGATGACGGGCCGGACACTCTTCGGGGCCCGACCGCCCAAGGGGCAGGAGTTCGAGGACCAGTATTTCGGCGCGATCCCCGAGCGGGTGCTGGCCTGCATGCTGGACGCGGAGCGTGAGCTTTTCCGCCTGGGCGTCCCGGTGAAAACGCGTCACAACGAGGTGGCCCCGTCGCAGTACGAGATCGCCCCGGTCTACGAGGACGCGAACGTCGCGACGGATCACCAGCAACTCGTGATGGTGACGCTGAAGAAGGTCGCGGAGAAGTACGGGCTGGCGTGCCTCCTCCACGAGAAGCCGTTCGCCGGCATCAATGGGTCGGGCAAGCACCTGAACTGGTCGATCGGCTGCGCGACGATCGGCAACCTGCTCGAGCCGGGCGACAACCCGCAGGAGAACATGCAGTTCCTGGTCTTCTGCGCGGCGGTGATCCGGGCGGTGCACAAGTACAGCAAGCTGCTCCGCGTCGCGATCGCGTCCGCGGCGAACGACCACCGGCTCGGCGCCAACGAGGCCCCGCCGGCGATCATCTCGATCTTCCTGGGCGACCTGCTCACGCACGTCTTCGAGAACATCGGGCACGGGAAGAAGGGCGACCGCAAGGGCGGGGGCGACTACATGAGCGTCGGCGTGGACACGCTGCCGCCGCTCCCGCGCGACTTCGGCGATCGCAACCGGACCTCGCCGTTCGCGTTCACGGGCAACAAGTTCGAGTTCCGAGCGGTCTCGTCGAATCAGTCGATTGCCGGGCCGCTCGTCGTGCTCAACACGATCGTCGCCGAGAGCCTGGACTACATCGCCACCGAGATCGAGACGCGGACGGCGGGTGATGCCGCGAAGGTCAACGATGCCGTGCAGGGGCTGCTGGGCGAGATCTACAAGGAGCACCGGGACATCGTCTTCAACGGCGACGGGTACAGCGAGGATTGGCAGCAGGAGGCGGCGAAGCGGGGCCTGCCGAACCTCAAGAACACCGTCGACGCGATGCCCGCGCTCGTCGAGCCGGAGGCGATCGCGCTCTTCGCGAAGTACAACGTTCTCTCCGAGCGGGAGACCCGCAGCCGCTACGAGATCTACACCGAGCGGTACTGCAAGGACATCAATACGGAAGGGCAGACCTGCCTGCAGATGGTGCGGCAGATGATCCTCCCGTCGGCGTACCGCTACCAGGGCGAGCTTGCGCGGACGGTCGCCGCGATGAAGTCGGCAGGCGTCGAGAGTGACGGCAGCGCGCTCCAGGTGGTCACGCGACTGGTGAAAGCTCTCGAGGCGGGGGCGCAGCGGCTGCAGGCGGCACTCGACCACGAGGCACGGGGCGAGGTGATCGAGCACGCCCGGCACTTCCGCGACGAGGTCGTCCCCGCCATGGCGGACTGCCGCAAGGCCGCCGACGGCCTGGAGGCGATCGTTGCGGATGACCTCTGGCCGCTGCCGACCTACCGCGAGATGCTCTTCATCAAGTAGCCGACCACGGCACGATTCAGCGATCCAGACGAAGCCCGCGGCTCCTTCGGCCGCGGGCTTCGTGTTACACTTGTCCGCCGGGGGAGGGCCGTCGCTGATCGCCGGGCGTTCCGGGGCTACGAAGGCTTCCCCGCCTTTCCGCGGAGGATCGTCATGAGCCAGTTCCCCCCGTCCCAGCCGCATCCGATCGCTGAACCGCCCCCGCAGCAGACCTCCGGCCTCGCGATCGCGGCCCTGGTGGTGGGGATCCTCGGCGTCGTCACCTTCTGCTCACCCATCGGCCTCGTCGCGCTGATCCTCGGGATCGTCGCCCTCGGGCAGATCGGCGGCGAAGACAGCCGCGTCGGCGGCCGGGGGATGGCGATCGCCGGCATCATCCTCGGGACGATCTCGCTGCTCCTGGGCATCGTCGCGCTGATGATCGGCATGATGCTCCCCGCCCTCGGGGCCGCCCGCACGACCGCCCGGCAGATGCAGAACAACACCCAGATCCGCGGCGTCCACCAGGCGCTGGTCATGTACGCCCAGGGCAACCAGAGCAACTTCCCGGGCCTCAGCGGGCGTGGCGAGGCGACCACGCTCACCGACGGGAGCGTCGCCGGCCGGCTGCAGGTCCTCCTCGACAACAACTACTTCACGGGCGAGTACCTCGTGAGCCCGAGCGAGTCGCTGACGCCGGGGCAGCCCGGCGTGCCGCTCCGGGCGTCGAACTACTCCTACGCGCTGCTGGAGATTTCCGAGCCCGGCGGCCGGCGGGACGAGTGGCGCGAGACGCTCAACACCGAGGCCGTCGCGATCTCCGACCGCAACGCGGGCGATGCCAACGACGTCTACAGCGTGCATACCTCGTCGCACGAAGGGTGGCGCGGCGCCGTCGGCTACAACGACAACCATGTCGTCTTCGAGAGCACGCACGTCGTCCCCACAAAGTACGGCCACTACCCCGCCCACCGCGCAGACCATCTCTTCGTGCCGGCCGGCACGGACGATGCGTGGATGGTCCATGGCGACGGCGGCCCGGAGCGATCCGCCCTCGAACCCACGCCATAAGGGCGCGGCGGCCACGGCCTCTGTGATGGCGGCCGTGGCCGGCTACGTTCGCCTCCCGGATGCGGCTGGCGTTCGCGACGTGCGACGTCGCCGCGCGACGGCCCGGTCGTCTACTCCCACCGCCCGCCGCGGCCGCTCTTGCGTTCGCCCGTCTTCCGCTTGGCCTCGAGGCGGCGCTCGATCGACCCACGAGAGGGCTTGGTCGGCTTGCGACGGCGGGGGCGGTTGAGGGCGCGGACCAGCAGGTCCCGCAGCTTGAGCAGGCACGCCTCCCGGTTCTGATGCTGGCTGCGGCTGTCGGCGCTCGTAATGACCAGCCGCTCCGGCTCCTGCGCCAGCCGCTGACCCGCGGAAGCCCGCAGCCGGTCCATCGCCCACGCGGGCACCCGGGGTTCGAGGTCGGCCAGGTGGACGATCAGCGTTGCACGGCTGCTGGTTTTGTTGACGTTCTGCCCACCCGGGCCGCCGCTGCGCGAGAAGGTCCACCGCAGCGCGCCCGCGGGGATCGTGACGCCCGGGGCCACCGCGACCGTGCCTCCGCCCGAAGGGTCCGTCATCGCGGCCCGCCTCCGCCCCGCCCCCCGGCCCCGGCCCCGGCGGGCATGTCGGTCCCCAGTCGGCCGCGGTCGTCGAACCTCAACTCGCGGCCGCCTTGCGGCCCGTCGATGATCATCAGTCGGTCATCGCGGAAGAGCACGCGGTCACCGGGAGCGAGGCGGTGGGCGACGTCGTCCTGGGTGGAGCCGGGCGCATAGGTCGCTCGGCCGACACCACCGCGGTAGGTGCAGCCGACGAAGGCGAGCGCGATAAGGAGCGGCCCGAAGCGCATCGAGGCATCATATCGGCCTAAGATGATGCGGCCCCAGGGACGGGCGCCGGCTTCGAGGTCATCATGCCCATGGACGGGACCCAGCGTCGATCGCTCGAGCGAGTGCTCATCATGGCGGGCGGAGACCGCCTGCTCTGCGTCCTCTACGCCCACCGCGGCGAGGACTGGGGCAACCGCATCGTCGAGCCGTACAAGCTCTACAACTCGCCGACCGGCGAGCGGCTGCTGCACTGCTATCAGGTGGCGGGCGCGGACGGGCCGGGTTGGCGCAGCCTGCCTTTGCGCGAGGTGGATCGGATCGTTCCGCTCGAGGTGACGTTCACGCCGCGGGGGGAGTACGCCGCCTACGCCGACGCCCAGGTGCGGGAGGAGACGCCCCGGCTGCGGCTGGTGCGGTGAGCGCCGCGGCCCGTCACCGGCCGCCGCCAGCCGACGCCGGGTGCCCGCCAAAGAACTCCAGCACCTGCTGCTCCCGGCCGCGGATAATCCTGTTGTCGTGCGCCACGTTCGCCGCCACCTCGAGACGGGCGTCGGCGCCAGCGGCCTGAAGCAGATCGAACAGAGCCTGTCCGTGCGACAATGGGACGGTGGTGTCGCGGTCGCCGTGCAGGATGATGAGCGGAATGTTCTTCAGGCGATCGATATGCCGAACGGCCGATCGCTCGCGGTACGCCTCGGGCCGCTCCTGCGGCGTGCCGCCGTATGCCGCAGCGATGGATTCGTTGTACCGACCCTCCTCGTAGAAGCGTTCCATATCCGTGATGCCGAAGATGTTGCAGAGCGCCGCGACAGGGCGGTGCCCGCGGGCGGCGAAGGTCAACGCGGCCGCGCCGCCCATGGAGGTTCCCATGACGTAGAAGCGTCGGGGGTCGATCGAAAGGTGCGACTCCAGGTGCGTGAGCATGGCCAGAGTCACCTGCTCCCCACGGGGATTCATCCAACTGTCGCTGCCGTAGTCAGGCACCGCGAGGATGTAGCCCTGCTGGCGCGCCTCTTGGCGGAAGCGATCGAAATCCTCCATCAGAAGGTTGCTCGCAGCCGCCGAGCCGCCGCGGCCGTGGAAGAAGAGGATCAACGGGTGAGGCATCCGCGGGTCGTATGCGGCGGGCAACTGGATGAAGCCCTGGCCGCCTTCAAACGAAAAGAGGCCGAAGGTCGGCAGGCCCCCCTCCACGAGCGACTGTTCCGGCACCTCGTCGTTCAACCTCGCCATGTCGAGCCCCTGGCCGTTGACGTTCGCCGATCGCAGCACCATGCTGCCGGCGGTGTGGGCAACTGACGGGTCTCCAACGACGGCTTTCCAGACGCGATCCCCGTGGCGGAGCGAGGCCAACGGGAGGGGCGGCGCTTCCACAAGCACCCGATCATCCGCCTGCACCGTCAGCCGCAGGTGCTCCGCCGTGCGCTCGGCGGCGACGTGATAGGTCGTGTGCGGGTCCCATGCCGCACCCGTGAGGTGCCAGCCGCGCTGCCACTCACCGCGGCGGTTGAGCGACACCAGCTCGCCCGCCGTCGTGTAGTAGAAGACGGCCAGCCGATCCGGCGACTCGGGGCTCGCGCTGTTGTCGGCGAAATACACGCTCGCGATCGCACTGGCTTTGTGCTGCTCCTCGGTCCATCCCTCCGGTCGGACCTCCTCGTGGTCGAAGAGCGTCACAGCGATGCCACCGTGATGGGCGACGACGTTGGAGACCGTGACACCGACCTGCGCGTCACCGGCTGGCACCGCAGGCGTGGTCAGGAACACCGCAGCCGGCGCGATGGAGTGGAGGTAGAGCCCCTCATCAGCCGCGTTGCGGCGCGTACCTGCCCACGCACCGTGGATGCTGAGCTCGTGGTTGCCGATCGAGACAGACCGCGTCGTGCGCTGCGGGAAGTCGTGCCGC
>CAZKRE010000132.1:0-9803 GCA_964555075.1 uncultured Phycisphaeraceae bacterium
TCCGGCCGGTGCTTGAACCACTCGGGGTGCTCCTTCACGTACGGGTGGTCCGGCGAGCATTGGAACGCGAGGTCCATCGCGATCTCGATCCCGCGGTCGCTCGCCGACTTCACCAGCCGGTCGAAATCCTCGAGTGTTCCCAGGTCCGGGTGGATCGCGTCGTGACCGCCCTCTTCGCCGCCGATCGCCCACGGGCTGCCCACGTCGCCCGGCTCCGCCACCGGCGAGTTGTTCCGACCCTTGCGGAACGCCCGCCCGATCGGGTGGATCGGCGGCAGGTACAGCGTGTCGAACCCCATGGACCCGACGTAATCGAGCCTCGCCTCCGCGTCCCGCAGCGTCCCGTGCCGGCTCGGGTCGGGCGACGCCGACCGGGGGAAAAACTCGTACCAGTTGCTGAATCGCGCCTTCGACCGGTCCACCCACACCCGCACCGGCTCCGGCCACCGCGTCACGAACTTCCGCGGCGCGTGGCGACGCATCAGCGAGGCCAGCGACCCGCTCAGCGCCACCTCGACCGCCTCGCCGCCACGCCGCCCCGAGCCCCCCTCCCGCAGCAGGCCCGCGAAGCTCGTCAGCGACCGCGCGACCTCCCCGTCGTTCGCGGCCGCGGCCTCCTCGACCAGCCCCGCCCCGATCAGCAGGTCCACCGCCACGTCCTGTTCTGCCGCGACCCGCTTCTGCAGGTCGTAACGCCAGGTCGCGAACGGATCCACCCAGGCCTCGACCGTGAACTCGTGCCACCCGACCGCGTGAACGTCGAACTCACCATCCCATCGGTCGTTCACGCCCGGGCACAGGTCCGCCTCGTTCCAGGCGTCCGCCGCCGCCGACCGGTAGAGCACCGCGGCGCTGACCTTGTCGTGGCCGTCAACGAAGATGTCCGCCTCGACGCGGACGCTCTCGCCTACCGACGACTTGACCGCAAACCGCCCGCCGTCCGACAGCGGCGCCACCGCCTCGATCACGACCCGCGCCCGCCCGTCGTCGGCCTCGACACGCGACTCGTGACTCGCTGGAGAAGTCGATCCCGCAGCCGATGATCGTCCTGTCACTTCGTCCATGATGTGCGACGTCTTGTTCCCCTTCATGCCGCGGACTATAGACCTCCCCTCGTCGCGAGTCCGCCAGCGACGCCTCAAAAAGCGAGTCCCGCCCTGTCCCCTATCCCCGTCTCCGGCCGTTTCTGAGGCGGACGGGGCAGGCGGTCACCGCAACAGCGACCCGGATGGGGATGTCCCGGCCCGGAGAGAGCCGCGGCCTATGCTCACGGGTCCGACCTCAGCCGCTGAAAGGATCACCGCATGCGCACACGAAGCGTCACCTCGGCTTTGTTGCTCGGTTGGCTCACGATCCACGTCTCCGGTGCCGGCGCACTCGGCGACACCGAGTCCCTCGAAGCCCGGGTCCGCGAACAAGCGGCCGCGGTGCAGGAGAAGGTCGTCAACTGGCGTCGCGACATCCACCAGCACCCGGAGCTGGGCGACCAGGAGACACGCACCGCGGCCCTCGTCGCCGAGCACCTGCGGGCGCTGGGCCTGGACGTGGAGACGGAGGTCGCGCGGACCGGTGTCGTCGGCGTCCTCACCGGGGGGAAGCCCGGGCCGACCGTCGCGCTGCGAGCCGACATGGATGCGCTGCCGGTCAAGGAGCCGGAGGGGCTCCCGTTCGCCTCGAAAGCGACAGGGACCTATCTGGGGCAGGAGGTGCCGCTGATGCACGCCTGCGGGCACGATGCGCACACCGCCATGCTCATGGGCGTCGCTGAGGTGCTGGCCGACCTGCGCGACGACCTGCCGGGCAAGGTGGTCTTCCTGTTTCAGCCGGCGGAGGAGGGGCCGAGCCTGTTCCCGCCCAGTTCGGGCAAGAGCTGGGGCGCCAAGCTGATGCTCGAGGAAGGGGTGTTCGACCGGCACCGCCCGGAGGCGGTCTTCGCGGTCCACGTCATGCCCGGGCTCAGCGGCCAGCTCTCCACCCGCAGCGGCCCCATCGCCGCGAGCAGCGACGACCTGAGCATCACGATCCTCGGTCAGCAGGGCCATGGCGGGATGCCGTGGAACACGATCGACCCGGTGACCACCTCAGCACTGGTCATCAGCGGGCTGCAGACGGTGGTCAGCCGACGGGTTGACCTGACCGCCTCCCCGGCGGTGGTTACCGTGGGCACGATTCACGGCGGCTCGCGGGCCAACATCGTGCCCGAACGAGTTGAGATGACCGGCACGATCCGCACCTACAGCGAGGAAGCCCGCGAGCAGGTGGGGCAGGACATCCAGACGATGGCGAACGAAATCGCCGAAGCCGCCGGCGCGACCGCGGACGTGACGATCACCAGGCAGTACGACACGACGGTGAACGACCCGGGACTGACCGAGCGGATGCTGCCGGTGCTCGAGAGGGTGTCGGAGGGCGAGGTGGCCGAGTCGGCGCTGTCGGGGGCGTCGGAAGATTTCTCTTTCCTCGCCCAGGAAGCACCCGGCCTCTACGTCTTCCTGGGGGTCACCCCGCCCGATCAGGATCCCGCCACCGCCGCACCGAACCACAACCCGGGGTTCTTCGTGCACGAGCCGGCGATGGAGACCGGCGTGCGGGCACTCGCCACGCTGGCGGTGAACTTCCTCAGCGGCGAGGAGCAAGCTCCCTGACGCCCCCGGGCCTGCCCGAGGCCGCCTCCGCTACGCGATGACATACACCTGCGCCGACTCCGCCGCCAGCGTGACCTCAAAACCCTCCGTCGCCAGGGCGGCCGAGGCGAGTTCGGCCACGCCCTCGTCCTGCGCCCCGTGCTCGTTGAGCCGGAGCCGGATCGAGACGGTTTCGAGGAGTTCGACCTGCGCCAGCACGTCCGGCGGCAGGCGCAGGCGGCCGGTCACCGAAGCGGACCGATCGAAGTTCGCCGCGATGAGCAGGACCCGCCCCTCGCTCGGGACGAACCGCGCATAGGTGAAGAGGCTGTCGGGGCAATCGTCGAACCGGTCCGGCCGGTTGAAGTACTTCAGGCCGAAGTAGTCGCCGTGGCGCACCGCCTCGTCCTGGCAGAGCGACAGCAGCGCCCCGTAGAACGCGCGGAGGCGGCGCTGCTCCTCGTTCAGCAGCCCACCGTCGTATGCGTGCCCGTTCACCCACTTCGCCAGTTCCGGCATGCACCAGTAGTCGAAGAGCGTCGTCCGCCCGTCCTCTCCGCTGAACCCTTCATCCCCCGCGCCCGGCTCGCCGACCTCCTGGCCGTTGAACACCAGCACGGGCCCGGGCCCCATGAGCATCTGCAGCGGCGCGAGCAGGCAGCCCGCTCGCATCGATCCGAAGCCCGACTCGCCCCAGCTCCGCTCCGGCTCGACCGGCGATGCGATCCGCCGCTCGTCGTGGTTCTCGAGGTAGGTCAGGTAATGGCGACGGGCCGCGGGCGTCAGCGAGGCCATCGTGTGGTGGTAGTCGTCCTGTGAGCCGGTCCCCTGATAGATCCGCTTGAGGCTGTTGTAGGACGCGTCGTGGTACACGGCATCGAAGCCCACGTCCACGAGCTGCCGCATGTCCGTCACGGGGTCACCGCTGCCCACCCACGGATACGCCTCGGCCACGAACACCGCCGACCCGTCACGTTCCCGCGCCCGGCCGATGAGAAACTCCCACGCCTCGGCGGGGACGTAGTGGGCGAAGTCGCAGCGGAACCCGTCCACCCCCCGAGCCTGCCAGTAGGCGAGCACTTCGTCCATCGCGTCCCACGTCCGCGGCCGCGTGCCCTCGCCGCCGTAGTGCCCCGTGCGGGTGGTGAAGTCGTAGCCGTAGTTGAGCTTGACGGTTTCGTACCAGTCGTGGGCGCTGGGGGTGGCGGTCGCGGCGTTGTTGCCCGTCGCCTTGGGCGGCCGGCCGGGGGAACCATCTTCCAGGGGGTATGGCCCGTCCGGGATCGGGCCGACCGATTCCACGGGCGGCGCCCAGTGCTCCGGGGTGGGGAGCCGCAACTGCTGGCCGGGCGGGTCGACGAGGTAGAAGAAGTGGTTCTGCGGGTCGAAGAACTTCGTGGCGTCATCACCCTCGCCGAAGTCCGCCTCCGGGCGGATGACCGAGTGATATCCCCGCGCGACGTGGTTGGGGACGAAGTCGATGAGAGCCTTCATGCCCGCGTCGTGGACCCGTTGCACGAGCGCCTCGAACTCCGCCAGCCGGTTGGCGGGCTCCCGCGCGTAGTCGGGGCAGACGTCGAAGTAGTCCCGGACCGCGTAGAACGAGCCGGCGACCCCTTTCACGACGCGGGGGTCGTCCGCGGGCAGGCCCAGATCCGGGTAGCCGGTGAGGGTCGCCTGCCGGAGGCAGCCGGTGAGCCAGACGTGGGTCACGCCCAGGTCGCGGAGGCTCCGCAGTGCCCGGGGGGTGATGTCGTCGAACTTGCCGCAGCCGTTCACGTCGATCGTGCCGTTGCGGGCGTTGGTGGTGTTCGTGTTCCCGAAGAGACGCACGACCAGTTGGTAGATGACGGGCTTCAAGGTGTCACTCGCGCGGGCTCGGGTGCAGGAGCGGCGGCGGGTTCGTCAGCGGTGCCGACGGGGGCGGGATGGGTCGACGGGATGGGGACGCCGGTCGCCTTGGCGCCGGGCTGCCCGCCCGACATGACCCCCATCCAGATGAGGCACGCCACGACCACCGCCAGCGCGATCCGGTAGTAGCCGAACACCCGCAGCCCGTGCCGCTTGAGGTAGGCGACCATCCACCGCACCGCGACGACGGCGGACAGCCACGCGGCGACCGAGCCGATGACCATCGGCCAGACCCCGTACTCGCGGTACATCTCCGGCCCTGCGGTTTGGGCCTTGTAGACCGTCGCCGCCAGCAGCGTCAGCACGCCCAACAGGAAGGAGAACTCCACCGCCGCGACCAGCGAGAGCCCCACGAGGACGCCGCCGACGATCGTCACGAGGGACCGACTCACGCCGGGCCACATCGCGAAGCACTGGATCAGCCCGACGATTAGCGCCATCCGCCAGGTCATCGCGTCCAGCGCGACGCCGACGACCGCCTCGGACATCTGCCGCTTTCGCCACCACGCCGTCAGCAGGATCGCCACCCCGCCTACGAACCACGCCGCGACGATCGGCCAGAGCCCGAACAGCGTTTCCTCGATCCACCTGTCGAGCAGCAGCCCGATGATGGCGGCGGGGATGAACGCGGCGATGATGTTCCGGCCCAGCCGGACGCCCTCGGCGTCCTCACGAATCAGGCCCATCGCTCCGAGGCTGCCGCGGGCGACCTGCTTCACCCGCCGACGGTACAGCCCGAGAACCGCAAGGATCGCCCCCGCCTGAATGCAGATCGCGTAGGCGTTGGCGGCCGGGTCGTGTTCGATCCCCATCGCCCGCTGAGCCAGGATCACGTGGCCGGTCGAGCTGACCGGAAGGTACTCGGTCAGCCCTTCCACGAGCCCCAGAACAATTGCCTGCCACCACTCCATCCCGACTCCATGTGTAGACCCGTTCTATCGGCTATCGCCGCGTCGTCCCTGACCAAACCTCATCAAACGCACGCGGGCACGATCGTAAGCCGCATGACCCCATCATGGGCGGCAAGGTTGCTAAGCTTCGCGGCCGGTCGTATCGGACCCCATACCGCCGCGAACCCAGACCCGACGCCCGTGGAGCTCGAATGGACCTGATTTATCTGGTTGCGCCGACATTGCTGATTCTGGTCGTGCTCGTCGCGGCGCTGCTCGATCGCTGGAGCGTCCCGGTCATCATCGTCGCGCTGGGGGCGGGGATCATCTTCGGCAGCGACGTGCTGCAGGTCGTGGATTTCAGCGACTTCGAGCTCGCGAGCAACATCGCCAACCTGGCGCTCGTGTTCATCCTGTTCCAGGGCGGGTTCGGCACCCGCCGGGAGGACTTCCGAGCCGTCGCGCTCCCCGCGGGAGGTCTCGCGACGTGGGGCGTCATCCTGACCTCACTCGTGACGTTCGGCCTGCTCCGGGGGGTTCTCGGCTGGTCGACCGAGATCGCGCTGCTGCTCGCGGTCATCATCTCCTCAACCGACGCCGCCGCGACCTTCTCGATCCTCCGCCGCCAGCCGCTCCCGCCCAAGCTCGGGTCCACCGTCGAGATCGAGAGCGGCGCGAACGACCCGATGGCGATCCTGCTCACCCTCGCGGCCGTTCAGGCGTTCACCACCGGCGATGCCCAGTGGTACGTGGTCGTGCCCCTCTTCCTGTGGAAGTTCGCGGGAGGCATCGTCCTCGGCTGGGTCCTGGCGCGGTTGGCGCTGTGGCTCTACAACAGCGTGGGCGTCCGCGACCGGGGGCACTACTACGTGCTCTCCATCGGCGTCATCCTGCTGATCTACGGCCTCACCGAGGTGGCGCAGGCCAGCGGGATGCTCGCCGTCTTCGTCGCCGGCTTCGTCATGGGCAACTCGACCTTCGTCTACAAGCAAGGCGTCGCCAACTTCTCCTCCGCCCTCTCCACCGTGGCGGACATCATGATGTTCGTCCTGCTCGGCCTGCTCGTCGCCCCCCGACAGTGGTCCGAGATGTGGCTGGAGGGCCTGACGCTCTTCCTCGTGCTCACCTTCATCGCCCGGCCGATCGCCGTCGCCGTCGGGACGCTGGGGATGGGCCTGCCTCGCAACGAGCGGGTGTTCATCGCGTGGGCGGGGCTGCGGGGGGCGGTGCCGATCGTTCTCGCCACCTACCCGATGGCGGCCGGCATGGACGTGGGGCAGCAGATCTTCGACCTGGTCTTCTTCGCCGTCATCCTCTCCGTGCTGATCCAGGGATCGACGCTGGGCCCGGTCGCCCGCTGGCTCGGGCTCATCGCCCCTCAGCGGCCGACGCCGCTCTACAACCTCGAACTCATCACGATGGCGTCGAGCGACCTGGACCTCATCGTGGTCGACCTTCCCGGGCCTGAAGGGTTCAAAGGACTGCAAATACAGCAGTTAGATCTTCCCCCCGGAGCCGTCATCACGCTCATCACCCGCCGTGGTCACGATGTCGTGATCCCCAAGGGGTCGACCCACCTTCAGGGCTGGGACCAGGTGACGGTACTGGCCCACGCGCGGGACGAGGGAGCGGTGCGCGACGCCCTGCTCGCGGGGTTCCCCAACGATTCAGCCGTCTGAGCCCTGCCCGGATCGCGTGCCAAGATGGTGGAGGCCTGGGTGTGCCCGAGCGTGATCGTGGGCGGCCGTTCGAACGAGTGGAATGCCCGGGACAGGAGTCGAACCTGCAAGGGATTTTACTCCCACCAGCACCTCAAGCTGGCGCGTCTGCCAATTTCGCCACCCGGGCGGGTGTGTCGAGTCGGACAGTATAGAAACTGCAACGCGGCCGTCCAACGCGCCTTCAGGCATTGAGGCGAGCCCGGCACGCGGGCGCCGCCGGCCGGTATCATCGCGGCATGAATCTTGTCGCTGAGTGGCTCTGGCGGCTGCTTCCGGGGAACCCGATGGTGGTCCGCATCGTCGAGGGCGGGTCGCGCCGGCCGCGGCACCTGTGGGTGCGGATGGGTTACCTGGGGGCGCTGGTGTCGCTGGTGCTGGTCGGGCTGCTGTCCGGCGGCGGGATGGGGGGCGAGGTGTCGCTGACCGATCTGGCGAAGAGCGGCACGTGGGTCTTCGCGATCATCGCGTACGGGCAGGTGATCCTGGTGTGCCTGCTCGCGCCGCTGTTCATGGCCGGCGCCATCGACGCCGAGCGGGCGGGCGAGACCTTTGACATCCTGCTGACGACGCCGCTGTCGAACCTGCAGATCGTGCTCGGGTCGCTCGCGGGGCGGCTGTTCTTCGTGCTGGCGCTGCTGCTGTCCGGACTGCCCCTCTTCTCGGTGCTGCTGATCTTCGGGGGCGTGCCGATCACGTCGGTCTTCGTCGCGTTCGCGGTGGCGGCACTGACCACGGTCATGGTGGGCAGCGTCGCCGTCTTCCTCTCCACGCTCCGCGCGGGCGGGCGGAAGGCGGTGTTCGCGTTCGTGATCTCGATCGCGGCGTATCTCGTCGCGGCGTACGTGCTGGACGTGGGGCTGCTCCGCCGGCTGTCGCCGGGGAACTACACGACCTGGCTTACGCCGCTGCACCCGCTGCTGGTGCTCGAAGCCTCCCTCGCCGGGGCCAACTACGGCGCCCCCCCGCCGGAGATGCTCTTCGAGCACAACGCCCTCACCCGCTTCTACCTCGGACGGCCGTTTGCGAGCTTCGTCCTGATCACCCTGCTGCTCAGCTCGGCACTGACGGTGGCGTCCGCCGTGCTCCTGCGGGCGTTCGGGCAGGGCGAGGCGGCGTGGCTCTTCGCCCTCAAGCGGAAGCTCCGCGTCGGCGGACCCGGCGCACGTGTGCGGCCCGCCCGGGAGGTGTGGCACAACCCCATCGCCTGGCGCGAGGCGAGCACCCGCGGCCGATTCGCCTCGGGCATCCTGGCGCGGTGGGCCTTCGTCGTCGTCGGCGTCTTCGTCGCCCTCCTGCTGCTGGCGCTCTACCACACCGGGGCGCTGCCCACGATCGTGGACGACCGCGGCGTCCCCCTCCCCAGCGTCGACGTCTTCCGCTCCGCGCTCCTCGCGCTGCTGCTGCTGGAGGTCGCGGTCATCACGCTCGTCGCGATCTATATGAGTGCCGGCAGCGTCAGCCGGGAGCGGGAGGACGGCACGCTCGACCTCGTCCTCACGACCCCCATCACCCCGCGGTTCTACATCTGGGGCAAGCTGCAGGGACTGGTCCGGTTCCTCTCGATGCTCATCGCCGTGCCCGTCGTGACCGTGGGCCTCGTCAGCGCCTACGCGGTGGGCGGCTACCTGCTCGGCTGGGAGGGGGCGACTTACGCGTGGCACGGGATGGCGGCGGGGACGGCGGCGGCGGTGACCCGCGAGCCGTTCCTCATGCTCCCCGAGGCGGCGGCGCTCGTGGCGATCATGCTCGTGCCCTTCGTCGCACTCTGCGTCGCCGCGGGAATGACCTGGTCCCTCAAGGCCCGTGGCGTCCTCGGGGCGGTGATCCCAACGATCGGCATCGTGGGCGGGATGTCGCTCGTGCTCGCCCTCTGCGGCTGGCAGGCCGCGGCGAACATCCCCTACCTCGGGGCGATCATCAACGCCTTCAGCCCCGCGACGAACATCTGGATGGTCGTCGACCCGTGGAACCGCATCGCCGACTTCGGCGCCTACCCCGAGGCGAACCGCATCTGGCTCTTCTTCGCCGCCCTCTGCACCGCCGCGGGCTACAGCCTCATCGTCTGGAGCATGATCACCGGGATGGTCAAGGGCTTCGACCAGACCGTCCGCAAGCTCAGCGGCACGGCGTGACCGCGTCCCCCTTAGCCGCGGCGGTCACGCCGCGCGGAGCGCCCGATCAACACAGCGGAGCGCGGCCCCCGCACCGCGGCTAACTTGGGTGCGGGAAATCCCGACCCCCCGCTCCGGGCGCTCGTATAATCTCTCGATGCTCTGGCAACCCCCCCTACCGCCGAAATACACCACGATGAGCGACGACGCGCTCGCCGAGGCGATCATCGCCCGCAAGGCGGAGCTCGGCGACAAGCTCATCATCCTCGGACACCACTACCAGCAGGACGAGGTCGTCCGTTTTGCCGACTTCACGGGCGACAGCTTCAAGCTCAGCCAGCTCGCGGCCGAGCGGGTGAAGGCCAGCGGCGCGCAATACGTGATCTTCTGCGGCGTCCACTTCATGGCCGAGTCCGCGAACATCCTCGCCCCCGAGGGGACACGGGTGATCCTGCCCGACATGTCCGCCGGCTGCTCGATGGCCGACATGGCGGACCTCGAGGACGCGATCGACGCGTGGCAGCAGGCCCGCGACCTCATCGACGC
>CAZKRE010000133.1:0-7308 GCA_964555075.1 uncultured Phycisphaeraceae bacterium
TGGAAGTGGGCGACCACGAAGTAGGTGTCGTGGACCTGCCAGTCGAACGGGACGGTCGCGACCATCACGCCCGTCATCCCGCCGAGGACGAAGATGAAGATGAACCCGAGGATGTAGAGCAGCGGCGTGTCGTAGCGGGGCCGGCTGCCCCAGAGCGTCGCGATCCAGGCGAAGATCTGCGCCCCGCTGCCGATGGCGACCATGAAGCTCGCCGCCGCGAAGAACACCAGCGACAGCGTCGGGATGCCCGTCGTGAACATGTGGTGCACCCAGAGCCCGAAGCTGACGAACCCGATGACCATCAGCGCGACGACGAGGAGCGTGTAGCCCACGATCGGCCGGCGGGCGAAGGTGGGGATGATCGTCGACACCACCCCCGTCGCGGGGATGAAGATGATGTAGACCTCCGGGTGCCCGAAGAACCAGAAGAGGTGCTGCCAGAGCAGCGAGCTCCCGCCGTGCGCCGCGTCGAAGAAGCGGAACCCCGCCGCCCGGTCCAGCTCCAGCAGCAGCGTCGCCAGGAGCAGCGGGGTGAAGCCGAAGATGATCATCACCCCCGCGATGAGGTACGCCCACACGAGCAGCGGCATGCGGTGCAGCGCCATCCCCGGCGAGCGGAACTTGAGGATCGTCACCACGATCTCCGCCGCCGCGCTCAGCCCCGCGATCTCCACGAGCCCCAGGCCCAGCAGCCAGAAGTCGAGCCCCATCCCGGAGTACTGCGGCCCCGACAGCGGCGTGTAGGCGAACCAGCCCGCGTCGGGCGCCCGCCCGAACAGGAAGCTGGCGTACATGATGATCCCGCCCGCCAGGTAGAGCCAGTACCCGAAGCTCGACAGCCGCGGGAACGCCAGGTCCCGCGAGCCGATCATCAGCGGGACCATGTACATCGCCAGCCCCTCGATGAAGGGCACCGCGAAGAGGTACATCATCGTCGAGCCGTGCATCGTGAAGACTTCGTTGAAGAAGTCCGGGCTCAGCAGGTCGTTCTCCGACACCGTCAACTGGGCGCGGATGAGCAGCGACAGCACGCCGCCGATCGCGAAGAACACGAGCGACGTCACCATGTACCGCACGCCCATCGGGCGGTTGTTGACCTCGGACATCCACCCGAGGACGCCGCGGGGCCGGTCCCAGAGTTGCCGCAGTCGCGCCTCGACGTCGGCCGCCGCCGCGTCCGTCGGGCCCGGGACGGGGTGTCGCATCGCATCGCTCACTGGAGGCTCCGCATGTAATCGACGAGGGCGCTCAGGTCCTCCGCGGGCAGCGGCGTCGCCGGCATCAGCACGCCCGGCTTGACCTGGTTCGGGTCCGCGAGCCACCGGTGCAGCTCCTCCCGCGTGTTGGGCACCCGCGCCGCCCCGAGCGACAGCCGGCTGCCGATCCGCGTCAGGTCCGGCCCCGCCAGGCCGCCCGCGACCCCCTCCACCCGGTGGCACACCCCGCACCCGGCGCCGATGAACAGGTCCCGCCCCCGCACGAGCGTCGGCTCCGTCGGCCGCGCCGGCGGCTCCCGCCGCGACGCCACCCAACGCTCGAACTCCGCCGGCTCGTGCGCCACCACCCACAGCGCCATCCACGCGTGCTGCGTCCCGCAGTACTCCGCACACTGGCCCCGGTACCGCCCCGGCTCCTCCGCCTCGAGGTACAGCACGTTGTCGTGCTCCGGCAGCATGTCCATCTTCCCCCCGAGGTTCGGCAGCCAGAAGCTGTGGATCACGTCCTGCGCCGCCAGCTCGAACCGCACCGTCACCCCCGCGGGGATGTGGATCTCGTTCGCGTCCACGATCCCCAGCTCCGGGTATTCCACCTGCCACCACCACTGGTGCCCCGTGACACGCACCGTCAGCGCCGCCTCGCGCTGCGGCAGCGCTTCCGTGAGCCAGACCGTGTACACCAGCATCGCCAGGAGGATCAGCGTCGGGATCACCACGCCCGCGACGAGCACGAACCGCGCCCCCACCGGCGATCGGTCCCGCCGCCGCGCCAGCAGCCCCACCGCGAGCAGCCCGAACGTCACCACCGTCACCGCCCCGTACACGCCCAGCATCACCCACCACAGCGTCGCGATCCGCGCCGCGTCCGGGCCCTTCGTGTGCAGCATCGACTGCAGCCGATCCCCCTCGCACCCCGCGAGCAGCGCGGCGGAGATGACGGCGGACACCGTCGCGGCCCTTCGGCTCCACGCAATCAAGGCGACGCCTCCTTCTGGCTCCGACCAAACGTCTGCGCCACCAGCACGAACTCGACGACGTCGTTCAGATCGTCCTCCGAGATCCGTCCCCGGTACGCCGGCATCGCCACACCCGGCGGCGGTTGCAGGACGTAGTCCCGCATCCACGCCTTCGGCCGCAGCGGGTCCAGCCGCGCCAGGTCCGGCCCGACCTTCGCGCCCGCGCCGGCGATCGCGTGGCAACTGCCGCAGCCGTGCATCGCGAACGCTTGCCGCCCCCGCTCCGCCACCGCCGACAGCGGCTCGGCGTCCGCCGGGATCGGCGGCGGCTCCGCCCGCGGCCAGCCCGTCCACGCCGAACGCCGACGCAGGTCCGTCAGGAACAGCAGCGCCGCCACCAGCACCAGCACCGTCACCACCGCCACCGGCCGCTTCCGCATCCCCCGGTACGGCCCCCGATCCACAAACGGCAGCGCTACCAGCGCCACAAACACCGCCACCGGGAACAGCACCACGAACCAGGGCGCCACCCACGCCGGCAGCAGCGCAATCAGCCCGCTGTACCACCAGAAGTACCACTCCTCCTGCGGGAACGGCTGCCCCACCGTACGCGCCTCCGGCTCCAGGTCCTGCGGCCCCAGCCACAGCGACAGCCCCACCACCAGCAGGAACACCACGAACGCCATCCCGCCCGACTTCGCCGTCGTCTCCGGGTGGAACACCTCGCTCTCGCCCTCGGTCTGCTCCGTGCGGTGGTAGAGCTCCTTCTGCTCCTCCGCCGTGTGCAGCGGCACGCCCCGCTCCGCCTTCGACGTCACCCCTCGCACGATCACGAGGAACAGGTGGTACCCCGCGAGCCCCACCAGCAGCATCGGGACGAACACCACGTGGACCGCGTACACCCGCGTGAGCGTCCGCCCGGTGATCTCCTCGCCGCCTTGGATGAACACGACCAGGTCGTCCCCGATCCAAGGCACCCGCCAGAACATCGTCATCGCCACCTTGAGCGCGTACAGCCCCCGCTCGTCCCACCGCAGGACGTACCCGGTGAACCCCATCGTCATCACGAGGAAGAACATCACCACGCCGACCAGCCACGTCCCCTCGCGCGGGAACTTGTACCCCCCGATGAGGATCAGCCGGAAGAGGTGAAAGAACACCATCACCACGAACAGCCCCGCCGACCAGTAGTGCAGCGCCCGGACCAGCCACCCCATCAACTGCTCGTCGGTGATGTAGCGGACGCTCTCGTACGCCGTCTCAGGCGTAGGCGAGTAGGTCGGCGTCATGAACATGCCCGTCACGACCAGCGTGCCGAGCAGCAGCATCAGCGCCGCGCCGTCCCCTTGGTACCAACTGGTCTTCGGGACCCGGCGGAACAGCATCGTCTCGCCGATCTCCCGGAGCCCGAAGCGGTCGACGGCCCAGGTTCGCAGCTTGTTGAGCACGCGCCTCCCCTCAGGTCATCGCCGGGACCGAACGCAGATCCACCTCGAGCACGCCGTCACGGACGCGCCAGCGGTAACGATGCAGCGGGTACGCGGGCGGCCCCGCGGTCGGCTCCCCCTCCTTGTTGAAGATCCCCCCGTGACACGGGCAGAAGAACCAGTCGCTGCCCCGGTCGTAAGTCACCGGGCAGCTCAGGTCGGTACACGCCCGCGAGTAGACCACGAGGTCCCTCTCCCGCCGCCAGACGAACACGCCCTGCGCCCCGAGCGTCCCGGGCCACTCGCCGTCGGGCAGTTCGATCGCGGCCTGGCGGATCTCGCCGACGGCGAAGGAGTCGAGCGGCCCGACCGGCCGCCACGCCGGGCCCCGCCGCTCGCGCACCACCGGCGAGAGCAGCGTCAGCACCGCGGGCCCGCCGACGATCAGCGCGGTCGCTGCGCCGATGCCCCGCACGATCCACTTCAACGCCGTCCGCCGATGCATCCCGATCCCCGCGTCCACCCGATGTCGCCGATTCTAGGCCGCGTCCCGCCGCCGCGACGGCCGCGCCGCCACGATTCCGCCACCGCGACTTATCAGGAGTTCGGCGGGCCCCGGGCTGGACGGGCGTGCTAGGCTCCCCAGAGCGGCGGGCCATCCCCCCCGCCGTGAAGGAGCAACCATGGCCGAGTTCACCACCCCGCCCATCAAGCGCCACCCCGCCCTGCAGCCGCTGTCCCGGGACCATTACGTCGGGCTCGTGCAGGCGCAGCACCTGATCAAGGCCGCGGCCGGGAGCGACGTCGACCGCCGCGCCGCCGTCGCCGACTTCATCGACGCGTGGGACGGGGAGATCTCGGTCCACTTCGACGACGAGGAGCGACTGCTCGTGCCGCTCGCCGACGACGCGCACGCCCAGCGGCTCCGGGACGAACACGACCGGCTCCGCTCGGTGGCGGAGGAGGCCCGCGAGCGTCGCCGCCAGGTCGACCCCGGCGCCGACTGGGTCCGCGAGGCGGGGACCCTGCTCAACGAGCACATCCGCTGGGAGGAGCGGGAGATGTTCCCCGCGATCGAGGCCGCCGCCCCCGAAGCGCTGCGGGACATGGAACCCGAGACCAGCCGCATCGAAGCCTCCCGCCCGCGCAACCGCTCGAAAAAGCCGTAGCCGGGAACCGTCCCACTTTCGCGGACCCCCCGCTGACACGGTGTCGTCACCGCCCCGCCTTACCTTTCGTGCATCGAAGGGAGGCGACGATGAACGAAGCGGTGTTGGAACGGACGAGGGCCGTGAGGGCGGAGGCGGCGCAGGGGTCGCCGGCGATGCGGGTGGTGCCGCTGATGGGGCCGTCGGCGACCGAGCCGGCCTACCGGCTGCTCGAGCGGGACGTGCTGGAGAAGGTCCGGGTCAGCGAGGTGAGCGAGTCGGGCAGCGTGCCTGAGCTGCTGGTCCGCAACGATCTGGACGAGCGGGTGTTCCTGATGGACGGCCAGGAGCTCGTGGGGGCGAAGCAGAACCGGGTGCTCAACACCGACGTGCTCGTGCCGCCGAAGAGCGAGGTGCGGATCCCGGTGAGCTGCGTCGAGCAGGGCCGGTGGGCCTATCGCGGCGAGACCTTCAGCCCCGGCAAGTCGCTGCGCTTCTCGACCCGCCGCCGCAAGGTCGAGCGGGTCCACCAGTCGCTTCAGGCCGGCGGGACGCACGACGCGGACCAGTTGGCGGTTTGGGACGAGGTGGCCGAGACGATCGATACCTTGAGCGTCACGAGCGACACCGCCGCGCTCAGCGACGCTTACGCGGCCCGTCAGCAGGAGCTCGACGCGCTGCGGGAGACGCTGCGGCTGCCCGACCACGCCGTCGGCGTCGCACTCTACCGCGGCGGCAAGCTGCAAGGCATCGACCTCTTCGACCGCCACGCCACCCTCGCCTACTTCTGGCGGTCGCTCATCGACAGCTACGGCCTCGACCACCTGGGCGCGAAAGTCGAGATCGACGCCACCGAGCCCGACCTGCCCGCGGACCTCACGGACGCGCTCGACCGGGGCAGCCGCGGCGACTGGCAGTCGTTTCCCGCGCCGGGCGAGGGCGAGGACCTGCGGCTGCGCCACGAGTCGCTCAGCGGCTCGGCGCTCCTGTGGGAGGGGCGGGCGGTGATCCACCTCCAACTGTTCCCGCAGCAGCAGGAGGACCAGCCGGCTCGACGCCGCGCCGCCCGCCGGCGCCCCCGGCTGCGCCGGCGCTACCTGCGGGACCGCCCCACCCAATAGACGGGCCCTTCCGGGAAGACGGGGCGTGAGGGGAAGGGACGCCCGCCGGCGAGCGCATCGCCCGGCGGGCGTCCATGGGGTAGGCTGCCCGGCGATCCGAGTCCGATCAGACAGGCCGAGGCGCCGATGACCGCACCGACCCCGACAAGCTCCCCCACGCCCATGAGCGAGAAGTATTCCCGCATCCACCGCCTCCTTCGCATCCTCACCCTCATCCAGAGCGAAAAAGGCTGGAACGCCAGGCGGCTCGCCGAGGAGTGCGGCACGAGCGAACGCAACGTCTACCGCGACCTCAAGATGCTCGACGGGGCAAACATCCCGTACTACTTCTGCGAAGAGACGAACGGCTACCGCGTCCGCCGCGACTTCTTCCTCCCCCCGGTCGACCTGACCCTCGACGAGGCGCTCGCGCTGGCGGCGCTGGGGGAGGCGGTGAGCGAGCAGGAGCAGTTGCCCATGCTGCTCCCCGCCCGGCGGGCGATCCAAAAGATCCGCGGACAACTGCCACACAGCGTCCGCGAGGAGATCGGCGAGCTCGACGGGCTCGTCGAGGTCAAGCTCGCCGCGACCCAGGCGGGCGAAGCCATCGCCGACGTCTACGAAACCGTCCGTGGCGCCATCGCCCGCAAGCGGGTGCTGCGGTGCTGCTACGAGAGCCAGTCCGCCGCACGGGCCGGGAATGGCGCCCGAGACCCCGATCCGTCCCCGCCCGAGACCTTCCTCTTCAAGCCCTACTGCCTCTTCTTCAACCAGCGAGCGTGGTACGCCCTGGGGCACCACGGCAACCGTGGCGAGGTCCGGTGCCTCAAGCTCAACCGCTTCACCGTCTGCCAGTCGACCGACCAGCCCTACGCGATCCCCGAAGACTTCCGCCTGACCCACCACCTGGGCAACGCCTGGCGGATGATCCGTGGCGACCGGACGTGGGACGTCCGCCTCCGCTTCGATCGCGGCTTCGCCGAGACCATCGCCGACACCCACTGGCACCCCACGCAGGAAATCGACGAGCACGACGACGGCACGATCACCTTCCGCTGCCGCGTCGACGGGCTCGACGAGATCGTGTGGTGGGTGCTGAGCATGGGCCCGCATTGCCGCGTGGACGCCCCGGATGAACTCGCGGAGCGGGTGGCGACGCTGGCCCGCGACACCGCGGCGCTCTATGCGCGCGACGCCGGCGATCACTGACGGGGCGCCGCCAGTGGCCGCGGCGAGAAAGGCAAGGATCGACCACGATGCGCAAGGAAGCGCAGGGGGTGATACACGTGCTCCATGTCCCGAGCACCCTGCCGCCGTCACGGCTACGTCGATGGTGCGACCAGCGCGTCCGCCTCGACCTCGCCCGCGCGAGGCGCAAGGGTAAGACGATCAGCCGCGCCAACGCCCGCCGCATGCTCACCCGACGCCTCGCCGCCGCGGGCTGCCCGTGAGCCGGAGTC
>CAZKRE010000133.1:7408-9568 GCA_964555075.1 uncultured Phycisphaeraceae bacterium
TTCGGGGCATCGGGTGCGCTCCGCGGTGCGAAATGCGGTAGTACCGCAAATCTTCGCTATCCGGGTCGCACCCTCCCGCAAGGGGTCTGCCTAAGTGGGCCTCTGACCGTTACTTAGAAATGGGCCGTACAGGACTCGAACCTGTGACCTCATCCATGTCAAGGATGCGCGCTAGCCAACTGCGCCAACGGCCCGTAAATCTTGCTCTGGCCGCGACTTACGTCGCTTCAAGTTGTCGTCGGCGGCCGGTTGCCGCCGTTCGCCGCAAGGTGCGGCAGTATAAGGGGGTTGCGTTTCACCAGCAACCCCCTCGTCGAGCAGTTCGCGCCGGTCCGCGTCGCGCCGGTCGCCGCCGGTCCCGGCCGCTTCCAGACCCTCGCGCGCCGCGGAGTACGCTTCGGGGGCAAGCGGGGTAGCCAGCGTGTTGCGCTCGGCAACCCGGGCATCACCCACCGCCCCCGCGAGCCCCGCCTCGGGGTCCACGAGAGCGTCCGATTCTACCACGCCTCGGGTGCGGAAGCTCGGCATGACACCCAGAGCGTCCGCGGCGTCTTGGCTGGCGAGCTTGACGTAGTGGCGCTCCAGGACCTTGGCCGACCGGTGCCGCGTGACGAGCGCCGCCTTCGCCAGGGGGACCCCGGCCCGGATCATCTCCGTCGCGAGGGTCGTCCGCAGGGCGTGGAAGTCGAGCTGCTCCTCCTCCTCGTTGAACCGCTCGATGCCGGCGCGGCGGAGGTCCCGCCGCAGCGTCTGGATCCGGGGGATCTGGTCGAACAGCGGCTCGCGCGGGTCGGGGCGACGGCGGAGATACTCCCTCAGCGGCTCGACCAGCGCCGGGTGCAGCGGCAGCACCGACGACTCGCCCTCCTTGTCGACCCGCGACGGCACGCGGAGCACGCCGTTCTCCAGGTCCACGTTGCCCACCCGCGCCCGCTTCAGCTCGCTGCGGCGAAGCCCGGTGTAGACGGCGAAGAGGTAGACGAGCCGCCGGTACGGCTTGGCGGCGTCGAGCAGCCGCTCGACCTCCTCGGCGGTGTAGGGTCGGCGAGGCCGGCGCCGGTCCGCCTCTTCGTTGAGTCGGCGGATGCCGGTGAGCGGGTTCAGGTGGAGCCGCTGCTGCTCGACGCACCAGTTGAGGAAGGCGTTGAACGCCGCGCAGTGCCGGTTGACCGTCGCGTGGCTGTTGCCCTCCTCCTTGGCCTTCGCCGCCCGCTGGTAGGAGAGCATCTTCTCGCGGCTGACCTCGGACAGCCGCCGGACGCCCATGAACCGGACCACGGTGTTGATCTGCGTCCGCTTGTTCGCGACGTGGGTCCTGGACTGGCTGTCGACGGTCGCGCACCAGTCGAGGTAGTCGGCGAGGTGCTGGTCGATGGGCTCGCTGCTCGCGCTGGCGTGGGCGTCCACGATGCCCTTCTGGACCAGGGCCATGCGGAGGCGGGCCGGCAGGCGCTCCATCCATTGGACGAGCTCCGGCGGCGGCTGATTGCCCGCGACGCGGTGCTGGGCCAGGAGGCCCATCTTCCGCTCCATCTCCGCCGCAGCCTTCTTGTCGCTGCAGCCGCTGGAGATGACCAGCCGCTCCTTGCCGCGGCCAACGTCGAAAAACAGCGAGATCTGGTAGGTGCCGTTTCGGTTGAAGACGCTCATGCCGAAGACTCCCTCTTCGTGTCCGAAGAGTCAAGGGTGATTGGGACGACGGGCTTCCCGCTCCTCGTCGAGCCACCGTTCGAGGGAAGCGCGGCGCCACCGCAGCGTCTTGCCGACGGCGAGGTCGGGCGCCGGGAACCGCCCCGACTGCCGCCACGTCTGAAGCGTTCGCGGGGCGATGGACAGCCGTTCGCAGATCTGCTGGGTTGAGAGCAGGTCGAGGGGGTCGTGATCGGGAAGATTTTTCGTGGGGTTCAACATCGTTAGCGGTCTCGGGTAAATGAGTAGGAAAGACATAGGAGTACCGCGTATCTTTCACTTTGCTGAAGCATGTGGCGCGAGTTCTGCGCTGGGACGGTCGTACGATCGCCATCGCTAAACTGATATTCGCGAGACGGGCGACGACGAGAGAATGAGGCGGATGGCGAAGCGTTCAACAGCGGGACGGTCGGCGCCGGTGACGAACGTTCGTCGCCTTGACCAACGTGTGGTGGCGATGCTCGATGATTT
>CAZKRE010000134.1:0-9542 GCA_964555075.1 uncultured Phycisphaeraceae bacterium
TCGCGTGGAGGGGGCGCACGTTCGTCTCGCCGCGGAGGAACCAGAGCAGCTCGTGGATGATCGAGCGGAGGTGGACCTTCTTCGTGGTGACGAGGGGGAAGCCTTCCGCGAGGTCGAAGCGCATCTGATAGCCGAACACCGACCGCGTGCCGGTGCCGGTCCGGTCGTGCTTCTCGGCGCCGTGGTCGCGGACGTGGCGCATGAGGTCGAGGTACTGCCGCATCGAGGCAGTTTAGCGTCCCGCTGGCATCGGTTGCCGCGTGCGGGTCGCTGTTGCCGCCGATGCTCGCTTGGGTCACGGATGGAGGTTCTGGATCGCGGGGCCGGGGTCGGCCGGGCGGAACACCATCAGGCTCGCGGTGTGGCCGTGCATGAAGTTCCGTTCCCCGATCGGGCCGATCTCGCCCGCGGCGAAGAACCCCGCCAGCGGCACCTCGCCCAGCGCCTCGTGGACCATGTCCGCGTCGGCATCGGGCTTCTCGAAGAGCTTCCGCCCCCGACTGTTGCACGAGAACAACAGCGCCCCCGCGCCCGGGCCGTGTATCCGCTGGGCCTGGAGCAGCATCGACAGGTCCTGCGTCGCCGCTTCCGCGTCCCGGACATGGAACTGGACCGTCTGCCCGACGCGGATCAGGGGATCGTTGATGGCGACATACCCCGAATCGGGATCGACGCCGATCACGTTTCGGATCAGGAAGTCGCCCCGGCCGAAGCGGTCGCGGTACTCGTTGATGACGCGGCCGAGATACACGCCGCCGGTCGTGAGCAGCTCCCGGTCCTTGTCCGGCAGGTCCTGCGCCATCTCCTGGACCGCCGCCAGCGCGTTGCGGCCGCCGAGTTCCTGCACGACGTGCCGCTTGGCGCGGGTGATGACGAACGGTCGGCCGATTGGGCGGCACCCTTGGCTCACCGTCGTCTGGACGTCGACCTCCCCGGCGATCGCGAGGGCGACGGCACCCATGTTCACCACCTCGTCATCGACGATCAGGCGGTTCTGCTCGGCGCTCCGACCGCCGCTGGCCATCCCCCCCACCACCGGGACGTCCCCGAACGCGCGGTTGAGCGCCGGGAGCAGCTTGATCATCGGCGTGCTGAAGGGGTCTGCGAGGAGGACGATCGCCCGCAGGTCCTCGAGGATCGAGTCGGGCAGGAGCGCCCGCACGAGGGCCGGGTCTTCGGTGAGCGCGGCGGCGCCGAGCTCGGGCGGTGTCATCGTCGCCACCCGCACGTCCGCGCCCGGGAATCCGCCGACGAGGATCGACATCGCTGGCCCCGCCTCGACCTCGCGGCGGACACCGATGGCCCCCTCGCTCGTGCAGCCGATCAGCGCGGCGATGCCGGTCGTCTGCCGGATCCGCTCGGCGGCGCGGGCGAGGCCGTCGGCGTGGTGCATCGAGGCGAACACCACCGCCATCCCCCCCGCCGACGCGGCGTGGTCGGGGAGCTGGCCGAGCAGTTCGTCCACGGCGGCCGCGGTCTGCGGCTCGGTGGTGACGGCCGACGCGAAGGCCAGCGCGGGGGTCGAGGGGGCGGGGTCGGGCATCACCGCATCTTAGAGCGGTCGAGCAGCCGCGGTCGCCCCGCGGTCAACCGTGCAGCTTTCGGGCAGTCTCCGCCACACGCCGGCCCAGGGCCTTGCCGATCGCCAGGTCGTCCGGGTGCGGCTCGAGCTCGCCCTTCGCCCCGGCGAGGACGCTGGCGCCGTACGGCGACGAGCCGCGGCCCTCGGTGTGGATCATCCCCGGTGTCGAATAGGGCACGCCCACGAGGATCAGCCCCAGGTGCAGCAGCGGGTTCATCATCGTCAGCAGCGTCGATTCCTGCCCGCCATGGGTGCTGGCGGTCGAGGTGAACACCGCTCCGACCTTCCCTTCCAGCTCCCCCTTCGACCACAGGCCCGCAGTGGTATCGATGAACGCCTTCACCTGCGCCGTCATGTTCCCGTACCGCGTCGGCGAGCCGAGGATGATCGCATCCGAGCTGCGGAGGTCGTCGTGAGTCGCGATCGGGATGTCCTTCTGCTGCTCCTGCGACGCCTTGGCGTGGGTGGAGGCGTCGATCTGCTGCTGCACATCGGGGAGCTCGGCAACCCGGCGGAGCTGCACATCGGCACCCTCCACCGATCTTGCCCCCTCCGCGATGGCCTGCGCGAGTGCGTAAGTGTGCCCGTACATGCTGTAGTAGATGATCGTGATCTTCATCGGTGTCTCCTCGTGGACCGGCGTGCCCCGGCTGCCCGTGAGCATAGCGCCCCGGCCTGGCGGCCGCCCCTCGATGCCGCCGCCGGCAAAGCGTGGCGACCCACGGGTGCGGCGGACGTTTCGGGGCGGTTTAGGCGGCGCGCCGCAACCGCCGGGCGATGCCGAACCACACGAGGCCGATCCCGAGCACCCCGAGGCCCACCAGCGCGACCCGGACCTCCACCCACAGGGACAGGAAGACGCACGCCACGAGCCCGACCCACGCGATCCACCGGGGATACAGGCGGCGTCCGGGCGGCAGCGCCAGCGCCGCGGCGTTGGTGATCGCGTAATAGATCAGCACGGTGAACGCGGCAAAGGACCAGGTCAGCTTGACGCTGCCGATCAGGGATAGACCCAGCACGATCAGGCCCACGACGATCACCGCCGCGTAAGGCGTCACCTGTGCGCGATCGAGCCGCGCCGTTGCAACCGGCATGTCGCCGCGGCGGCCCATCGCCAGCAGCACCCGAGACAGGCCCAGGATCAGGTTGAGCAGCACGCCCAGCATCGCGGTCATCGCACCGACCGCCACGGCGTACCGCACCTGCGGCACGTCGAACGCCCCCGCCGCGATCTCCAGCGGGGCCGCCTCCGTTCGCGTGATGTCGCCCAGCGCACCCGCGCCCACCGCCGCGATCGCGACCGCCCCCACCGCGAGGTACAGCGTCGCCGAGACCGCAAGCGTCGTGATGATCGCCCGCGGGATCGTCCGCTGCGGGTTGCGCACCTCCTCGCTCAGCGTCGCGATTCGACCGTAGCCGGTGTAGGCCACGAACATGAGCGCCGTCGCCTGCGCCAACGCGGGCCAGAATGACTCCGCCGCGGCCGTGCCCTCCCACGTCGTCAGGTGGTTGCCCCCGGCCCGCAGCGCCAGCGGCAGCCCCGCCAGCACGAACAGCAGCAGGCTCGCAACCGTCACGCCGACGATGGCGATATTCGCCCGGTTCGACCGCCGCATCCCCGTGAGCACGAGCGCGGTTACGGCCACGACGGTTCCCGCGGCGAGGAGCGTAAGCCCCCAGCCATCCTGCCCCATTCCCAGCGTGTTCAGGAGGTAGCCCGCAAAGCCGAGCGCCGCCGTTGCCGCCGAGGCGCTCTTGGCGCACAGGAACATCCACCCGGCGGAGAAGCCCAGCCAGGGCCGGAGGTACCGATAGCCGTACTCGTAGGTCCCGCCCGATACGGGGTGGCTCGCGGCGAGCTGGGCGCTGCTGAGGGCGTTGCACGTCGCGAGCCCCGCGGCCAGCCCGATCGCCACCAGCACCGCCGGCCCCGCCACACCCGCGGCGATGCCCAGGCTGACGAACACCCCCGTCCCCAGGATCGCCCCGAGGCCCATCATCGTCGCTCCGAACACGCCCAGCTCCCGGCGGAGCCTCGGCCCCGCGGCGATTCCCACCTCCCTACTGGCCGACTCGGGGACCGTCACCGATCGCCTCCTGCACCCGCCCTCCCCCGCGGGGCGTCAGAACCACTGCCCGATCGTAACGAGCGGCGATCGGAGGCAGCGGACAAGGCCCTGACGAAAAAAACGCCGCGAGTCGTAGGACTCGCGGCGTCGCATCGGGCGTGGCTGGCGGACGCCCAATGGTTGGTTCAAGCGGGTTCGCCCCGCTGCCATCGATACGGTCGATCAGGCCGGGCGGTTCACTTGAGCCTCCCATGCCGTGGCGTCGCCGGCAAGTGGGGAACAAACAGGGCCGGGGGACTCGATGTCCGCCGGCCCTGCAGGAGGATCCGCATCGTGTTCGGCTGGGGCGCCCGGGACGTACGGAAGCGGCTTCCGGACGCGGCCGGGGATCCGCATCAGCCGAGGAAGTCATCTTCCAGCGAGATCTTGATCTTCTCGAGTGCCTTGTTCTGGATCTGGCGGACGCGCTCCTTGGTCACGCCGATGATCTTGCCCACCTGTTCGAGCGTGAGCGGCGCCGGCTCGCTGCCGTCGGCCCGCAGCGGCTTGCCGATCGCGAACCGGTGCTCGATCACCTCCTGCTCGATCTCGGAGAGTTCCGCCTTGTTCGTCGTGAGGATGCGGCGGACCTCATCGACGCATTCATCCTCATGGGTGGCCCGCTTCGTTTCCATGTGGTTGGACTTCTCGAGCTTGGGGTCGAAGTCCGTCGGGAACATCTGGCGGTGCTTGGAGAGCTTCACGCCCTGCCGCGAGAACGCCTTGAGGATCGCGCGGCACGCGTAGGTGCTGAACTTGAACCCGCGTCCGACGTCGAACTTGTCCACCGCGCGGAGCAACGCCATGTTCCCCTCGCTGACGAGGTCGGCGAAGTCGACCTCGCTCATGCGGCTGCGCTTGGCCATCGCCAGCACGAGCGCGAGGTTGGTGTTGGCGATCTGCTCCCGGTACTGCTCCGCCTTCTTGTGCCAGTCGAGCAGCTCCCGGGCCTTTGCCGGGTCGATCCGAGGCTGGTCCTTGATCTCGTCGCGGAGGCGGCTGGCGCGGAAGCGGATGTAGTTGTACTGGAGGAAGAGGTACTTCTCCTCCTTCGCCGTCAGCAGCACCGTCCCCACGTTCCGCGGACCCGACGAGGAGTCGTGGAAGTTGTCCATCACCGGGTGATACCAGGAGGTATCCGGCTTGGGGATCGGCGGCGCCTCGGTGAAGATCTCCTTCTCCGCCTTGGCGTGGGGCATGTCGAAGAGGTCGCTGTGGATGTAGTCGTACTTCTCGGCCTCGAGGATTCGCTTGAGGACCGCCTGATCCGCCAGCGGGAGCTGGCGACGCGACCTGCCGAGAGAGACCCGCTGGTGGCGACGAGCCTGGTCCAGCGGCGAGTAGGCGTGTGTGAGTCCGGTCATGTGGGTCATCCTTTTCTCCCGCACGGTTCGGGACCGACGGTCCGGGTCAGCGATCGGCTCCGGGGTCGGCGGTCGGCAGCGGCGGGCGGTATCCTGATACCCTGATAGAACTGCCGAGAGCCCGTTTTTGTTCCCAAACTTGGAACAGTTCCAAAGTCGTCGCAACCGGGCGAAACGTCAATAGCAAAGGCCCCCCGGCCGGCTCGGAAAGACCACCGGGGATTCTCCTGAAGGCTTTCCGCCCCACCGGGCGTCGTTCAGCCCTCATCGTCGGCCGGCATGACCGCCTTCCGGACTGGAAAACGCTCCCTGCCCGAAATCAGCGGTGGTTGACGAGGCGGCTCCACCCGGAATACCCTCAACCGGCTGTCGGGCTGCTCCGATGGCACGCCTCCGTCCGCAAGCCTTGAGGAGAGAACATGGCTTTTGAACTTCCCGCCCTGCCCTACGCCAAGGACGCGCTGGAGCCGTCCATCGACGCCCAGACGATGGAACTCCACCACGACAAACACCACGCGACCTACACCAACAACCTCAACGCGGCACTGGAAGGCACCGAGTGGGCCAGCAAACCCATCGAGGAGGTGCTGCGGAACCTGGGCCAGCTCCCCGCGGACAAGCAGACCCCCGTCCGCAACAACGGCGGCGGCTACTTCAACCACAACCTCTTCTGGACCATCCTCGCCCCCAAGGGTCAGGGCGGCGGCGGTGAGCCGTCCGGCGAGCTGGCCGACGCCATCAAACAGGCCTGCGGCAGCTTCGAGGACTTCAAGTCCCAGTTCGCGGACGCGGGCGTGAAGCGGTTCGGCTCCGGCTGGGCCTGGTTGTGCGTCACCCCCGAGAAGAAGCTCCACATCGTCTCCACCGCCAATCAGGACACCACCTTCATGCCTAAGGAGTTCGGTGGCCAGGGTGCCGGCCACACTCCGATCCTGGGCCTCGACGTCTGGGAGCACGCCTACTACAAGAAGTACGGCCCGGCCCGTGCCGACTACATCAAGGCCTTCTGGGACGTCGTCAACTGGTCCCAGGTTGCGGAGAACTTCAAGAAGGCCCGCGGCTGACCGGCGCGAAGCGCTTGACCACCCCTGAAAGAGCCGGCGGCGGACCGTCGGCTCTTTCTCTGCGCCGGGGCTGAGCGCGGCCGAGGCTGGCCTAAAAAAGGCGGGCCGACTGCACGCTGCTGGGGTTGGAGAAAGGGAGGACTGCGTGCAACCGGCCCCACCGTGGAGGCCTATTCGGATTTGATGGTCTTATTATATCACCCTCCCAGGCGAATGCAAGCCGGTTGAGTCGGAGGGTCTGGATCGCCGACAATGGTGGCGGTGACGCCGACCGAACCCTCCCCTTCCCGAACCTCCGTCCAGCACCGCACGATCGCGAGCCTGTTCTGGATGCTCTCCGGCACCGGCGCCGCGAGCGTGCTGAACCTCGCGGTGCTGGCGACGCTGGCACGGCTGCTCGGGCCGAGTGAGTTCGGGCTGATCGAGGCGGCGCTGGTCGTCGTGCTCTTCACCGACCTCTTCTCGCACATCGGCGTGGGCCCGGCGATCGTCCAGCGGCGCGACCTCACCGATCCGCACATCCGCAGCGGCTTCACCTTCTCCCTGCTCTTTGGCTCGCTCAGCGGCGTGGCGGTGGTGGTGCTGGCGCCATGGATCGCGCTGTGGTTCCGTCAGCCTGCGCTGGCCGACGCGCTCCGCGTGCTGGCGCTGGGGTTCCCCCTCACCGGCGTGGCGGTCGTCGCCGAGGGGCTGCTGCAGAAGCACCTCCGTTACAAGCGCCTCTCCGCCATCAACGTGATCACCTTCGCCGTCGGCTACGGCGGCGTCGCGATCGCGGCGGCGGCCGCGGGATTCGGCGCCTGGTCGCTCGTGCTCGGCGTCCTCGCGCAACGCGTCCTGCGGAGCTCGATGATCCTCCTCGCCTCACGTCACGCGCTCGGCATCCGCTGGGACGGCCGGGCGCTCCGCGACCTGCTCGGTTTCGGCGTCGGCGCTTCGATGAGCGACTTCCTCAACTTCATGGCGCTCGAAGGCGACCGCGTGATCATCGGGCGATTCCTCGGCGAGGCCGCGCTTGGGCTTTATGGCCGGGCGTACGGCCTGATGGCGATGTCGGTCAAGGCGTTCGGGGGGGTCCTCGACAAGGTGATGTTCTCCGCGATGTCGCTCCAGCAGGCCAACCCCGACAAGCTGAAGCTCGGCTATACCCGCGGGCTCTCGCTGGTCGCCCTGACGCTCCTGCCGACGAGCCTGGTGAGCATGGTGCTGGCGCCGGAGATCGTTCGCGTGCTGCTGGGGCGGGGTTGGGAGGGGGCCGTGGCCCCGTTCCAGTTACTCGCGGTGGGGATGGTGTTTCGGGTGAGCTACAAGGTGTCGACGGCGCTCGCGAAGGCGACCGGCCGCGTCTATGCGCTGCCTCCCCGCCAGGCGGCGTACGCGGCGCTGGTGGTCGTGGGGGCGTACGTCGGCGGCACGGGGTGGGGCGTCAGCGGTGCCGCGGCGGGCGTCACGTTCGCCCTCTTCGTCCACTCCCTCGTGATGGCCCAACTGGGCGTCTCGATCCTGCCTGGCATGACGTGGCGGGACACGTTGTCGGCCCATGGGCCGGCGGTGCTGCTCTCGCTGCCGACCGTGGCCGCGGCCGCCGCAGCCACCTGGGGCCTCCGTGGCTACGGCTGGTCGCCGGTCGTCGTGCTGGCGGCGGGGCTGCTGGCCGGCGGGTTGGCCGCCGCCGCGGCGCTGCACCTGGCGCCACGGACGATGCTGGGGCGTGAGGGGCTCTGGATCGCCGACGCGATGCTCGCCTACGCCCCCCGCCGGGTCCCGCTCGTCCCGGCGTACCGTGCCCGCCTGAGGCGTCGGCTTGCCCTGCTGGACCCGGACCCTGTCAACCCCCTCGACGCCGGATGACCGCCCGCCCGGGGCGGACGTGCCGGATATTCCGTTGATTGCGCCGGTGAGGCCTAACCTCGTCGCCCGGCCCTGCCGATGCGAGAGAGTGCCCGCGTGCGCTCCCGCCGCGGGGACGTGGCCGACGGGTGGAGGCAGGTGACATGAAACATTTTGACGTGGTGGTGATCGGCACGGGACCGGCGGGCCAGAAGGCGGCGATCCAGGCCGCCAAGCTCGGCAAGCGGGTCTGTATCATCGAGCGGAGCCCCGTGCTGGGCGGCGTGCAGGTGAACACCGGCACGATCCCCTCCAAGGCTCTGCGCGAGGCCGCGCTGCACCTGACCGGCGCCGGCCGCCGCGGGCTCTTCGGCGAGAGCAGCCGGATCAAGAAGCGGATCACCGTCACCGACCTCGTCGCCATCTCCCAGCAGGTCATCCGTCACGAGTGGGCCGTCCTCCGGGACCAGTTCGACCGCAACGGCGTTGAACTGATCTGGGGCGAGGCCCACTTCGAGGGTCCGAACCTCCTCCAGGTGACTCATGGCGAGGAGGCCGAGATGATCACCGGGGACAAGTTCCTCCTCGGCGTCGGCACCCGGCCCGCGAGGCCCGGCACGATCCCCTTCAACGACACCACCATCCTCTGCTCCGACCAGTTGCTCCGCATGGGCGACCTGCCCCGGAGCATGATCGTCGTCGGCGGCGGCGTGATCGGCGTCGAGTACGCCTGCATCATGGCGACGCTGGGCGTCCGCGTGACGCTGCTCGAGGGCCGCAATCAGGTGCTGGGGTTCCTCGACCAGGAGATCGCCGAGGCGTTCCAGTACTTCATGCGGCAGGCCGGCATCACGCTGCGGCTGGGCGAGAAGGTCGTGTCCATCGGCGAAGTCCCGCCGGAGAACGGGACCGGCCCGCTCGTGCAGGCGCAACTGGAAAGCGGCAAGACGCTCAAGGCCCAGACGCTGCTCTACGCCGTCGGCCGCCAGGGCGTGTGCGGGAAGCTGCAGTTGGAGAACGTCGGCATCGCGTTCGACGACCGCGAACGGCTGAAGGTCAACGAGCACTACCAGTGCCTGCGGGCCGACGGGACGCCCGTGGAGCACATCTACGCGGCGGGCGACGTGATCGGGTTCCCCGCGCTGGCCTCCACCAGCATGGAACAGGGCCGACGCGCCATCTGCCACGCGCTGGGCTGCCCCGTCGACGGGATGAACTCGGTGTTCCCCTACGGCATCTACGCCGTCCCTGAGATCTCGATGGTCGGCAAGACCGAGGACCAGCTCACAAAGGAGGGCATCCCCTACGAAGCGGGGGTCGCGACCTACAAGGAGATCGCCCGCGGGCAACTGCTCGGCGACGACACCGGGATGCTCAAGATGCTCATCCACCCGGACACGCACGAGATCCTGGGCATCCACGCGATCGGGACCGGCGCCACGGAGCTGATCCACATCGGCCAGGCGGTGATGGCGCACGGCGGCAAGGCGGAGTACTTCATCAACAACGTGTTCAACTTCCCGACCCTCGCCGAGGCGTACAAGGTGGCGGCCTACAACGGGCTGAACAAGCTCGCGCACGTGTGAGGCCG
>CAZKRE010000135.1:0-9474 GCA_964555075.1 uncultured Phycisphaeraceae bacterium
GTCAGCCGCGGCGGCGGAGCATCAGCAGGCCGCCCAGGGCGAGCAGGCCCATGCTCGAGGGCTCGGGCAGCGTGATCGACAGGCCGTTGAGCGCCTTCTTGTCGATGAAGGCGGTCGTGTTCCCCTCGCTCTGAGCGGCCAGGTTGTTCTGGATCGTCAGCGAGAGCAGGGTCACCTCACCGGTGATGCCCGCGCTCAGCGCCAGGGCGGCGACGTCGATCGTGTGCTCCTGCTGCCAGGGCTTGCCGACGACCAGGCCCTCGTCGGCGAAGTTGAAGTCGGCGGAGAGGCTGCTCTGCGCCAACAGGATGCCGCCGGGGACGGCGACGCCGTCCACTTCGAGCACGTTGATGTCGACGTTGAAGCCCGCCATGACGGCGGTCGCGCCGGTGCCGAAGCCCAGGAGGCTGAAGGCCCCGGCCTCGGAGATCCTGAACCCGCTGATCGAGTACCCGGGCCGGGCGTCGATGACCATCGTGATATCGGCGCTCACGAGCCGCGGCGGCGCCGCGCCGCTCGACGCCACCTCGAAGCCCACCGGGCTGAAGGTGATGGTGTCGCCCGTGACGATGGGGGCGCCGAACAGGTTCTGGTCGTCCTCGGTGACGTTGATGTAATCGACCGTCGTGCCGGCAAAGTCGCCGTAGGCGATCGCCGCGTCCGACGGGTTGGCGAGCCCGGCGGTCGCGCAGGCCACGGCCGCTGCCGTCACCGCCGCGCCCGCGATCCGGGGCCGTGAGTGGTCCGATCGCCGCGACTCGTCCGACATGACTCCGGGCATACCTGCTCCTCTCCTCCGCGAACATGCTCCCCCCGACCCCTTCAGTTTGACCGTTTTCCGGCGGTTGTCCACTCCACCTTGGCCCCAATCTGCTTTTGCGGCCCCCCGGGCGGGCGGTGGCACGGGTCCAGCGGTCAGACGACGTGCCGGACCAGCCCCAGCAGGCCCATGAGGATCAGCAGAACGATGACGACCACCCGGAAGAGGCCCGGGCTGACCAGGCGGTGGAGCGCGAGGCCCGCCACCGTCGCGAGCGACCCCGGGAGCACCGCGACCAGGAAGGAGTTGATGACGGGCTCGGTGATCAGGCCGATCCAGAAGTAGCTGGCCGCTCCGACGACGTTGAGGGCGAAGAAGAACGCCAGCAGGGTGCTGCGGAAGATGTTCTTGTCCCACCGCTGGGCGACGGCGTAGATCGTGACGGGGGGCCCGGAGGTGGAGATCATGCCGCCGAGCAACCCGCTGAGGAAGCCGGTGATGACCTGGTTCGGCAGCGTGGGGCGGATGCGGATGTTGAAGTTGATGAGGAAGAGGATGCCGAAGCCGAGGGTGAGGATGCTGACGGCGAGGCCGATCCAGCCGGTGGGCAGCGTCGCGAGGCCGTAGGCGCCGATGGGGACCCCCGCCAAGCCGCCGACGAGGAGCCAGCCGACCAGCCGCCACTGGACGTGGCGGTGGGCCTCGGCGATGAGGATCAGGTTCAGGAGCACCTGCAGGAGGGCGAACGCCGGGACCGCCTCCCGCACGTTGAGGTAGATCACGAAGAGCGGCAGCGACAGCAGCGACCCGGCGAAGCCGGTGAAGGACTGGACGAGCATCCCGACGCTCACGATCAGGGCGAAAATGAGGGGGTCGCTCACGCGCCGCGTCTCCACCCGTGCCGCGGGGGTTCCGGGGGTTCCGGGGGTTTAAGGGGGTTTAAGGGGTTCGGGGGCTCGGGATGGGTGCCGGGCGTCAGGCCAGGGCCTTGGCGACGAACGGCCAGACGGGCGCCTTGTAGTACCGGTGCCCGCCGTCGCCGAAGTAGAGCTGGCACGCGTCCGGCGCCCCCGCCGCCGCGTAGATCTGGCGGGTCGCGTCGAAGGCGGCACGGGTCGCGTCGGCCGGGAAGATCGGGTCCTGCTCGCCGTTGACGATCAGCAGCGGCCGCGGCGCGATCAGGCCCGCCACGTCGGCCATCTCGGCGAGTTCCATGATGCCCGGCACGTAGTTGCACGTGCAGTGGCGGATCGAGCCGATCGAGCCGAGGAACGTGCAGAAGTAGGACCCGGGCACGGCCGCGCTGATCCGCTCGTCGAGCGCGGCGGCGAACAGGGAGGTCGTGCCGCCGCCCGAGTTCCCCGTGACCGCGACCCTCGACGTGTCGATCTCGGGCCGGGTGGCGGCGTAGTCGATCAGCCGCATCAGGTCCCACACCCGCTCGCCGATGAGCGTCCGACCGAACATCAGCGCCCGCATCTGCCACATCTCGCAGGAGGAGTGCCGGTCGGCGTCGATGTCGGCCTGCGCCCGCCCCTCGTCGAACGCCCGGGCCTCGGGGGCGATCACGACGTAGCCCTCCCGCACCGCCTGGAGCGCGATGTCCCGCTCGCCCGAGAGCACGCTCTCCCGCTGCGCGTCGTCCTCCAGCACGCCCGCGTAGGTGAACCGGGACCGGGGCCCGTGGCCGTGCGGCGTCAGCACGAGCGGCCGCTTGCCCGTCACGCCCGTCGGCCGCAGCAGGAAGAACGGCACGCGGAAGCCCGGCTCGGGGATCAGTTCCCAATCCTCCCGGACGTGGTCCGCCAACTCCGTCTCGCCCCGCTTGCGGGCAACCGGGGCGTCGGGGCAGCGCTGCGCGATGCGGGGCAGCCCGACCGCCTCCGCCAGGGCGGCCCGGAACGCCTGCTGCCAGTGCCGGAGGCCGACCGCGTCCACCGCCCGGAACGCGAACCGGCGCGGGGTGGTCGGCTCGAGGTAGCGGGCGTAACGGTCTGCGGTCACGAACTCGTCCGAACCGTGCGTGCTGGCGGGCATGTCCATCGGGCGCCTTACCTGAAAAACTGGCCTGAATCTCGTTCCACAACCCGCGTCCGCGGATGGGGCCACACTTTACCACCCCCACCGCCGCTTCGTGTGCCGCGGCGTCGCGCCACTGAGACGTGCGCCTCGACCGGCCCCGCAACCGGGACGCGCGGCAGTCGGCGGCCACGAGCCCGGCGGAAACCCACTCAAAAAACGGATCTCTAACAGCGTCGTAACCGCCCGCGAGCATTCGCTCGCCATCCTGCGTGCTCGTCCTTCGGCAGGCGGGGCACGGCGGAGACCAGCGCCCCCCTCCCTTTTGGACCGTGCCTCGCGGCGCCGGATGGCGGACGACGCTGACGCACCGCTGAACCCGTGCCCGCGTGTGGACCACACCGGCAAAGCCTCACAGGAGCCCGAACATGTTGACCCAACGTCGTACGTCGCAGCGCCCCCCGGAGCGGACACCCCGCGGATTCACGCTGATCGAGCTGCTGGTGGTGGTGTCGATCATCGCCCTTCTGATCTCGATCCTGCTTCCCTCGCTCGGCTCGGCCCGCGGGCTCGCCCGCAGCGTCCAGTGCCTGAGCGTGATGAAGCAGTTCGGCATCGCCGACGGCGTCTACGGGGCGGAGAACAGCGGCTGGCACATCCCCATCAAGAGCCGCCACGGCGACAACCCCAACTACAAGCCCGGCCACGGCCACGACTACCTGACGTTCTGGAACATCCCGTCCGTCCGTACGTCGCTCGGGGTCCCCGGACGCCCCGCCGATGAGAACAAGGTCGGCGCCTGGTACAAGGACTGGAAGATCATCTGCCCGGACGCGACCGCGGCCATCGGGTTCGACCACGACATCCGCGACGCCTACGCCCTCAACGCCCTTCAGTGGGAGACCGGCGCCGCGGGCGGCAAGAACCTCGCCTGGGGCCCGCCCTCGAGCCACTGGTTCGTCTGGCGTGACAGCGAGATCGTCAGCCCGTCCGAGAAGCTGCAGATGACCGAGGCGAACTACTTCGCCATCCGCGAACCCAACTTCAAGCGCTCGACGCTCGACCCCGCCCAGGGCTGGGACCTCTACGGCGATCAGCGCCACCAGACCGGCACGGTGCCGCTCTACATGCGGTACCCCCACCCGAACAAGTCGGCGAACGCCCAGTTCTTCGACGGCCACGCCCGCTCCATGCCGTCGACCGGGTTCTACCCCGGCAAGCTCGACTACCGCATGTGGACGCCGAACACGAACGCCCGCTCGGCCCCGGTCAACCCGTTCTGATGTTCCTCAGAGCGAAGCCCGGCAGACCCGAACCGAAGGAGTGCCCCATGTTCAGACGCATTCACGCCCTCACGCTCGCCCTCGTGCTCGCGCTCCCCGCCGCGCGGGGGCTGGCCGACGCCGGGCCCCTGGTCCTGACGCTGCTGCACGTCAACGACGTCCACGGCCGCGTCCAGGTGGAGGATCAGGCCGCGGGGCTCGCCCGGCTGGCGACGATGGTCGAGGAGGTTCGCGCCGAGATGCCCCACGTGCTCTTGACCGACGGCGGGGACACGATCAGCGGCCAGCCGGAAACCATCCTCACCGGTGGCGAGGGCGTCATCGCCGCGATGAACGCGATGCGGTTCGACGCGATGGTGGTGGGTAACCACGAGTTCGACCACGGCGACCGGGTCGCTCAGCGCGTGCTCGCGGCCGCCGGGTTCGACGTCCTGACCGCGAACCTGTCGCACGCCCGGACCGGTGAGGCCTGGCCGGTCGCCCGGCCCTACACGGTCAAGGTGTTCGGCGGCGCCCGCGTGGGGATCGTGGGCGCGACGACGCCCGGGACGATGGACTTCCAGTACCCGCGCGGGATGGGCGGCTACCGGGTCACCGACCCGGTCGAGGCGGTCCGCCGCTACGTGGAGGTGCTTCGGCAGGAGGAGCGGGTCGACGTCGTCATCGCGCTGACGCACCTGGGCGTCCGCGGCGACCGCCAACTCGCGGCCGAGGTGCCGGGCATCGACGTGATCCTCGGCGGCCACAGCCACAGCCGGCTCGAAGAGCAGGTGTGGGTGAACGGGACGCTCGTCATGCAGTGCGGGGCCCACGCCGCGGCACTGGGCCGGGCCGACCTGCTGCTCGAACCCCGGCCGGCGGGCGGGTACCGGATCGCCAGCGTCAACGGGCGCGACGGCCGCTGGTGGGGGCACGACGGCGTCCCCGCGCCGCGGGTGGGGGGCGCGGCCGTCAGCTACCCCAAACGGGTCCTCCATCGGCCGGGCGCATCCACGCCGGACCACCCGGCCGTCGCCGCCGCCTACGCCCCCTACGGGGCGAGGACCCGGGCGTACCTGGAGGAGGTGTTGGCGCAGGTTGAATCCCCGATCCCCGGTGCGGGGGCGCGGGAGCGTGAGACGCCGCTGGGCAACCTCCTTGCCGATGCCGTGCGGGCCCATGCGGGTGCGGACGTGGCGGTGTACGCGTCGAGCCAGTTCAAGCCGGTGACGCTGCAACCCGGGCCGATCACGATGAAGGACCTTTACGCCCTGCTCGGGTCCTACACGCGGCAGCACATCGTCAGCCTCCGAGCCCCCGGCCGGCACGTGCGGCCCATGCTCGCCGCCGCCGCCGCGACGCCCGGCGAGCAGCCGCTGCACGTGTCGGGCGTGCGGGTCGCCCCGGACGGGATCACGCTCCGCGACGGGTCCGCCCTCTCCGACGACGAGGTCTACCGGGTGGCGGGCGCGGCGCACGTGATGCAGGAGCACCTGCTCGGCCGCGCGGGCGTGGAGGTGATCGGCGACGACCCCGAGGGAGCCAACGGGCGCGACGCGCTGGCGGCCCTGCTGCGGGAGCTTGGAACCGTCGGGCCCCCGGCCGCCGATCGCACCCAGGCAACCCCCCGCGAGCCGGCCGAGCCCCGGCTCTCCCCTTGAACCGCGTACCGATGGCGGGCGCGCGTGCGCCCGGCCTCTTGGACGTTCTGTGAGTTTGCTTGAACAGGAGTACGACATGCGTTTGCACGACCACCGCGGCCTCTTCCTTGCCGCTTCTCTCATCACGGCTGCCGGAACCGCGACCGACGCCGCGGCGGGCTACATCACGGGCTTCGAGCAGCCGGAGTATGTGCCCGGCGGCCTGGTCACGGGGCAGGACGGGTGGAACGGCCCGGCCACGGCCCGCATCGCGACCGCGGGGCAGCTCGCCGCCGAACTCTCGGCCGCGGGGCTGACGGCAGGCCAGACCGTTCGCAGCGGCAACCAGGCCCTGCTCGCCACCGGCGGCCAAACCAACATCCGGCCGGTCCCGGGCCTGGCGGACAAGGACGTCGTGGCGCTCGACTACTGGACGCGCCCGCTGACGCCCGGGAGCCAGGGTTCAACGATCGGGGCCGGCCTCGGCAACAGCTTCGTCACCATGGAGGACCACGAGGGGCGCCGCGCCGTCGCGGTCCGCCTGGGATACGACGCCATGAGCGCGTCCGGCTCCTTCGACGTGTACACGGCGGCCCATCCCGACGGCGGCGGCGGCTGGCTCTCCACCGGCGCCCAGTGGCAGGCGGGCGCCTGGTTCCACATCCGCACCGTCGCCGACTACGTCTCCCAGACCTTCGACCTCTTCATCAACGGAGAAAAGATCAACAGCGTCCCCGTCACGTTCTACGCGATGAACTCGGACAACTTCAGCCAGTTCCGGGTCTTCACGGGCGGTGGCCAGGCCGGCATGATCCTCGATGACATCCGGGTCTCCTCGGTCCCCGAGCCCGCGTCGTGGGGGCTGATGCTGGCGGGCGGCTGCGCCCTGCTGCTGCGGCGTGGCGAGCGCGACGGCCGCGCGTGAGCGGTTCCCAGGCCGAGCCGTCTTCCTCCATCCAAGGGCGTCGCGACTGCCTCACCCGGCAGGTTGCGACGCCCTTCTTTCGTAGCCGCCCACGCCGCTCAAGAGAGGTGACCCGCCGCGGGTGACATCCGGGTGCTGCGGCGCTCATGGCCCCCAGCCGAGCGCCCCTACCGCTCCCGCAAGCGGAACGCGCCGCAGTCGCCCACCTCGAGTCGAAACCGCTCGGCCATCCCCCGCCGCGCCAGGGCCGCGTCGACCGCCAGCCGGGCGCACTCCCTCTGTTCCAGCCGGCGCGTCAGGGAGACCGACCGGTCGTGGACGCGGTAGTCGTACAGAACCCGCGGCAGGTGGTGGACCTTCGCAACCTCGGAGATGCGGATGCAGAACTCGTAGTCCTGCGCGTATCGGTAGCGTTCGTCAAAGCCGCCGACGTGGTCGAACCACCGCCGCCGGAAGAGGCGGAAGTGGTAGACCATGAAGTCGATGAGCAGGCGGTTGGGGTCGTAGGGGATCAGGCAGCGTCTGCCGATGGGACCCGCCGTCCCCGCCGCGTCGATGGTGCGGTAGCGGGTGTAGACGAGCCCGACGCCCGGTCGGCGGTCGAGAAGCGGGACCGTCTCCCGCAGCGCATCGGGGTGCAGGCGGTCGTCGCTGTCGACGACGCCGAGGTAGCCGCCCGTCGCCTGGGCGAACGCGCGGTTGAGCGTGTGCGTCGTGCCGCGGTTCGAGGCGCTGCCGAACAGCCGGACGCGGGGGTCACCGCGTGCCGCATCGCGGGCGGCTTCGGCGGACCCATCGGTGGACCCGTCGTCCCAGACGAGCAGCTCCCAATCCTCGTACCGCTGGGCCAGGACGCTGGCGACGGCTTCACCCACGTAGCGGCGGGTGTTGAACACCGGCATCACCAGGGAGACCTTGGGCATCCGTCGACCTGACGTCACTTCCGCCGGGCGAAGAGACCAAGCACCCCGACCCCGAGCAGCGCGAGCGTGCCGGGCTCGGGCACGAATACTGAAATTGCCGACTGCGTGAGCTGGATCGGGTTGTGGTTGAGGAAGGTGAGCCCGGTCGGGAAGCCGTACGGGTCGGTCGGGTCCACGTTCGCGTCGGTCTCGATGCCGAGGATGCGGAAGCTGTCGATGCCGTACTCGGTCCCGTTGTCGATGAAGGTCAGGTCGAAGGAGATCGCGGTGTCGTCCCAGCCGCGGACCTCGATCTCCATCCCGTAATCCGGGTGGCTCTCGTCGGTGATGATGAGCGTGTAGAGGTTGTCGCCGTACCCGGTGGGGAGGTAGAGCTCGGCGAACTGGTTCCCGCTGCCGGGGGTGAGTTCGTAGTCGTAGCCGACCGCCACGTCGGGGTCGTAGAACACCGGCCCCTCGCCCTTGCCCGCGGGCGTCGGATCGGTGATGACGAAGCTCTGATCGTTGGGGTCCGGGTCGACCTGGGGGTCGGGCAGGACGATGCGGGTGAAGACGCCCTGGTAGGAGGTGCGGATGACCTCCGAGGTGGGGTACACGCCGCTGAGCGAGAGCTGGTACTGGAAGGCGAACTCGGCATCGCCCGGGCCGTCGAAGTCGCCCCCGTTGCTGAGGTTGCCGATCCACTCGTCGCGGAAGCCGTTGTACAGGCTGTTTTCGTTCGGGAGCTGGCCGATCTGGTATCGGTCCGGGCCGGCGGTGATGTCGAACGGGCTCTCCCGCACGACCGAGGTGTTGACCCGGACGGAGGAGCCCGTCGTGGACGACTGGTAGAGGTCCCCAGCCGGGAGGAGCTTCGCCCCCTCGTCGCTTGGCGTGTTGTCCAAGTCGAGGTCGTGGTAGCCGTAGACGGTGATGTCCAAGGGCTCACGGCTGAGGTTGGTGAAGCTCAGCCGCTGCGTCACGGTCGAGTAGAGGCGGTTGCGGCCCTGGACCTGGTACGTGAGCTGGGCGTTGAAGAGCGGCAGGTCGCCCCAGCTTTGGAAGTCGAGGATGGCGCTGTGGGTGACGTCACTGATCGTCGTGTTCTGCAGGCCGAGCCAGTTGAGCGAGCGGAGCGGGCCGTCCCCGACGCGGAAGAAGTACTGGTTGAGGTTGAGCTGGTCCGGCCGCGGGTTATCCCCAACGCCGTACCAGTCCTGCAGAACCCCGCTCTGGTCGACGTAGATCGCCCAAGCCTCCGTCTCCAGCCGTGCTTCGCCGCCGTACCCGTAGCCGGTCTCGGCGGTCAGCAGCGACATGGCGGCGAAGCTGATCCCCATCGCCGCGGCGCCCGCTCGTCGGTGGCGGCGTGTCCGGAGGCCGACTCGGCGGCGGCGGCGTCCAACCTGCTGTGCGCGGTGCTGTCCCATCGATTCCCCTCTCGTGACGGGATCGCTCCCTGCCCACGGGCGGAGGCGAGCGATCGCTAACCCGAAAAGAGCACCTTACGTCCGCGCTCCGCCCATGCAATACGCCAAATGGCGTAGTCGGGCTGAAAAAACGAGTCCCCAGCCACAGCCGCCGACGCCGCTCAGGCGAGGTGACACTCGTCGACAATCCGCCGCAGGTAGGCGTCGTGGAGCCGCCGGGTGATGGGGCCGGGCGTGGTGCTGCCGATGGGTTGGCCGTCGATGTGGGTGATCGCGGCGAGGCGGGTGGTCGTCCCGGTGACGAACACCTCATCCGCCGCGAGCAGCGCCGGGACGTCCAACGCCGTTTCGTGAACGGCGATACCAAGCTCCTTGGCGATCCGGAGGACGATGTCGCGGGTGGTGCCCGAGAGGATCCACCGGTTGGCGGGGTGCGTCCACAGCTCGCCTCCGCGGACGGCGATGACGTTGCTGGCGCTGCCCTCGGTCACCACGCCGTCGCGGTGGAAGATCGCCTCCTGGCAGCCCGCCTGGTG
>CAZKRE010000136.1:0-9355 GCA_964555075.1 uncultured Phycisphaeraceae bacterium
CGGATCAGGTTGTAGCTCTGGAAGATGTACCCGATCTTCCGGCAGCGCAGGAACGCCAGCTCATTCGCCGACAACTGCGCCACGTCCACCTCGTCGATCAGGATCCGCCCCTTCGTCGGCGAATCCAGCGCCCCGATCATGTTGAAGTAGGTGCTCTTGCCCGACCCCGACGGCCCCATCACCGCGATGAACTCGCCGCGGAAGATCGTCGAGTCCACCCCCCGCAGCGCGTACGTCGTCGCGTCCCCCATCCCGTAGCTCTTCTCCAGCGACAGCGTGCGGATGATGACCGCCTTGTCGTTGGTTGATGGCGTGGCTGGCTGATTGCCTGAGTGCGGGATCGGCTGATCCGTCAGGGTTGTCGTCGTCTGGTTCATGCTCTTTCCAATCAGTCAGTCAGGCGATCAATCACTCACGCGATACCTACTCCACCCGCATCGCCTCCATCGGCGCCAGCCGCGCGGCGACCCAGCTCGGGCCGACCGCCGCGACCGCGGCCAGCGCGATGCCCACCGCCAGCGACAGCAGCGTCGCCGCCGCGATCTCCCCCGTCGCCGTCACCGCCGTAAACGCCAGCGTCCCGAACTCGATCAGCGCCCGCAGCACCGCGAGCACGATCCCCAGCAGCAGGCCGATGATCCCCCCGACCACCCCCTGAATGATCGCCTCGAACACGAACATCATCATCACGAACCGGTCCATCGCCCCCAGGCACTTCATCGTCGCGATCTCCGTGAACCGCTCCGTCACGCTCATCAGCATCGCGTTCGCCACGCCGACCACGCACACCATGAACGACAGCACGATCAGCCACGTCGCCCGCTCCGACAGCCCGAACAGCCCGCCCCCCTCCGCCGGCGGCGACTGGCCCGCGACCCGCTGCAGCCGCTGCTCCGCCCGGTACCGTGCCGCCAGCGTCTCGATCCGCTCCCCCGACAGGTCCGCCACCCCCGCCTGCCGCAGTTGCCGGGCGAACACCTCCGCCTCCTCCGGGCTGTCGATCGCCCGCATCACCGAGTCCAGGCCCACGTCCCCGATCGAGATCCGCAGCTCCCGCGCCACGCCCGCCCGAACCTGCGGGTCCAGCACCTTCTGCCCGATGAGTTGCAGCTCCGCACCCCGCCGCGCCACCTCCCGCAGGTCCGCCACCTGCGCGTCCTCAAACGCGAACCCCGCGGCCCGCAGCGTCGCCGCCAGGTCCGCCGGCGGGTCCGCCGCGATCACGCTCGCCTCCCGCCCCGGATACGCCTGACGCACCCGCCCAATCGCCCGCTCGTGCCCGTCGCGGATCGCCGCCGCCGCACCCAGCAGCCGCGGCCGATCCTCCACCAGCAACTCGCGGAACGCCTCCAGGTCGTCCAGCGGCGGGCGCACCCCCAGCTCATCCAGCCGCCGCGCAAACGCCTCGAACGCCTCCTCGCCCACCAGCCGATCGAACTGCTGCCGCGGGTCGAGCCCCTCCAGCAGCACCGCCTGCTGCGCGGGCGGCAGGTCCGTCAGGTAGCGGCCCGCCTCCTCCAGCCGCTCCGCCGTCCGCCGCGCCGCCGCGAACGCCTCCGGCTCCAGCCCCGACCACCGCTCGTACTCCGCCAGCCGCGCCTCGTCCCCGCTCGCCAGCCCGTCGAGGATGATCCCCCGCGTGTCCGGCTGCGCCAGCCGCGTGAGCAGCTCGCTCATCGCCCGCGGCGTCGCCATCGCGTTCCACGCCTGCGTCTGCGTCTCCTGCGCGATCAGCCCGTACGCCAGCATGTGGACCAGGAACGCCACCGCCAGCGCGAGGATCGCCATCGTGATCCCCGCGCGGAACATGCGAAAGCTCATCCCCGTCAGCGCCAGTTGCAGGCACCGCGCCGGCCCCAGAGCCACCTGATTACGCGCTTCGATGGGTTTCATAGTGACTCCAGGGGGTCGAGGGATCGAGGCGCCGCGTCGCCGGGAGGGGGAGGCTGCTGCACTGGACCCGTCGACGCCTCCGCGCCTTGCCCCTTGGGTCCCACCACCGCGATCAGCTCCCGCTGCATCAGCATCCGCAGAAACGTCATCACGCTGATCCGCGCCTCGTGGAACCGCACCTTGTGCTTCTCCGCGAAACGCTCCACGAGCTGCTCCACGCTCCGCCTGCCGTTGATCCCCTTCCAAACCTCCTGCCCCAGCCGGTCCAGCGCCACACCCTTCTCCTTCCGGAAGTTCACCCCCGGCATCCAGCAGAACGGCGGGCCCATCCACCACCGCTGACGCAGCGGCACGTACAGGATCAGCGTGTCCCCGTTGCGACGCTCCCGCACCGCGCGGTTCGCCACCGGCACCGCGCCCAGCAGATTCGCCATGTCGATCGGCGGCGGCTGCGGCTTACCCATCACGCCACCCCGATCCGTCCTCGATCCCGAACAGGTCCGGCGTCACCGACCGCTTCGGCCACGACAGCACCACCACGTGGAACACCGCGTTCGTCACCGCGTCGTGCCACAGCAGGTCCTCCCGACGCCGAAGCAGCCCCAGCATCCGCTTGCCCCGAGGCCCCGGCTCCACGCCCACGCCCCGCGTCACCGTCCGCCCCCCGTACGTCCGCTCGTCGATCATGAACCGGACCTTCGGCGACGTCCGGCGGATGAACCGCTCCGCGTCCCCGTGCCACCAGGTATCCGCCATCCCCATCCGCCGGACCGTCAGCTCCTGCCGCGTCTCTCGGCCCTTCGCGTCCGCCTGCCGATACCGCAGCAGCACGTCCGCCGGCTTGATCTGCGTGCCCGCCAGCAGCCAATCGCTCGGCGTCGTGACGTCCAGATCGAAGCACCGCAGCCGCGTCACCGCGTCGATCGGCTCGACCGCCTCGATCGACGACAGCAGCGGCGCGAGCAGCCCGTCCTCCTCCGGCGGGCTCGACACGATCGCCTCCAGCACCCGGCCGCTCGACTCGTCGTACCGCACCGCGCGCGTGACCGAGACCGTGTTCGAAGCGTCTCGCTTCGCGTTTCGACTTGAGGAAACCTTCTTCCGAACGCCCCGCGACCCGGAATCCGGCCCCCGAAACCGCCGCGTCACCCCCACCCAATCCCCCGGCCCGCCCAGATCCTCGAGCTGCGCCTCCGGCTGCGCCTCGAGCTGCTTCGCGCGGTAGTCCTCGATCATCCGCGCCAGGTCCGGCTCGCCCGGCAGCGTCGTCCAGTTGAGCTGCATCCGCTGGCGGTACCGGTCCACGAGCACCAGCCCCCCCCGTCGGGGCGTGAGGCTGTGCCGCACCACCTGCCACTCCGAGGGGACGGCGAAACGCAGGCCGAGCCACAGGATGTCTTGCTCGCACGTCGTCGTCAGCATGAGTGGTCACGAACCGGGTGAAGACTCCTGCCGAATCATTTGAGCCTGAAAGTATCGCACATATCCACGCATGGTGCGCCGTCTCCGAAGCCTTCTCATGGGGGGCGCGACGCCCCGTGACCCGCGGCCCGACCGGGCGGAAACCGCCGGCTCCACCGCTTCGCGAACGCCCCGCGTCACTGCGGGAACACCGGGTAGACCACCGGCTGCGTGCCCGTCCAGAAGAAGTACGTCATCCCGATGCCGGTCCACAGCAGACCCGCGAGCAGCTCGCCCGCGATCACGCCGATCACCATCGGCTTGATCGTGTGATACCCCTTCACGCCCATCGTCCGCACGACGACCGACTTCATCAGCCAGCCCAGCAGGAACGAGAACGCGAAGTGGTTGATCGGGTAGGTCCCCCACACCAGGAACAGGACCGGGTGGATCGGCCACCACGCCAGCCGCATCCGCGCCGCCGCCGTCGCCACCACCAGCACCAGCCCCGCCAGCGCCCACGGATACACCCCCTCGACCGGCGCGAACGCGCCCTCGCCCGCCGTCGCCGACGCCAGCGTCCCCGTCGCGGCCGCCTCGGCCGCGAACTGCTCGAGCTGGTTGAACGACATCGTCGGCAGCGTCGTCTTCGTCCACTCCGCGACCCGGCTGAGCCCGAAGCGGTACTGCACGTACAGCGTCGTCGTCCCCGCCACCAGGAACCCCGCCAGGATCATCACCCCCATCCACGGCGCGATCCGCGTCGGCGGGGTGTTCCCCGCCCGGTCCGCCACCCGCAGCGCGTTCGCCAGGTAAGGCATCAGCGTCTCACGCGGGTCGCCCACCATCAGCAGGCTCGCGATCGACAGCACGATGAACGACGTCGGGCCGAGGTAGTCGAACCCGAACAGCCCCGCCAGCACGCCCGACGGCATCCAGTGCGGCTGCATGAAGAACGCCCCGGTCTCCACCACGATCCGCGTCATCACCACCATGATCAGGATCGCCAGCGCCACCAGCGCCGCCGACGCCCCCCAGCCCAGCCCCGACGTCTTGAGCACCAGCACCGAGCCCAGCAGCGTCAGCGCCAGCCCCCGCCCGGCCCAGATCGCGTAGCCCGGGGTCTCCTCACCCCGCGGCAGCCCCACCATCCCCGCCGCCACCCGCACGTAGTACCGCCGCCCGGTGTAGAGGATGATGAGGAACATCCCCACGTACGCCCCGAACCGCAGCAGGTTGAGCCGGTTCGAATCCTCCAGCCGCACCTCCACCGCCATCCCCGACGACAGCATCAGCGTGCCCAGCAGCATGAACGCCAGCGTCGAGATCCCCAGGCTGAAGCTCACCACCGTCGTCAGGAAGAACGAGAACGCCACGACCGACGGGTAGACCCGCGGCATCCACAGCCGGTCCGTCACCGGGACCCGCGACCCCGTCGGGAACAGCGCCTTGAGCCCCTGCAGGTCCAGCTCCATGCTGATGTGCGGCAGCGTCGGATACCACGCGTGCAGCCCGTTGAGCGAGTGCACCGCCATGATCGCCACCAGCGCGCCCCAGAACATCGGGCTCCGCGCCACCACCGGCAGCGTCTTCCCCTCCTGCCGTTCGCTCACCTCCTCCACGAACCGCGCCACCGGGTACGCCAGCAGCTCCCGCCGCGACCATTGCGGGTGCACGATCAGCGTCAGGCACAGCGCCGCAAACCCCAGCAGCAGCGCCAGCGTCCACCACAGCCGCAGCGTCGGCCACCACGCGCCCCAGGGCAGCTCCGCCACCCCCAGCGGGTCCGTCTCACGCCCCTGCAGCAGCGTGTCCACCACGTACGGGTCAGCCCGCCCCGACGCCACCAGCACGCCCTCGCCCGACGGCGCCGGCAACAGCGCCCCCTCCGGCGCCAGCGACACCAGCGCCGCCCGGTTCGCGTGACGAACCGCGTGCTCCGCCTCGCGCACATAGAACCCGGCCATCTCCGGCGAATCCGCGGTCGCGTCCGGCGGGGCCCGCGCCCGCATGGCGTCCGCATCCGCCAGCGCCGCCGCCACCCCCGGCTCGTCCGACGCCAGACGCCACAGCGCCCCGTCCCCGATCGGCTCGATCAGCTCCGCGTTGATCGCCCGCAGCAGCCGCCCCTCGTCCGCCCCCTCCAGCGCCCGGCTCGATTCCAGCCCCGCCGCCGACCGCCTCACCATCGATCGCGTCGCCTCCGACAGCCTCGACCACACCGGCCCCGCCTCGGACGCACCCCCAGCCTCGCCCTCGCCCGACGCCAGCCAACGAACCGTCTCCGGCCAGTCCTGCACGTGCCCCGGCGCCAGCCGCGGCGATCCCCCGGGGACGTAACTCATCAGCTCCTGGCTCTGCCAGCCCGGCTTGGTCTTCATCCAGTGGGCCGGCAGCCCCACGATCGTGTCGTACCCGCGGAAGAAGCCCGACCCCGGCCAGCCGCACGCCGCCAGCGCCACCGCGACGATGATCGCGATCTCCCCGCCCCGCAGCGTCCAGCCCGGCCCAAGCAGCCGCAGGAGCGGGTTCACCACCAGCAGCAGGATCACCGCGGCGCCGAAGATGCTGATGGGGAAGTGGTTCCCGATCAGCATCGTCTGCCGGATCTGGTAATCGTTGAAGTAGGTCGCCGCCGAAACGGCAAGACCCAGGAGCAGCCCGAGGATGATGGCGCGGTAGAGCCTCAACGGCGGGGATTCCTGGTGAGAAGAAGCCGGACCTACACGTAGCGCAAACCCGCTGCGACGTCGAGACAGCTTACCTTCCGCCCATACTTTTTCCAACTGTTGCAACGACAGGGGCCGCTCTTGCCTCACAACTCCACGTATTATCAGAACCTGATGCCAATCCAACAGTTGAGCGGGTTACGCTCCCGCACGCCGCGCCGGCGCCAGTTCCACCGTCAGCCGCGCCCGCATCCACGCGAGGTGGCCCAGCATCGCCAGCAGGAACATCGCCGACCCCAGGTTCTCGAACGCCTCTTCCGTCGCGACGACCATGGCGTACGGCAGGCCGCCCGGCCCTTGCCGCTCCAGCACCACCGAGCCCACCCCCTCGCAGGCCATCGCGCCGCCGATGAAGATCGCTCCCGCGAGCACGACCAGGACCGCCGTCCGCCGCGGCAGTGCCATCAGCCACGGGAGGTAGACGATTCCCAGCACGACCAGCAGGCCCGCCACCGGGATCATCCAGGCGTTGTCGAGGAACCCCGTCGTCTCCACGAACCGCTTCGTCGCGGGGGTCAGCAGCTCGTGGAACCCCGAGGCCTCATCGACGGCCGCCACGAAAATCAGCCCCGCGAGCAGGAACCACCGCGTCAGGTGCCGCCGTTCCCCCGCGTGCCGACGCACCAGCGCGACCGCGAACACCGACCCCGCCGCGAGCAGCAGCAGCGTGCTCGCGAACCAGGTCGGCAGGTTTCCCTCCTGCCCCGGATCGAAGCGGAGCATGAGGTGCTTGACCCCGTCGCTGCGCGTCGTGTGATAAATCAGCGGCGCCACGATCCCGAGCATGAACAGCGCCGCGATCGCGCCCAGCAGCACCTTGAACACCGCTCCAGGACGGATCGTCACGATCGCGGCGTCGCGTGCTCCCGCGAGAGGCGGACTGCCGGCGGCTTGGTGGGCGGTGGCGTCCGTATCCGGATGGGCGGTGGCGGTGTTCACAGCAAATCCCTCTTTCTGACATGAGAATGAGTCAACCCCAAACTCTAGGCATGGACTTATGGCGATCTCGATGCTACCCCGGGCGCCACGAGAGTTATCAGACCGCGCGCCGCGTCGCCCCCGCCCCCCCAGTCGCGGCCGCGGCGCTTTTGGGCGCGTCGCACCCGCCGTGCCGATGAACCCCAGACACGGCGCGATCGCTTTGCGCCGGCATTGACCAGGTTGTAACTCACGGACGGATCTACAGATGGCGAAGAAGGGGAAGGCGAATACGACCGGGGACGCGGGCGAGCCGAGGCCGACGATGGCCTACATCGGTTGGGCGGTGCTCGCGGGCGCCTGGTTGCTGCTGATGGCGTCGATGGTCAGCTACGACCCCGCCGACCCGCCGAACCCCGCCGTCTACCCCCACAACAACCCGCCGCACAACTGGGTCGGCGCCTTCGGCGCGATGATCGCCTACAAGGGGTACGCCCTCGTGGGCCCGGGCGTCTGGATCGCCCTCGTCGGCATGGCGATCTACATCCTCCGCGCCATCGTCGGCCGGACCACCGATCAGGCCCTGCTCCGCAGCTTCGGCATCGCGATGATGACCGTGGCGACCAGTTCCCTCCTCGCCCTGGGCCTGCCCGCGGCCGTGGGTTCCCTCTCCTATCGCCCCGAGGGGGCGGGGGGGATGCTCGCGATGCTGATCAACGATCAGCTCATCGGCCGGTTCAACATCCCCGGCACGATGGTCATCCTCGCCGTCGCCTTCTGGATCGGCGCGATCCTCACCGCCGACCGCGTCGTCCTCGCGGTGCCCCGGTTCATCGGCGAGGCGGTCCTGCGGATGTTCGACGTGGCGCTGCCCAAGTCGTTCCGTCTCCCGTTGCCGTCGCTCTCGTTCGCGGGAGTGGGGGGGCTGGCGTCGCGGCTCTTCGGCCGTGACGAGGCCGCGACCCCCGCCGCGAAGGCCAAAGCCGAGAAGCCCGCCCGCAAGCCCCGTCGCCGCCCCGCGGACGACGAGGAGGAAGAGGGCATCGACGAGGACGCCGGCGGCCTCGGGGGCGTCGAGTCGTTCGACCCGGAAGAGCACCGCCGCTCCGCCCTCGATGACGTCGAGGAGGAAGGGCAAGACGAAGACGAGGACGAAGACGCGGAGGTCGAAGCCGAGGTCGACGAGGAGGAAGAGGAGGAGGACATCCCGGCGCCGGCGGGGAAGAAGTCGTTCGACCCTGAGACGCTGCGTCAGAAGATGGCGAAGCTGCCGATCAACTTCGCCCCCAAGCTCCAGCAGCAGCGCGACGCCGCGCCCCGCGAGGCCGACTACTCCGGCTACCAGTTCCCCGGCCTGGACCTCCTGGAAGAACCCGAGGGCAACTTCACCGCCGAGCAGGAGCAGATCTGCCGCGAACAGGCCGTCGCGCTCGAGGAAGCGCTGCAGCAATACAAGATCGACGGCAACGTCGTGGGCATCGATTCGGGCCCGGTGATCACGCTCTTCGAGGTCCGCCTCGCGCCCGGCACCAAGGTCGCGAGCCTCGGCACCGTCAGCAGCGACCTCGCCCGCGCGCTCAAGGCGCAGAACATCCGCATCGTGCCCAACATGGCGGGCAAGGACACCGTCGGCATCGAGGTGCCCAACATCAAGAAGGAGCGCGTCCGCCTCAAGGAGCTGATGACCGCCGCCAAGGACGAGGTCGCGAAGATGCGGCTGCCGATGTTCCTCGGCAAGGACGCCAGCGGCGCCCCGCTCATCCAGGACCTCGCCGCCATGCCCCACATGCTCATCGCCGGCACCACCGGCTCGGGCAAGAGCGTGTGCATGAACTCGATCATCATGAGCTTCCTCTTCACGAAGAAGCCCGACGAGCTCAAGCTCGTGCTCGTCGACCCGAAGATGGTCGAGATGTCGCAGTTCAAGGACATCCCGCACCTGATGTGCCCGGTGGTCACCGAGATGAGCAAGGCCGCCGCCATCCTCGAGTGGGCCGTCACCAAGATGGACGAGCGGTACGAGCTGCTCGCCGAGGCGGGCGTCCGCGACATCGGCGGCTACAACGAGCTGGGCGAAGAGGGCCTCCGCGAGCGGCTGGGCATCGAAAACGACGACGAGTTCGCCCGCATCCCCAAGAAGCTGCCGTTCATGGTGTTCGTCATCGACGAGCTCGCCGACCTGATGATGACCAACAAGGAGGTCGAGGGCTCGATCGTCCGCATCGCCCAGAAGGCCCGCGCGGTCGGGATCCACCTCATCCTCGCGACGCAGCGGCCGCAGGCGAACGTCGTCACCGGCCTCATCAAGTCCAACATGCCCTGCCGCGTCGCGATGAAGGTCGCCTCCGGCATGGACTCCCGCATCGTGCTCGACCAGAAGGGCGGCGAGCTGCTGCTGGGCCACGGCGACATGC
>CAZKRE010000137.1:0-9292 GCA_964555075.1 uncultured Phycisphaeraceae bacterium
AGCCGCGAAGGGGTGAGCCTTGGGGTGAACGTCGCGGGGAGGACCCCGCGAGGCCGCTTCAGAGAAGCGGCCCCACAGATGGGAGCGGCTTCGCGGCGAAGCCGCATCGCGGAGGCGCGGTGTCGCGGGGACGGGGAGGGGGCCGGGGAGCCTCGGCGGGCCGCTGCGGCGGGCGCGGCGGTTCAGCCGATGGGGGATGAGGGGACCGGTGCGCCGCGCGGGCGTCGCCGCCTCGGGAGCAGGAGATGGCTGACGTGGCGGCAGAGACGGAACCGCCCGCTCGCGTGGGGGAGCCTGGCGGGCGTGCGAGGGTGGCGGCGTGGGGGGCGTCGGCGGGGGTGGTGGTGCTGGGCGTGGTGTGGCTGGCGCTGATGGGCCGGGTGTGGTGGTGTGCCTGCCGGACGCCGGCGGTGTTCATCGCGGACCCGGCGACGGCGCACAACTCGCAGCACGTGTTCGACTGGTACAGCTTCTCGCACCTGCTGCACGGGGTGATCTTGTTTCTGGTGCTGCGGTGGGCGGCGCCGGGGCTGGGGGTGTCGTGGAAGCTGCTGATCGCGGTGGTGGTGGAGACGGCGTGGGAGGTGGTGGAGAACTCGCCGATGGTGATCGAGCGGTACCGCACGGCGACGGCGGCGATCGGGTACGAGGGGGACTCGATCGTCAACGCGGTGGGCGACATCCTGTTCATGGTCGCGGGGTTCTTCCTGGCGCGGGCGATCGGGTGGAAGGCGTCGGTCGTGCTGTTCGTCGTCATCGAGGTGGGGATGCTGATCGCGATCCGGGACAACCTGTCGCTCAACGTGCTGATGCTGCTGTGGCCGGTCGAGGCGGTGCGGGCGTGGCAGTCGGGGGTGCTGGGCTGACGCCGGCGGCGCCGCGGGCGGCCCGGGCGGGTGGCGGCGGCGGCCGCGGGAAGCGAAGATAAGGCGATGGATGCGAGTTCTATCCTGATGTTGGCCCAGGCGGCGGGGCAGGCCGCGCCGGCCGGTTCGGCGGGGGGCGACGGGGCCTATCTGGCGTGGGCCCTGGCGCTCCTGGCGGTGGCGCTGGCGCTGTTCGTCGTCGAGATGTTCGTCCCGTCCGGCGGGCTGATCGGGCTGCTGTCGGCGTTGTCGCTGATCGGGGGGATCGTGCTGATGTTCTGGGAGGACACGGCGTTCGGGCTCGTCGCGGTGGTCGTGGTCCTGTTTGCGCTCCCCTTTGCGGTGGGGCTGGCGCTGAAGGTGATGCCCAGCACGCCGTTCATCCGGGCCCTGACGCTCGGGGACCCCGACCCCGGGGAGGATGACGATGCGGCGGGCCACGCCGACGCGGGGCTCGGCGTCGTCGGTGTCGGGCCGCACGACCACCCGCTGGTGGGCAAGACGGGCAAGGCGGTCACGAACCTCAGGCCGGTGGGCGTGGTGGTCATCGAAGGCAGGCGGGAGGAGTGCCTGGCGCACGGGGGGATGATCGAAAGCGGGCAGACGGTGCGGGTCGTCTCGGTGGACGGGATGCAGATCAAGGTGAAGGCGGTGTAGGAGCGGCTCGCGGGGGAGCGGCCCCGGGGCGCGGCGGGGGCGTGGCGCAGCCGGGAGCGGCCGGGTCGGGTTCAGCCGCCCAGGGCTTCGACGCGCTGGAGCGGGGTGCCGATGCGGGTGACGCGGACGCCGAAGTTTTCGCCGACTTTGACGGCGTTGCCCCGCCCGATGGGCTTGTTGTGGACGAGGACGTCCAGCGGCTCATCCGCGGACTTCTCGAGTTCGACGATGGCCCCCGGGCCGAGCGCGAGGACATCATCGAGCTTCATCTTGCGTCGGCCGATCTCGACGATGACGGGGACGCGGAGGCGGAGGATGGTCTGGACGTCGGTGGCCATCGACTGGGCTTATCGGCGAGGCGGCGCGATCGGCTGCACAGGCGGCCGCGGGACGCCGGGGGACGAGGGGTGGGCTCAAGAAAAAGGGCCCGACCCGGGACGGGTCGAGCCCTCGATGGGGGGACGTTCCGCCGGCGGCCCGCCCGGGGCCGGAGCGGGCCGGCGTGATCAGTAGGTCATGCTCAGGCCGAAGGTGACGTAAAAGCTGTCATCCTGATCGCTGCCGATGACGTTGAAGCCCTCGGGGCCGCTGATGTCCTGGGCCTCGTCGCCGAGGATGATGTAGTGGACGCCCGCGGAGGCGTGCCACGCGCCGTAGTCGGCGGGGATGAACGGGAGCGGGACGCTGACGACGGCGCCGACGTCGAAGAAGCCGAAGACGAAGTCATCGCCGTCGTCGTTGATGCCGGTTTCGTAGTAGTCGGAGACGCCGAAGCCGACGGTCATGGGGACGGTCAGGGTGAGGGGGTAGTCGCCGCCCTGGGTGAGGTTGAAGCTGGGGCTGATGCCGAACTCGAGGTAGCTGCCCTCGTCGCCGTCGCCGCCGAGGGCGTCAGAGCCCGCATCGATCTCGTAAGCGAAGAGGACGTAGGGGTTGAGGGCGAAGCCTTCGATGCCGCGGTCGGCCCAGAAGGGGCTGTCGTCCCAGGAGAGGGCGACGTCGATCTCCTCGGCGTAGCTGCCGCCGGCGGCCGGGCCGTAGAAGTTGACGTAGGAGATGTCGAGCGAGAACCCGGCGGGGAGGCCGATGACGGCGCCGCCGAAGAAGTCGGCCTCGTACCACTCCTCGTCCACCTCGCTGTGGATGCTGTTCCACGTGCCGGCGTAGAGGTCGAGGGTGACGTTGCCCTGCGAGATCAGGCTGAAAGTGACGTCGGAGTAGGGCTGGAGGATGAGGCCCTGGTTTTCCTGGGCGGTGCCGCGGAACCAGTACTCGCTGACGACGTCGAGGCCGATGGACCAGGTGACGGCGCCGGTGTTGACCGGCGCGGGGTCGATCTGGGCCAGCGTGGTGGCCGGGGCCACGAGCCCCGCGCCGAGGGCGCCGGCGGCGACAAGCCTGGCACCGAGGATGCTGCGAATCATTCATTCACTCCTAATCAGGCAGAGCTGTGGTCCGTTCCGGCCATCACGCGATGGCCGGTCAGCCAGACCCTGGACCCTGCGGACGTTTCATGCTCCGCGCTCGCGAGCGTGCGGGTGAGATGCAAGCGGCGTGCCGGAGACCATTTCGCCTTCCGGATGCCTGTCTATGAGGCAGACGCCCAATCCCGCACCGCTATCGACGGAGTGCCCTCGAGGGATCCAAAACCGGCGATGAAGCATGTTCGCGGCGACTCAGGCGGGCGTCAAGCCGCGGTACAGCTCCTGCACCCGCTGCGACTGCGACCGCCGGGCGGCGTCGAGCGTCAACCGCGGGATCCGGAACTGCGCCTCGTCCTCCGGGACCATCCGGCAGTGGTCCTGGATCACCTGGTAGAGGAACTTGAACGCGTCCCGCGGCTGGTGCATCTGGTCCAGCGCGTCGATCAGCATCGCGGGGGTGACGTCCTCCTCGAACAGGTCGGTGAGGCTCAGCGGCGGCGCTTCTTCCGGCCGGCAGGCGCGGAGCCGGGCCGAGGCGAGGTCGTAGAGCGTCGCCCCGCTCCAGGTGAGCCGCTCGATGGTGTTGGTCTTGTCGAGCCGGGCCTGCTGGAAGAACTCGGCGGACTCCTTGTTGAGCAGGTGCCGCAGCTCGATGGGCAGGAGCAGCTTCACGCCGACCCGCTCCTGCTGGAGGAACTTGTTGTCGAGCATCGGCCAGACGGCGGAGCGCATCTTGTCGGGGTTGCCGCTGATGAGCGTCGGCTCGTCCATCCGGTCGACGAGGACGAGCATCGAGGTGTACCCGAAGGGGGCGAGCAGGTCGACGAAGCGGCGGGTGAGCTGGTACCGCGCGTCGCGGGCGCCCTTGTCGCGCGTGGGGAGCGGGAACGGCTGGCGGAGCAGCTCGCGGGGGGCGAGTTCGCCGAGCATCTGCCGCAGCTCGCCGACGCTCCGGTCGATCGACGGGGTTTCCTTGTGGATCTTGCGGGCGAGCGACCAGGTGGCGTAGTGGCGGAAGGCCCAGTAGCCCCAGGCGATCAGCGCCAGCGCCACGCTGATGCCCAGCGCGACGACGAGCCACCAGGGCTGGTCGGCGGAGTCGATGACGAAGTACGCCAGCAGGAGCCCGACGCCCAGGACGGTGAGGACGGTCGCGGCGTGCCGGATCGCCGACAGCGGCAGCCGCCAGCCGAGGCGGAGCCGGGAGCGGAGCTGGTGGAACCGCTGCACGACGCTGCCCGAGCGGGGCTGGTCGTAGAGGGCGGCGAGGACGGCGAGGTCGGCCCGGGTCTGGCGGGAGAGCTTGCGGACGATCTTCGTCGCATCGACCGGCAGCGGCGCCGCATCGTCGCCCGGCGCGGTCTGCCCCAGGAGCGCGTCGACCAGCTTCGTCACGCCGCGCGAGAGGATCGAGTCCTGGTGCTCCTCGAGGCGGAACTCCTTGAGCACGGCGTCGGCCTGCTGCCGCTTGCGGGACATGATGCGGTCGAAGACCGGGTTGAGGTCGTCGTAATCGACGACGAGGACGCGGCGGTCGGCGTGCTGCTCGTTGTGCTCGCGGATGATGCGGCTGATGAGCAGGCGGATCGCGGTCTTGCCGCTGCCCTTCTCGCCGAACACGATCGCGGTGCTCGGGCGGTCGGGCGCGCCCATGATCTTGCCGAAGTCGGGGTGCGTGAGCCGCTGCCCCTTGAGGCGGTCGAAGATCGGGTCGAGCCGGGCCTCCTCCGCGTCGAAGGGGTTCTGCTCGATCTGGTAGTGGCGGAAGAAGCTGTCGATGTTCATGCGTGATCCGGGGGCTGCGCCGACGCGGCTCGTGGCCTCGCGGGACCGTGGCGCGAGGCCGCAAGCGGACGGCGGCCCCATGATAGACTCTCCGCCATGTCGGAAACGGCCCCTACGAGTTTGGAAGGCTGGGACGCCCCGGTGGCGACGGCCGAGGAACGGGCCGCGGCGATCGAACACGCCTTCGATTACCGCGGGGACATCACCGTTGGCACCGCCGACGGCCGGACCGTCGAAGGCTACGTCTTCGATCGCCAGGCCGACGGACCCGAGCCCCGGTTCCGCCTCGTCACGGCGGCTGGCGAGCGGGTCGACCTGCGATATGATGAGGTCGCCCGGCTGAACTTCACCGGCAAGGACGCGGCCCACGGCAAGAGCTTCGAGACCTGGGTCCGCAAGTACGCCGAGAAGATGCGGGGCAAGCATGGTTGATGCGAGAGGTGGGATGTGGGATGTCGAACGACGCTGGCGACGCTGGTGAAACACCGCCGCGCGCCGTCTGACATCGCCCGTCGAACACCCAGCATCGGACATCGCACCCATGCCGCACACGCAACCCGACTTCGGCTCGTTTGAATCCCTCGCCCGGCAGAACCCGGCCCGCGGGACGCTCCTGCCGATCTACCGCCGGCTCGTCGCCGATGCGCTGACGCCGGTGCTCGCGTACCGCCGACTCGTCCGGCCCGACCCGCGGATGAAACCGAGCTTCCTGCTCGAGAGCGTCGTCGGCGGCGATCGCGTCGGGCGGTACTCCTTCCTGGGCGCTCAGCCGATCGCGGAACTGGTCGCCTACCGCGACGAGGTGCGCCACCTCGACAACCGCGACTGCTCGAACAACCGCCGGTACGCCAGCGACGACCCGCTCGCGGAGATGGCCCGCATCACCGAGGGCATGACGCTCGCGAAGCTGCCCGAACTGCCCGCCTTCACCGGCGGGTGGGTCGGCTGCGCGGGGTACGACACCGTGCGGTACCTCGAGCCGGACAAGCTCGGCTTCCGCGGCGCTCCCGCCGACGACCGGAAGCTGCCCGACCTGCACATGGCCCTCTACAACGACGTGGTCGCGTTCGACCACGTCCAGAAGACGGTGCTCGTCATCACGCACGTGAGGGCGGAGGAGCACGCGTCGCTCCGCGACGCGTACGACCACGGCGCCGCGCGGCTGCGGGAGATCGTCACCCGGCTGATCACGCCCGCGACGGCGGGCGGGGGCGCGGAGCTGCCGACGGGCGACATCGACCTCCAGAGCGTCCCGCCGAAGCTCCCGCCCAGCAACATGGGCGACGGCGGCTACCAGCGGGCGGTGCTGGCGTGTCAGGAGCTCATCTCCGCGGGCGACTGCTTCCAGGTCGTGCCGTCGCAGCGGTTCGAGGTGCGGACCGAGGCGGACCCGTTCGATATCTATCGGGCGCTGCGGATCGTCAATCCGTCGCCCTACATGTTCTACGTGCAGATCGAGGGCGCGATCCTCGTGGGCTCGAGCCCCGAGATCCTCGTCCGCGTGCAGGACGGGGTCGTGACCAACCGCCCGCTGGCCGGCACCCGCCGCCGGGGGAAGGATGCGGCGGAAGACCGGGCGCTCGAGAGCGAGCTGAAGCGGGACCCGAAGGACATCGCCGAGCACGTGATGCTCGTGGACCTGGGCCGCAACGACGTCGGCCGCGTCGCCGCCCCGGGAAGCGTCGAGATCCCGGCGGTCCTCGAGGTCGAGCGGTACAGCCACGTGATGCACCTGTCTTCGACGGTGACGGGGAAGCTGCGGGAGGGGGCGAGCTGCTGGGACGCGCTGCGGGTGTCGCTGCCGGTGGGCACGGTGAGCGGGGCGCCGAAGGTGCGGGCGATGCAGATCATCGACGGGCTCGAGCCGACGAAGCGCGGCCCGTACGCGGGCGCCGTCGGCTACGTCGACTTCAGCGGCAACATGGACATGGCGCTCGCCCTCCGCACGATGGTGGTCCTGCCGGGGGAGAACGGCGAGCTCGGGCCGTGGCGGGTCCACATCCAGGCGGGCGCGGGCATCGTCGCCGACAGCGACCCGGACGCGGAGCACGTCGAAACCTTGAACAAGGCGGCGGCGCTGGCGAAAGCGGTGGCCGCGGCCGAGCAGGCGTTCGCGTCGTGACGCACACGTTCGGCGGTGACATGCTGTTCGACTCGACGAAGCACGGCGGGGGCCTGCACTACCGCTTCCCAACGCAGGTGGTCCACCGCAGCGACACGCTGCTCGCGGTGTTCCGCGGCACGGGCGTCGAGATGGAGAGCTACCGGGGGCGGTGGATCGCGGGGATCCACATGCTCTGCCTCGCGTGGACCGACCGCTGGTGGAACCTGTGCGTGCACTGGGACGCCGACTGGACGCCGCGCGAGCACTACGTGAACATCGCCACCCCCGCCGACTGGTCAGGCGGGTCCCTGCGGCTGTGCGACCTGGACCTCGACGTGCTGCTGCGCGAGCGGGACGGCAGCGTCACGCTTCACGACGCGGACGAGTTCGAGGAGCACTCGGCGCGGTGGTCGTACCCGCCGGAACTGGTGGAGACGTGCCTGCGGACGTCGGTCGAGGTGGCGGCGATGATGCGGCGGCGGGAATGGCCGTTCGACGGCTCGCTCTTCGCGTGGCGTCCGGGGCAGCCCCTGCCGTTGCCCGAGTAGGGCTCGTTCACCGTCCTGCCTCTCGATCGCGGAGACGGCGGCGTCACCGCGCCAACAGGCAGCGGTACGCCTCGTTGATCCGCGCCATCATCGCCTCGGCTCGGGCCCGCCCCTCGGACGAGTGGTGCCGGTCGGGGTGGTGCTGCATCGCGAGCCGGCGGAACGCGACGCGGACGGCCGTTGCGCCCGCGCCCCGCTCGACGCCGAACAGCCGCTCCGCCTCCACCAGCGTCATCCGCCCGCGGTGCGGCCGGGGCTCATCCCGCGTCTGCCGACCGCCCCACCGCTCCTCGTACCGGGCGCGATCGCTCCCGCCCCGGGCCCCGTCGCTCGTCGAGTAGCCGTCGCTCCCGGTGCGCCGCGACTCGCCCGCCCGGGAGCGGCGGAGCATCTCCTCGAGCGTGGCGCCGTCGCGGTTCAGGAAGCTGAACCGCCGGAGGCTGTCGAGCGGCACGCGCGCCGCACCCCGCTGGCACCGGGCGCAGCGGAAGAGGTCGCCCCTCCAGAAGCGGGTCGGCTCGGTCACCCGAAGGCAGTGCCAGCACCAGAAGCAGGTGGCCGTCGTCACAAGGAGATTCCAGGCGCGTTCAGCGGGTGCGCCGCGGGCGCCGGTTGGACGTCGGCGCATCCGGAGGCGGGTGCCCTCGGTGCACCCGCGAAACAGCGTCACAGCGCGATCTGATCGAGCGCGTCGAGCAGTTGGTCGAGCTGATCGTCGGTGTTGAAGTCCCCCGGGCTGATGCGGACCGTGCCGGCCGGGTCGGTGCCGAGGCGGCGGTGGATGTACGGCGCACAGTGCATCCCCGGGCGGACCGCGATGTCGAAGCTGTCGTCGAGGATGCCGCCCACCACGTCGGCGGGCATGTCGCCGGCATTAATGGACACCGTGCCCACGCGGCGATCGACGTCGCGCGTGCCGTACCAGGTGAACCGGTCGTCGTCGGCGAAGCGGTCGCGGATCCGGGCGCACATCGCCCGCTCGTGGGCGAGTCGCTGGGCCATGTCGTGCCGGGCGATGTAGTCGAGGGCCGCCTGGAGGCCCGCGACGCCGACGGTGTTGGGCGTGCCGCCCTCGAGGTAGTACGGGAAGAGTGTCGGCTGCGTCGGCGAGCCGGAGTCGCCCCCGGTGCCGCCTTCACGCCAGGGACTCATCCGCCCGCGGCGCTTCAGTTGCCGGGTGATGGCGATGTTCATGTCGCCCGCCTCGTGGGTGGCGGCGACCGCCTCCGCCGGCTCGGGGCACCGCGGGCCGACGTAGAGCCCGCCGATGCCCGTCGGCCCGAGCAGCGACTTGTGCCCCGGGAACGCGAGCAGGTCGATCTGCATCTCGGCGATCGAGATGGGGAGGATGCCCGCGGTCTGCGCCGCGTCGAGGCAGAAGAGCACGTCGTGCTCCCGCGCGATCCGCCCCACCGCCGCCGCGTCCTGGATCGTGCCCAGCACGTTCGAGGCGTGCGTCATCACGATCATCGCGGTGTGGGGCGTGATCGCCTTGCGGATGTCATCGGGATCGATGAACCCGTCGTCGCTGCAATCGATCCGCGTGAGCCCGATGAGCCCCTGCGTCGCCATCGCCTGCAGCGGGCGGGAGACGCTGTTGTGCTCGAGCACCGTCGTGATGACGTGGGGCTTGTCGTCCTGGCGCAGCATCTCGCTCATCACGCCCTTGATGGCCATGTTGAGCGCGTCCGTGCCGTTCATCGCGAAGATCATCCGGTGGTGATCCTCGCCGCCCAGGAGGCGCGTGAGCTTCAGGCGGACGTCGTCGAGCATCCGCTCCGCCGCGACCGCCATCTTGTGGCCGGACCGGCCGGGATTGGCGGCGTCCTCGGCGAGGAACCGCGCCATCGCCTGGCCCACCTCGGGCGGTTTCGGGAAGCTCGTGGCTGCGTTGTCGAAGTAGATCAT
>CAZKRE010000138.1:0-5557 GCA_964555075.1 uncultured Phycisphaeraceae bacterium
TTCCACTACGTGCTCATCGGCGGCGCGGTGTTCCCCATTTTCGCCGGGCTCTACTACTGGGCGCCGAAGATCACCGGCCGCGTCCCCGTCGAGCCGTGGGGCAAGGTCGGCTTCTGGCTCGCGTTCATCGGGTTCAACGTCACCTTCTTCCCGATGCACATCATGGGCTTCTTCGGGATGACCCGCCGCGTCTACACCTACCCGGCGGAGCTGAACCTCGACACGCTCAACATCCTCGCGACGGTCGGCTCGGGGATCGTGGGGCTGGGGTTCGCGGTGGCGTTCGCGAACCTGCTGTGGAGCGCGTGGCTCGGCCGGCGGGCGGGGGACGACCCGTGGGGGGCGGGGACGCTGGAGTGGGCGATCCCGTCGCCCCCGCCGAGCTACTCGTTCTACGGGCCGCCGGTGGTGCGGGGGCTGTACCCGATGTGGAAGAACGACGCGCCGGATGCGGATGCCGCGAAGCTCGACGCGGTGGCGGCGACGCTCGCGGGCCGGCCGCTGGGGTGGCGGGCGAACGTGGTGACGGACGCGATGAACGGCCGTCCGCAGGGGCTGCAGCCGCTGCCGGGGACGACGCTGCAACCCGCGGCCGTGGCGCTGTCGCTGATCGCAACGGCGGTGGCGGTGCTGGCGCAGGCGTACATCACGGCGGCGGCGGCGGGGCTGGTGGCGACGGGGATGATCTGGTTCTGGGCCCGCCGCGAGGTGGTCATCCCGCCGGAGGAAGCGGCGGAACTCGAGGCGGCGCTGGGCATGCCGGTCCTGCCCACCGGGCGGCAGTCGACGACCTGGTGGGGGACGGTGGCGTTCCTCGCGATGCTCGCGACGGCGTGGGGGGCGCTGGTGTACAGCTACTACTACCTGCGGCTGTACTCCGACGTTTGGCCGCAGGGGGACCTGCCGATGCCGGGGCTCGTGCTGCCGGGGATCGCGTGCGGGGCGCTGCTGCTCGCGGCGGGGCCGCTGGGGTGGGCGGCGTGGTCCCGGCGCCTCCGCATCGGATCGGGCGTGAAGGTGGGCCTGGCGGGGGCGCTGCTGCTGAGCCTGGTCTACGTCGGCACGGCGGCGGCGTCGCTGTGGACCTCGCCGTACCCGCCCACGGAGAACGCCTACGCCTCGATCTTCTTCGCGCTCAACGGCTTCGGCATCCTGATCGGGCTCAGCGCGGTGGGGGTGATGCTCGCGGCGCTGCTCGGCCTGCTGCGGGGGGGGCTGGCGGACCCGCGGGCGGTGCTCAAGCTCGAGATCGCTGAGCTGTACGGATTTACGGCCATCGCGATCGCGCTGCTCTCCCATGCCGTGACGCACGCGACGCCTTACCTGCTCGGAGGCCCCGCCTGATGCAACCCGCTCACGCCCCCGACACCCACGTGGCGACGCCGTCGATGCGGCGCGCGGGGCTCTTCGCCTTCCTCGGCGGGCCGATCGCCTGGTTCGTCCACCTCGCGCTCTGCTACGCCATCGGGGAGTTCGGCTGCGTCGCCGGCGCCCCGCGGTGGACGTGGCTCGGCGTGCACGGGCTGGCGTGGATGGTCATCGCCGTGAGCGTCGTCACGTTCGGCGTCTCCCTCGTGGCGGGCATCGTCGGGTACCGCATGGCCTGCGGCGAGGAGGGGATGCTCGGCACGCCGCCGGGCGGGATGACCGGGGCCGACTACCTCACCCGCGCCGGGGCGGTGCTCAGCCTCCTGCTGGCGGCGATTATCGCGGTGCAGAGCGTGCCGATCCTCTTCTACCTCGAGGGCTGCTGACTTGACGGATCTCTCTCCCGATTTCGTGCGACGACCCGCCTGGGCGCTGGCCGCGGCCGCGCTGCTCGCCTTCACGCCGGCCGCGTTCGCGCACGGCGGATCGCACGCCGATCCCGACCGCTGGTGGCTCGCGTGGAGTTACGAGCTCCCGTCGCTCCTGGGCATCGCGTGCGCCTCGACCTTGTACGCGGTGGGGCTCACGCGGCTGTGGAGGCGGGCGGGTGTCGGGCGCGGCGTCCGCCGGTGGCAGGCGGCCTGCTTCGCGGGGGGGATCGCGTCGCTGGTCGCGTCGCTGCTGTCGCCGATCGACGCGCTCGCGGACGACCTGGGCTCGGTCCACATGCTGCAGCACATGCTGCTGATGCTCCTGGCTGCGCCGCTGCTGGTGGCCGGGTCTCCGGGCATCGTCGCCGCGTGGGCCATGCCGGCACGCTTCCGCACGGCGTACGCCGGCCTCTGGTCCCGTTACCGCCTGCGGCGGGTGTCGCGGTACACGCTCTGGCAGCCGGTGGGGCTCTGGATCGCGTTCGCGGTCGTGCTCTGGGTCTGGCACGTGCCGGCCCTCTACGACCTGGCGCTGCGGAACGACCTCGTCCACGACGTGCAGCACCTGGCGTTCCTGCTCTCCGCGTGCCTCTACTGGCGGGTGCTGTTCGACCCGGTCGGCCGCGTCCGGCTGACGCCACCGGTCGCGGTCGCTTACCTCTTCACCACCTCGCTGCACGCGATGCTGCTGGGCGTGTTCATGGCGCTGTCGCAGCGGGTGTGGTACCCGACCTATCTCGCCCGGACCGAGGCCTGGGGCATGACGCCGCTCGAAGACCAGCAGGTCGCCGGCTACCTCATGTGGATGCCCGGCTGCGCGATCTACGCCGTCGTCGCCGCCGCCATCCTCGGCCTGTGGCTGCACCGCTCAGCGACGCGGGACGACTCCGCCGCCGCCGCCGCGGGACTTCAGCCTCTCCCGCAGCAGTAGGAGGGGGCTTGAGGCTTGAGGCTTGAGGCTTGAGGCATGAGGCGTGGGGCTTGGGCGGTGGGCAGCGGGGCGGGGGTCAGCGGGTGGGTTCGATGCGCTGCCAGCTCTGCTGATTCATCCCCGGATCGGTGTTGGGGTCGTAGAGCGAGTCGTTGTTGAGGAGGTACCGCCCGTTGCCGTCGGTGTAGACGTGGTCGTAGAAGCTGGGCAGCTTCACGGTCTGCCCCGCGGGCGTCTGATAGGGCGTGACCTCGTGGATGGAGTCGATGAACCGCTCGTGCGACGCGTCCCGCGCCGCGTTCCGCTCCTTCCAGCCGTTCATGATGATGTCGCTGGTCTCGGTCATCGTCTGCATCCGCTTCTGGTGGGCGGCCTGGCTCTGGGCGAGGCGGTCGCGGGCGCCCTGGTTGCGGATCCGCGCCAGCTCCGCCCAGTACTTGCCCATCTCCGCGTCCCAGGCCGGGTTGTTGTGGGCCGAGCGGAAGATGGTCATGAGTTCGGGGTCGTTGAGGTAATCGGTCCCGGCCGGGCCGCGGGCGGATCGCATGAGCCCGATCGACCAGTTGCCCCCCATGACCTGCCCCTGCCACAGCGAGACCGTGTACTGCCAGGTCATCAGCACGGTCTCCTCGTAGGGCTTGTCGTCCTGGGTGTAGGCGATCACGATCCGGGTCGCCTGCGTGTCGAACCGGAGGCCGGCGCCGGTCTGCATCTCCATCGCCCGCCCCTCCTCGACCATCCGGAAGATGGGGGCGCTCTGCTGGCGCAGGCTGGCGGTCAGCTCGGGATCGATCTCCTCGGAGACCAGCCGCAGGTCGCGGATGCCCGGCTCCGGGCTGACGCGGGCCATCTCCATCAGCCACGCCCCGGGCGACTGGGGCAGGGGCAGGTAGAGGTTGCCGCCGAGCGTCGGCGACAGCGGCGCCGCGGGCTGGTGCACGTTGAACTCGAAGCTGAGGACCGGGAAGAACCGCGCCCGCCTGCCGTCGGGGGCCGTGAACCTCAGGTCCACCGCGACAGGCATGCTGTAAAGCTGCGGCGGGTTCCGCGTCAGCCCGCCCTCGATCCGCCACCCCTCGGGGACCAGCACCGTCGCGGCAACCATGCCGTTCAGGCCCGGGTCCGTGATCGCATGCTCCCGGAAGACGGTCGAGCCCTCGGTCGCGGCGGCGGGGGGCGCGGTCGGCGGGGGCGCCGACTCCTGGGCCGTCGCCTGCCCCGCCAGCATCACCGCGATCGCCCAGCCCGCCAGCGGCGCCACGTGTCGGCCATCCCACATGATCGGTCCCCTTGTCCCCGCGCGATCGGCGGGCCCTCAGACGCACGGGCGGCAATCGCCCGCTCCCCCCTCACTCTACCGCCGACCGTCGCGGAGTCGAGGCCATCGCCACCGGTTTCGCGGCGGACACCTCGGTCATCGCCGGCAGGATGCCCCGCTCGACGTAGATCGGCTTGGCGGCGGCGCGGAGCATCGGCAGGCGGGAGGCGAACGCCGCGCCCGCCACCGCACAGGCCAGCCCCCCGAGGGTGACGGTGGTGGGGGCGCCGATGACCGTCGCCAGCTTGCCCGCCAGCAGCGCGCCGATCGGCATCGCGCCCATGAAGGTCATGCCGAAGAAGCTCATCACCCGCCCGCGGGTGGCATCGGCGACGAGGGTCTGGATGATGGTGTTCGTGCCCGCCATGGCGACCATCGACGCCGCCCCCGCCGCGACGAGCAGCGCGGCCGAGACCCACAGGTGCGTCGAGAAGGAAAAGAGCACGAGCGACGCCCCGAAGAGGATCGTGCACACCGCGATCACCCGCCCCAGGCCCAGCACGCTCCGCCGGCCGGCGAGGTACATCGCGCCGATGAACGCCCCGAGCCCGCCCGCGGCCATCAGCAGGCTGTAGGTCCGCTCGTTGCCGTCGAGCACGTCCTTCGCGATCGCCGGCAGCAGCGTCCCGTAGGGCACGCCCAGCAGGGCGATCGTCGCCATGAGGATCATCAGCGCCCGCATCGGCCCGAACCCGAACGCGTGGACGAACCCCTCCTTCATGTCGTGCAGCAGGTGACGACGCGTGGCCGGCTCGACCCGATTCGTCAGCCGCAGCGCCAGCAGCGACGCGATCACCGCCAGGTAGCTCACGCCGTCGATCAGGAAGCAGAGCCCCTCCCCGCGCCCCTCGCCCAGCCACGCCGCCACCGGCCCGGTCCCCGCCAGCCAGATCACCGCACCCCCGAGCACGGGCCCGATCAGCCGGGCGCCGTGGAACATCGACGAGTTGAGCGCGATCGCGTTCGACAGGTCGTCCCGGTGCTCGATGATCTCCACCACCAGCGCCTGCCGGGCCGGCAGGTCGAACGCCTTGGCGACTCCCAGCACGCCGCAGCCGACGAAGAGGTGCCAGACCTCCACCCGCCCCGAGAGCGTGATGGCCGCCAGGATGAGGATCGTGAGCATGTCGGTGGCCTGGGCGCAAACCATGACCGTCCGCCGGTTCCACCGGTCCACCAGCGCCCCCGCGACCGGCGAGAGCACGAACGTCGGCACGTGCATGCAGAACCCGATGAGCCCGAGCATCAGCTCGTCTCCCGTCAGCCGGTAGACGAGCCAGCCCATCGCCATCAGCGTCATCCACGTGCCCGAGAGGGACGTGAACTGGCCGACCACGAACAGGCGATAGTTTCGCGAGCGGAGCGCGCGGAACAGGAACTTCATCGGCAGACTCTAGGGAGCACCCGCCCCACGCGGGGCGTCCCGCCCAAGCTTAAGGCATCGCCGCGGCCGGCTCGGCCGGCGTGGTCTCACCCGCCCGCTCGTCGCCCGTCCCGCCGCTGCCCGTC
>CAZKRE010000138.1:5657-9173 GCA_964555075.1 uncultured Phycisphaeraceae bacterium
GCCCGTCCCGCCGCTGCCCGTCTCCGTGTCATCCGACACCTGCGGATGGGGAACCCCCGGCAGGCAGAGCTCGCGGATCCCGCGCGGGATGTCGATGTTGTCGATCGTTCCCGCGAACCGCTCGGCACCCACCCCGACCGCCATCACCGGAACGTCCGCCGCCGTGTGCCCGGTCGTGGACCAGACCACGCCCGCCCGGCTCTCCGCCATCCGCTTCGCGAGCCGGGCGAGGCCGCTGCGACGGCCTTTGGCCTCCTTGCCCACGACCTCGGTCACCGCCGCCAGCTCCTCCTCGGTCCACTCGTCGATGCCCATGAACTCCCGCAGCAGTTGCTCCGCGACTTCAACCGTGATCTCCTCGCCCTCGGTCGGCAGGGCCTTCCCGAGCGCGGCAAGTTGGTCCGGCACCTCGCGCAGCCGGTCCAGATCCAGCCGGTCGTCCGCGAGGCTCAATCCGCCCGTCTCGTGGTCGGCGGTAACGACGATCAGCGTCTGCTCCGGGTGCTCCTCGTAGAAGCGGTACGCCCGGTCGATCGCCCGGTCGAACGCCCGCGTCTCGCGGATGAGTTCCCAGCCCTCGTTGGCGTGGCCCCGCCAGTCGATCGCGCCCCCCTCGACCATCATGAAGAACCCCTCGTCGCTGCCGAGGCGGTTGATCGCGAGTTCCACCGCGTCGGCGAGCTGCCCCTCCTCCGATCCGGTGTCGATCAGGCTCTTCGCCAGCACGACCAGCCGCTGCTCCCGCGGGATCGACGCCGCCTCCTCGATCGATTCCACCACCGCGATCCCGCTCGCCCGCCAGGTGCTGAGGATCTCGTCCTTCCGCTTGTCCTGGCTGTTGAGGTCGCGCCCGACCAGGAGGTGCACCCCGCTGGCGTCGAACTGGTCCGCGATCTCGCTGTACTGGTTCCGGTGTTCGACGTGGGCGTAGAAGCACGCCGGCGTCGCGTGGTTCACCTGCACGCTCGAGAGCACCCCGACGCCCCGGCCGGCGCGGAGGAACTCGGCGGCGATCGAGCCCACCGGCTGGCCGTTGGGCGCCTGGCCGACCATCCCGTTGTTCGTCCTGATGCCCGCCGCCAGCGCCGTCGCCGCCGCCGCGGAGTCGGTCACCCTGTGGTTCGCCGCCGCGGTCCGGGCCTGCCCCTGCACCGGCAGCCGCGTCATCCGCAGCGCCTCGCCCGTCTCCGCCCGGTGCGCCCGCTCCGCCAGGTCGACCTGCGGGAAACCCATCCCGTCGCCGATCATCAGGAACACGTACTTCGGCGGCGTGGGCTCCGACTCCTGCCCCAGCGCGGCCGTGCCCGGCGCCAGCCCCGCCACCGCAAGCAACACCCCCATGGACAGTCGGGAAACGAACCGGGTCGAGCGGCGCATGAGCACTCCCTTTCCAGAAGAAGAAGATCGAGAGAAGAGCATCGAGACCCCCGCGATCATAGTGAAATCAGCCGCCCCCTCGCCCCGCCCCCAGCCCCTCACGAAGAACTCACATACCGTCCCTGCCGCTCGCGGCTTCGCGCACCGCCCCGGCGCCTCACGTGCTCAGGACCCCGCCCCGGGCGCAGCCCCCGAAGACGGATCAGGAGATGGATCGGGAGACGGTTCCGGCCCCGCCGGCGCGACCAGCGACGGGTCCACGGTGCCGGCGGGCTGCTTCGCGAGCAGGTCCTCCCGGATCGCGACCGACTGGGCGATGAAATCATCCTGCGTGAGCCGCTCCTCCTGGTACGCCTCGATCAGGTGGTCGATCCGCACCTTCAGGGCCACCTTCTCGTCCTCCGGCATCTGGGCCGTGTCGATCAGGGAGAAGAGGTCGGTCCGGACCACCTTCCCCCCATGCTCGCGGATGTTGAGCGCGAAGATGGTGATCCCCACCGCCACGCAGACGACGAAGGTGGTGAAGATGATCACCAGCCAGATGAGCACGCCGCGGCAGCCGCGGTCCGGGTCCTGGGAGAGCGTCATGCCCGGCAGTCTATCCGGAGCGCCGGCAGGGGGGTCGCTACAATCCCTTCCCCCGCATTCAATGAGGCCCTCTTCCATGGCAGACGCACAGCCCTTCGACCTGGTGATCATCGGCGGCGGCCCCGCCGGCTACGTCGGCGCCATCCGCGCCGCCCAACTCGGCCTGAAGGTCGCCTGCGTCGAGCGGGACAAGCTCGGCGGCGTCTGCAACAACTGGGGCTGCATCCCCACCAAGGCCCTCCTCGCCAACGCCGAGCTCTACCACAAGCTCAAGCACCAGCAGGACGCCTGGGGCATCCAGGCCGACAACGTCCGGTTCGACTGGCAGAAGGTCATCGGCCGCTCCCGCAACGTCGCCGACATGGGCGCTAAAGGGGTCGGGAGTCTTTTCAAGAAGAACAAGGTGACCCACGTCGAGGGCCACGCGTTCATCCCCAAGGCCGGCGTCGTCGAGGTCTACGCCAAGGACGACACCGCCCGCAAAGGCAAGCCCGCCCAGACCCTCCAGACCAGGCGGATCCTGATCGCCACCGGCGCCGCCCCCCGCGCGCTGCCGGGCGCGGCGTTCGACGGCGAGTCGATCATCTCCTCCAAGGAGGCGATGTCGCTCCCCGAGCAGCCGAAGAAGCTGCTCGTCATCGGCGCCGGCGCCATCGGCATGGAGTTCGCCTACTTCTACCACGCGTTCGGGACCGAGGTCACCATCGTCGAGATGCTCGACCGGCTGCTGCCCATCGAGGACGGCGAGGTCTCGAAGGAGATGCGCAAGTTCGTCGAGCGGCGGGGCATCAAGGTCCACACCGGCCACAAGACGCTCAAGGTCGAGAAGGTCGGCAACGGGATCAAGGCCACCATCGCCCCCGTCGACGCCGAAGCGCCCGCGCCCGGCGCCGCCGAGAAGAGCTACAGCGCCTCGCCCCCCGGCAAGCCCGGCGGCTCGGCCCCGGCCGCGTCGGGCTCCGACACCGGCAAGGAACTCACCCTCGAGGCCGACAAGGTCCTCGTCGCCATCGGCGTCCGCGGCCGATACGACGGCCTGTTCAGCGACTCGCTCAAGCTCGAAACCTTCAAGGACCACATCAAGGTCGACTACCGCAAGCCCGGCGCGACCTACGAGACCAGCGTCAAGGGCATCTACGCCGTCGGCGACGTCATCGGCCCGCCCTGGCTCGCCCACGTCGCCAGCGAGGAGGCCGTCGTCGCCGTCGAACGCATCGCCGGCCACGAGGCGCCCGACATCGACTACGAATCCATCCCCGGCTGCACCTACTGCCACCCCCAAGTCGCCTCCATCGGCCTGACCGAAGAGAAGTGCAAGGAGATGGGCTTGGAATACACCGTCGGCAAGTTCCCCTTCCTCGCCAGCGGCAAGGCCCGCGCCCTCGGCGAAACAACCGGATTCGTCAAGGTCATCGCCGGCAAGAAGCACGGCGAAATCCTCGGCGCCCACATGATCGGCGACAACGTCACCGAACTCATCGCCGAGTTCGGCCTCGCCCGCCGACTCGAAGCCACCGCCGACGAAATCATCGCCACCATCCACGCCCACCC
>CAZKRE010000139.1:0-9160 GCA_964555075.1 uncultured Phycisphaeraceae bacterium
TCGGCACCGTCGATCGGTCGCTTGCCCTCGATCATCTCCGACAGGTACCGACCGGCGGTCTCGCCGATCGACTGGGTCTGCTGGCGGATCGTCGAAAGCGGGGTCTCGTACAGGTCGTCCGCGGCCGGGGGTTGGTCCACCGTCAGAATCCCCACGTCCTCAGGCACCCGCAGGCCCCGACGCCGGCAGACGCGGAAGAGCGCTTCGGCCAGGCTCGTTGAGATCACGAACACGCCGACGGGGAGCCCGAACTGGTCGATCATCCGGTCCAGCGCGTGCTCGGCCGGCTTGAGCCGGTCCGCGTGGAGGAGGAGCCGGGGTTGCTCGACGAGGCAGGGCGCGAGGCCCGCTTGCTCCGCGACGCCGCGGAACCCCGCCACGCGGTCCCCCAACATCGTGCTGCTGGTAATCGGCCCCGCCGTCATGCATCCCAGGCGGCGGTAGCCCGCCGCCAGCAGGTGCTCGGCCGCCATCTCGCCCAAGGCGTGGTGGTCCGACCCGACGTAGTGGGTATGGGCCTCGTGGAAGTAGCGGTCGGCCAGCACGAGCGGAACCCGCCGCTGCTGGACCTCCGCGAGCAACGGCACGAGGCCCGGATCGCCGGTGGGGACGACGACCAGGCCGTCCACCTGCCGCTCCAGGAACGCCCCCACCATCCGGCGTTCCGTCTCCGCGTCGTAATCGGGCACCCCTAAGGTGAGGACGAACTGGTTGCCCAGTGCCCGCTGCACGCCGCGCAGGATTTCTTCGTAGAAGTTCGCCAGCACGGGGATGAGCACGCCGATGGTCTCGGTCTTCTGCCGACGCAGTGAGATCGCCAGGCGGTTGGGGCGGTAGTTGAGTTCCTCAACCCGCTGGAGGACGCGTCGGTGCGTCTCGTCGGCGATGTTGTGCTCCCGCCAGCGGCCGTTGATGACCAGCGACACCAGACTCGGGGACACACCCAGGTCTCGGGCGATTTGCCGCATCGAGGTGACGGGAGATCGGGAACCCATGAGAAACCATACTAAATGCGTTTAGTCTTCGGCCAGTGTAAACTACAAGCACTCACTGTCAATCCTTTTATGCCCCATTCGCGCCGGCATCGGTCCAATCAGGCGACGAGGAAATCGAACAATGATTCAGACCCTCACCGAGCAGGTCCACGCCCAACTCCAACCGAACCCGGGGCCGAGCGCGACGTTGGACGGCGTGCCGCGGATCTGGCTGGGGCCCGTAGGGCCGGGGATGCAGGTGCGTCACTTCCGCAAGCTCATTGACGCCCCCCGCGCGGCCGACCGTGTCCATCTCTCGCTCTTCGCCGAGCTGCGCTACCACGTCTGGATCAACGGCGTGTACGTCGGCCGCGGGCCGGTGTTCCACCACCCCCACCGCAGGCCGGTGGCCACGTACGACGTGACGGAGCACTGGCGAGCGGGCGAGAACGTGGTGGCGGTCACCGTCTACACCCCCGGCGTCGTGCTGCACAACGGCATCGCCACCGATCGACCGGGCCTCTGCGCCCGCATCACCGCCGACTCAGGCGGCGGCGAGCGGCAGACTTGGGTCTCCGACGACACCTGGCGCGCTACCGATCAGACCGGCTGGCACCGCGACCTGCCCCGCCGCGGCTGGGCCCTGCCGCCCATCGAGTGCGTCGACGCGAAGATCGCGCCGCACGGCTGGCAGTGGCCCGGGTTCGACGACACCGACTGGCCGGCCGCCGAGGTCGCCGACGACGGGGCGAACCCGATCCCCACGACCTGGATCGACCCGGGGTTGCCGCCGCTGACCTACGGCTGGAAGGGTGTCGAGCAGCTCCTGGGCGTCTACTGGGCCTCGCCGCGTGTCCCGCCGCTCTCCGCCGATCAGACCTCCGACATCTTCGGGAGCCTGCTGCTGTCGGAGCTGTGGATCCCCATCACCCGCACCACCGACCTTCGCCCCGGGTCGATCGACCCGGAGGGCACGCTGACCTTTCGCGGCCTCCTGCCCAACCGCGGCATCGCCGTCTGCCTCGACCTGGGCGCCCAGCAGGTGGGGCAGATTGTCTTCGACTGCGAGTGCGACACCGCCGGCACGATCGACATCGGGTGGGCCGAGGTGCTTCGCCACGACCGGCCGGAGACGATGCACAAAGAGACGAGCTACGCCGACCGGCTCATCGCCCGGCCGGGCCCGCAGACCTGGGAGCCGCTGCAGTTCACCGGTGCCCGCTACCTGTCGCTCACCCTCCGCGGCTTCAGCGGGACAGTCCGCTTCCGCCGGCTGGGCGTCCGCACCAGCGAGCCCGACCTCGCCTGGCCCGGCTCGTTTGACTCCGACGACACCCGCCTCAACGCCATCTGGGACCTATGCGTCCGCACCGCCCGCATCGGCACGCAGGAGGGCCTCATGGATTGCCCCTCCCGCGAACAGGCCCCCTACCTCGGTGACGGCCACCTCGTCGCCGCCTGGATCGGCATGCTGACCGGCGACTACGGCCACTGGCGGTACCTCCTCCGCGAGGCCTTCGCCCGCCAGTCGAGCAACGGCCTGCTCCGCGACGCCGTGTTCTCCGGCGTCTGCCGCAGCCTCATCGACTACTCCCTGCTCACCGTGATCGCCGTCCGCGACTACCTGCGGCGGACCGGCGACGCCGACACCGCCCGGACGGTCCTGCCGGGCTGCCGGCGAGTGATCGACTTCTTCGAGGCCGCCCGCGAGGGCGGCCCGCTGGTGCAGACCCACGTCCCCGAGGTCCGCCCGCCCGTGCGGTGGGAGTACCCCTGCACCTCGGCCGAACTCGAGCCCATCGACGCCGCGGTCTTCATCGACCACGGCGGCGCCGGGCACAACATCGACGACCCGAGCATCGACCGCCGTGGCACCAACGCCGCCATCAATGCCGCCTACGTGATGGGCCTGCGGGCGCTGGCCGAGCTCGAATCAGCCGTCGGCCGGTCCGACGCCGCCGCCCCCCTCCACCGCCGCGCGGATGAGATCGCCGACGTCGCCGGCCGCACGTTCTGGAGCGAGCGCGAGGGCGCGTTCATCGACGGCGTCCGCGAGGGCAAGCAGTCGCCGCAGGTGAGCCAGCAGACCAACACCTGGGCCGTGATGGCCGGCTTCTGCCCCCCCGAGCGCCGCCCCGGCATCTTCGGCCGCATCCTTCGACCGGACGACCAGAACCTGGCGCGCAGCGGGCCCTACTTCTGGGCCTACATGCTCCCGGTGATGGCCGAACTGGGGATGCACGAGCGGGCGCTGGACTCGATCCGCGCCCTCTGGGGCCGAATGCTCGACGGCGGCGCGACCACGCTCTGGGAAACCTTTGCCGGCGACGGCCTCGACACCTGGTGCCACCCCTGGGCGGGCGCGCCGATCCCCTTCCTGCTCCGCGACGTGCTGGGTCTTGATGTGCTCGACCGACCGGCCGACGACCTGGCGCTCCGCCCCCGGCCCGACCTGCTCGGCCGCGGGCAGGGCCGCATCGTCTCCCCGTGGGGCCCGGTCTCCATCGCCTGGCGCCGCGAGGGTGACGGCGTCGTGTGCAGCGGCGAACTGCCTGAAGGCACCCGGGCCACCCTGTACGACCCCAGCGGCCAGGCCCTTCGACACGTCGAAGGCACGTGGGAAGTCCGGCTCCCTTCCTGACCCGCGTCCGCGGCGGCCGCGGGAGCAGACCTTCGTCCTGACGCGCGAAAACGGAGCGCCGGCGGGTGGCCGCCGACGCTCCGTTTCTTTTCAAACAATCACCTGTCGTTCGGACCGCGGTGTCAGCGGTGAGACCGGCGGCGCATCGCCGCACCCGCGCCCAGCATCAGCAGGCTGCCGAGGACGCCCGGCTCGGGGATCGGGCTCACAAAGCCGTTCGCGTCGATATGCCCAGCGGCATTGCCGAAGTCGGCAAAGCGGACATTCGCCAACTGCGCCTCGGTGAGGCCGCCCTCGCTATCGCCGAACCGCAAGGTGCTGGAGCCCGGCTCATAGCCCGCGATGGTCAGCGTGTGGCCCGCCCAGTCAAGCGAGCTGCTGTCGGCGAAAATGAGGGCCCCCAACTCGCCGAGGTCGAGGGTGGAGTCCCCTTCAAGCGCCAGCGTGCCGAGCGATTCGGTGAAGCCATTGGCGTCGAACGTGCCCCCCGAGAGGGTGATTGCCGCGTTGTTGTTGACCTGCTCGTTGCCGTCGAGGCGGAGCGTGGCGTCGTCGGCGACCGAGAGGGTTGGCGACGAGATGGCCGTCGCCCCGCCAGTCTTCGCCAGGCCCAGCGTGCCGGCCGCGACCTGGACGCCCGAGGCGAACGTATTGGCGCCGCTGCCCCCGATGACGACGTCGCCGTCGCCGATCTTGACGAAGCTGCCGCCGGCGTTGCCCCCTGAGATGACGCCGGTGAGGTAGAGGGTGTCGTCGGTGTCGGCGGAGAATCGGTGGACCTGCCCGGCGGCGGTGTGCAGGGTGATGTTGCCGGTGTGGTTGGCCGAAGCGGCGCCGTCGACGCTGATGCCGTAGGTCGTGGTGCCGACGGTTGCGCTCTGGGTCGCGATGTCGCCGCCGATGGTCAGGCCATCGGCCGCGATCATGATGGTCCCGCCGGACACGTTGGTGCCGCTTATATTCCCGAACCTGAGTCCCCCCGTGGGCGCCTTCAAGAGCTGGATCGATGAACCATCCATGACCCTCACCCCCAGCGTGCCCGTGCCGGTAACGCTCGTGGGGTTGTAGGTCAGCTCGCCGTAGCCGTTGTCGGCGCTGCCGGTGATGATGAGGGTCCGGTTGCGCGTATCGGTGTGGACGGTCGAGTCGATGACGAAGTGTGCGCGTTCGAGTTGAAGCAGCGTAACCGGCGAGCCGGTGAAGTCGATTTTTTTGTCCGCTACGAAGGTGACGGTGGCGTTGTCGCCCGCGATCACGCTGTAGGCGGCGCCGGCGGCGCTGTTGTGGAACCTCACGTTGGTGTCGAACGTGAGCTGGTTGTGGAACGCGCTTGCAGACAGGACCTCCACGTGCCGACTGTCGTTGGGATCATAAACCAGTTCGCCCGTGCCCCGGATCGTGAACGAGCCGGTCAAGCTGTTGGCAAACATCCGCTTTGCAATGTAGCTGTTATTCCCCAAGTCGGGCTCGTGGTCGAACTCGCTGACGCTGTCAAACCGAGGCTGGTGATTGTTGGCGTTGGGCACGCCGTTGGTCCAGTTGCCCGGCGTCCCCCAGTCGCTCCCCACGTTCCTCCAGTAGGTGTCCACGTTCTGTGCCTGGGCGGCCGAAGCCCCCGCCAGCAGCGCCGCTGTCAACAAGGCCGAAAACCGGTATGTCGTCTTCACCGTGAACCTCCTTTGGAATGAACAGGATCAATGAGAAAAATCCGGGTTTCGCGCCCGGGAGAGGCGAAATCGAAGCGGCCTTCCGTGTCGAGCGTCACCGGCTCGCCGGTGATCGCATCGGTCACCGCGGCCTCAACAGGCAGGCGGATGGATTTGGGACCCGCCTCGCGGGTGTGCATCGCCACCATGCTGCCGGTCGCGTAGAGCGCATCCCCGCTGTCCGTCCATACGTGGACGCCCGCCTCCTCCGCGAACCGCCGCAGCACGTCCGGCGAAAGGATCGGGAGGCTGCTGTAGATCGACCGCCAGCCCCCGGGCATCGTCCGGCTGGCGAGCCCGACGCGGTCGCCGGGGAACCGTCCCAGCACCTGCGCCTCGGGTTCATCCGCATGGAACAGCAGGTCCACCGGCCGGGGCGCCTCGCTCGTGCCCCCGCCCAGCGCGGCGTCGAGCGTCATCGTGACCGGCTCGTCGAGCCGGGTGTGCGCGAGGCGGAAACCCGAGAGTTCCGCCGCCGCGTCGAGCGACAACGCCCGGTCCGTCACGTAGCCCGGGGCGTAGAACCACAGCGCGGTCGCGCCGTTCTTCTCCAGCTTGCGGTGCGCCGCCGCGCGCGTCTCGTCGTCCAGATACATCGCGTTGAGGAAGACGTAGAGCTTGTAATCGGGCATGTCGCCGCGGCGCAGGTCGCTGGCGAGGTGGTAGGCCACCGGAGCGCCGATCCGCTGGATCGCGTCCCGCTGCCCGGTGAGCAGCTCGTTGGCGATGCTGAACGTCCGCCGCCGCTCCCCGACCGTGATCGGCTTCATGTAGGCGTGGCTGCGGGGCTCGATGATGACCGCGACCTCCGCCGCCGCCCGCCGGTCGTGCCCCAGCCGCTCCGCGGCCAGCGCCTCGAGCCGCCCCAACTCCGCCATCACCTCCGGGTGGTCGAACCAGCCGACCGTGCGGGTGAGGTTGACCCAGAACAGCCCCGCCTCGTTGCAGTAGGCGTTGGCGAACTCCCGCCGCAGCACGGCGATGGTGTCGGCGAGCGTCGAGGTGGAGTAGGCGTAATCACCCGGCCAGACCAGGTGGGTCCGCAGGTCCTCCTCGTTGAAGAACACCTTGTTCCGCAGCCGCAGCGACCCGGGGGGCGGGAAGTCGGTGCTCGCGCTGCCGCCCACGTCGCGGAACGCCCCCGCGTAGGAAATCGGGCCGTACAGCACGTGGACGTCGGGGTTGTCGATGACCGACTCGATCGTGAGGTAGCCCCCGTCCTGGATGAGGAAGTAGTTCCCCACGTCCAGGACGTGGCCGTAGTAAAGCCCGAAGAGCGAGCGGCCGTCGGTCCGCTCCCGGACGACGCGGGCGTGCCGCGCCGCGGTGTCCGCCATGATGTCCGAGAGGTAGAGCAGGAAGTCCGGCACCTGCCGGCCCTTCGCCGGGTCCACGAACATCCCCTGATGCATCGTGGTCCGTGCCTCGTTGCCGGGGGGTTCCGCGGTGTCGAAACCGGCCGTCGGATCGGCCCACGCCTCGCGCAGCGCCTCCTCCGTCGCGTATCGCTCGCGGAGCCAGTCGCGGAAGCCCGCTCGGGCCGGGCCGCTGTAGTCGGTCTGCGAGCCGGGCGACTCAGGGTTCTTCCGCCACCAGTGCAGGTACTGCCCCTCGGCGCCCTCGCCCACGATGAACTCGATGATCCGGTCGGCGTAGGGGCTCGTGCGGACGTGGTCGACGATCGCGCCGAGCAGTTCCTCCGACTCGCGGGCGTAAACCGGCGAGGCCAGGGACGGATGGCTCATGCGCGAGCCGTCGTCGAGGACGTAGAGTTCGTCAGGGTGGCTCGAGACCCACCAGGAGGGCACCAGCGACGGCATGTGGACGCTCAGCCGGATCCATCCGTCGGGGTGGGCCCGCAGGAAGTCCAGGACCTGCTGATCCACCGGCGCCATGTTGTACTGGCCAGGCCCGACCCAGACCTCGCCGCTCGACTGCCCCCCCGCGGACACGTGGCCCACCGGGATGTCCGCGTCCGCGAAGTCGCCGTACATCAGCCGCTGGTACGCGCGGTCGATCGTCGGCCGGTGCCGGTACCCCGTGCCGTAGGTCGGCTCGCCGTTGATGAAGAGCGTCGGTGTGCCGCTCATCTCGCGGAACTCGACCCGCGGCAGCTCCGCCTTGCGGTCGTTTCGCACCTCGACCCGCGCGACCACACCGTCCCCGCGCGCCGACCCCAGCGAGACGAACGGGATGTTCAGCACGAGGTCGTACACGCCGTCCGGGGTGTACCGACTCAGCGGGATCTCCACCGGGCCGAGGGTGAAGCTCTCGCCGGCGGCGATCTCCAGCGACGGCCGGTCCGGCGACAGCGTCTGTTCGTAGTAGGTCACCCCCCCGCGCGACAGGCTCAGCGTCGCCTCGACCCGCCGGCCGATGGCTTCCTGCGCCCGGAGCGTCGCCGCGAGCCGCACCGTCTCGCCGGCCGCAACCGACTCCGGCACTTCGAGGCTCACCAACTCCGCCGCCGCCCGCTGCCCCACGTACTCGTACCCGATGGAGCCCCAGGGCTTGACCGGCGGTCGGCCGAACAGGATGACCGGCTCCCAAGCGCCGCCCGACTCCGGCCCGACCTCGGGCCACTCGGCCCCGGCCTCCTTCGAGGCGACCCACGAGGCGTCGGTCGCCACCGTCTCCCATTCGCCGTCGGCGGCCCGCATCGTGCATTCGAGCACCAGTCCCGCCGAATAGCGGGCCTGATGCACCTTCACCGCCAGGACGTTCTCCCCCGGCCGCAGCCACTGCGCGACGGGATGCGCCTGCACCTCCCGCCATTCGGCCGGGCTGCTCGGCACGCGGTGGCCGTTGACCCAAACCGTCGCGCGGTCGTCGGCCGCGTACTGCAGCCAGGCTTCCTCGACCGCATCCGGGAGCTGGAATCGCTTGACGAAATAACGATCAACGAACGGATTCGCGTTCGCGTCCTCGGGGTACCAGATCCACTCGGCCTGCCAGTACTCCTGCTCGCTCGGCAGCGGGCCAAACACCCGCAGATCGGAGACGGCCGCCGCCCCACCCGTTTCCGGCCGCAGCTCCACCCGCAACCGCCGCGTCTGGACCTCCGGGAAGCTTACCCGCGTCTCCGCGTCTGGCGTCAGCGGCTGCCAGTCTCCCGCCGGCTGCCAGTCCCGCGCCTGCTCATCCCACGTCAGGATGCGTGCCTGATGACTGGCGGGCGCCGCCGGCTGGCGGAGCGAGACCCCGTTCACCCGCTTGGCGCCCTCGAATGCCACCCACACCCACGCCTCGTCACCCGGCTCGGATCGCCACTGCGTGATGGGTGAGGCGTCGGTGGCGTTGAGCACCCCGAACGCTTCGCCCGCCGTCGAGGAGGCTTCGTGGAAGACGATCGGCACCACGCCCGCGCCCTCCGACTCTGCGCCGTGCCGCACCACCCGCACGTCGTCGAACCAGGCCGTCCCCGTGTGGTCCTTCCCGACCGCGTTCTGCAGCATGATGCCGGCCGCGGCTGCTTCCGCGGGCCAATCCTCCGGTTGGATGAGCACCGACTGATAGCTCCAGTCGGTCGCCGTCGTCCCGGCCGAGCCGCGCGTGGCGATGACCTTACCCTCACTGTCGAAGAGGCGGACGTAGAGCTTGCTGCTCGAGGTGACGTCGCCCGCGGTGCGAACCCAGGCGCCGAACTCGTAAGTGCTGTGGCGATCGATCGGGATCGGCCTGGCGGTCATGCTGTAATGGTTGCTGCGCGTGAGCCGCAGGCTGGGGGGCGCCGCAAACCCCACCTCCGGGTCCAACCCCTCGGCCGCCGCCCACGCCTTGACCCCGCCCGAGAAATCCTCCACGAACACGTCCGCCGCGCCGCCCTCGGTGGCGGCAGG
>CAZKRE010000140.1:0-9074 GCA_964555075.1 uncultured Phycisphaeraceae bacterium
GCGCGAGCTTGCGACGCAGGTACTTCAGGATGAGGAGCAGCTTGTACATGGGAGTTGAACCGCCAAGTCGCCAAGAGCGCCAAGAAGATCACCAGTAGATGATGCGGCGGACCCCTTCCTTGAGGACGGCGACGTTGAAGTTGATAAGGAGGCCGAGGTTGTGCCCAGTGGCTTTGAGGTACGCGATGACCTGCGCCCGGTGTACATCGTTGACGCTCTCCACCGCCTTCAGTTCCACGATGAGCCGTCCGCCGACGAGAAAGTCGAGCCTCGACTCCCCGATTGGGTGGCCTTTGTACAACAGGTTGACCGGTGCTTCGCGTCGAAAAGGGATCTCCCGGGCGGTCAACTCGACGCCGAGCGCATTCCCGTAGCTCGACTCCAGAAAGCCCGGGCCCAGCTCACGATGCACCTCGATGGCCGCGCCAATGACCGCCCGCGCCAGCCCATCAAGCTCGGCATCCGGCTCGAATCGGCTCTTTCCGTCCTCTTGGCGCTCTTGGCGTCTTGGCGGTTCCATCTCACCGCTCCGAGGGCCGCATCAGTGGGAACAGGATCACGTCGCGGATGCTCTCCGCGCCCGTCAGCATCATCACCAGCCGGTCGATCCCCAGGCCGATCCCGCCCGCCGGGGGCATGCCCACTCGGAGCGCATTCAGGAAGTCCTCGTCCACCTGCTGCTGCTCCGCCTTGTCGCCGACCTGATGCCGGAAGTGCTTCTCCTGCACGTCCGGGTCGTTGAGCTCGCTGTAGCCGGGGCTGATCTCCACGCCGTTGATCGCCAGCTCGTACACGTCCGCGAAGAACGGATCTTCCTTGTTTTCCTTCGCCAGCGGGATGATCACGCTCGGCACGTGCGTGACGTACGTCGGGTCGATCAGCGTCGGCTCGATGAGCTTCTCGTACACCTCCACGAGCTGTTCGGCGGGCGTGCCATCCAGCTTCAGGTCCTTCCCGCGGTTCGCACCGCGCAGCTCTTCGATCTGTTGCGGCGTGAGCGGCTGCTTGTCGAACTTCCACCCCGTCCGCTCCTCCACCAGGTCCGCCATCCGCACCCGCCGCCACGGCCGCGTCAGATTGATCGTGCGCCCCGCCGACGAGCCGCGACCGTGAGGGAGCGGTTCTTCCCCCGCCTCGCGCGCATCGGGACCGCTCCCTGACGGTCGCGGCTCGTGATGGATCACGAGCGTCCCGAACACGTTCTGCGCCACCGTGCAGATCAGGTCCTCCACGAGGTCCGCCATCGTCTCCCAGGAGCCGAACGCCTCGTAGGCCTCGAGCATCGTGAACTCGGGGTTGTGCCGCGGCGAAATCCCTTCGTTGCGGAAGTTGCGGTTGATCTCGAAGACCTTGGGCATCCCGCCCACCAGCAGCCGCTTGAGGTACAGCTCCGGCGCGATCCGCAGGAAGAGCCTCATGTCCAGCGCGTTGTGGTGCGTCTCGAACGGCCGGGCCGCCGCGCCGCCCTGCAGCGGCTGCAGCATCGGCGTCTCCACCTCCAGGTACCCGCGCCCGCGGAAGTAGGCGCGGATCTCATCGATGATCCGGATGCGCAGCTGCGCCAACCGCATCACCTCGGGGTTGGCCCAGAGGTCCACGTATCGCTGCCGATACCGCTGCTCCGCGTCCTGCAACCCGTGCCACTTCCCCGGCGGCGGTGCGAGCGACTTCGTCACGATGGCAAAGCCATCGAAAGGGCCCGGGGGGTCGAGGGGCCCGGGGGGCGAGGAGGCGGAGACACTGGACCCCTCGGCCCCTGTCCCCTTCGCGCCTTCCGCCCAGACCGTGATCTCCCCCGTCTTCGTCTTCGCCAGCGGCCCCTCCGCCACCGCCAGGTCCGCCAGGTCCGCCAGCTTCGCCATCTGGAACGCCGGCGTCGGCACCGCCTTCTTGCTCACCGCCACCTGCAGGTCCCCCGTCGCGTCCCGCAGCGACAGGAAGATCAGGTTGCCCATCACCCGGTGCTGCACGATCCGCCCGCTCACGCGCACCCGCGGCCGTCGATCGTCCGCGGCGTCGGCCTTGTGCGCCTCGTCGGCCGCTTCCTCATACCGCGCCTTCGCGTCGGCCAAGGGCACGAGCCCGTCGATCCGCCCGCCGAACGGGTCGATGCCGAACTCGCTGCGGAGCCGTTCGAGCTTCTTCCGCCGGTCGGCGATCTGGTCGCCGGGGCTCGGTTCGGGAGTTCCCCCCCCGGGGGGCGGGGGTGGGGGCGTGGAGGCGGGAGCCTGAGGGTCAGCCATGGTCACGATCCTGGTTCATCAACGGCCGCGGGCCGTTGGCCCGCGCGGGGCACGGAGTGTAGCGGCCCCGACGCAGCCCGACGCAGGGCCGCTCAGCGCTTCGCGAACCCGCAGCCGCTTCGGAACCTCCCCGCCAAACAAAACGCCCCACCGGATCACCGGCGGGGCGTCGAATAGTCTTCACGTGCCGCGACGCGGGATCACTCCTTGCGTCCGGCCTCCGCCTGGACCGGCGCCTCTTCCCGCGACTTCTTCGCGCCCGACGGGTTCACCGCGCCGGTCGTCGACTGGTCGTTGGGGGCCGTGTCGCTCGCGCCCGGGCCCTGATCGCCCAGCACCTCGCGGCCGAGGCCACGCCGACGGTCCCGCAGGCGACGCTTCTTGCCCACGCGGTCGCGCAGGTAGTACAGCTTCGCCCGGCGGACGTGGCCGTGACGCACGATCTCGATCTTGCCCACCCGCGGCGAGTGGATCGGGAACACGCGCTCCACGCCCTCGTTCGCCACGATCCGGCGGACCGTGATCGTCGCGTGCAGGCCCGAGCCCTTCATCGCGAGCACCACGCCCGTGAACACCTGCACACGCTCTTTCTCGCCTTCGATGATGCGATAGTGAACGTCTACCGTGTCGCCGACGCTGACCGTCGGCAGGTTTGTCTTGATCTGAGGCTGCTGAACAGCCGCAAGGATGGCGTCGCTCATGGCGGGGCTCGTCAGGCTGGGGTTTGCTCGAAAAACGAGTCGAGCCGAGCAGTATATCCAACGCCCGGCAGGCTGTCGAATCGGGGCGTGGCGGCTATCGGGGCTCTCCGAGGCCCAACTCCCCAAATGCCGGCGCCCAGCGGACTTCCCCCACCGCCCCCACGAACCCCTGCATCTCTTTCAAACGGGCGACCCGGAACTCCGGCCCCGTGCCGTAAACGCTCGTGTACCCCAGCGGCCCCGCGGGCTCGAAGCCCAGTCGGCCGTAGAACCCGGCGTCGCCCAGGACGAAGACCGCGGCGATCCGGGCGTCCTTCGCCTCCCGCAGCGCCTCCCGCACCAGGGCCGTCCCCACCCCCCGCCCCTGCCACGCCGGCACGACGCCGATCGGCCCGAGCGCCAGCAGGCCCCGCAGCGATGGCTGGTCCGCCAGCGAGGCCGGGCTCAGCACCACGTGCCCGATCACCTCGTCCCCCGCCTCGGCAACGATCGACACCGCCGAGTCGCTCTGGTCCCGCAGCCGATCCACCAGCCGGGCCTCGGCATCCGTCGGGAATGCCTCCCGGTGGACCCGGCGGACCGCCCCCGCGTCCCCCCGCCGCTCCAGCCGCAGCGTCACGACGTCCACCGGCCGCGCCGCGGCCTCCCCAGCCGCCGGCCCCGCCTCCGCGATCAGCTCCGGCCGCCTCGCCGCCGTCAGCTCCCGCGACCGCTCACGCCGCCAGGCCTCGATCTTCGCGTGGTCCCCCGACAGGAGCACCCCCGGCGCCTCCCGCCCCTCCCAGACCCGTGGCCGGGTGTAGTGCGGGTGGTCCAGCAGCCGCTCCGACCCGGGCGAGAAGCTGTCCCGCGTGGCCGACTCCGCATCCCCCAGCGCCCCCGGCAGCAGCCGCACCACGGCGTCGATGAGCACCATGGCCGGCAGCTCACCGCCCGAGAGCACGTAGTCCCCCAGGCTGATCTCGCGGAGGCCGCCTTCCGGGGGCGGGGGCTCCTCGTGCAGCCGATCGAGCACCCGCTGGTCGAACCCCTCGTAGTGCCCCGCCAGCAGCAGCAGCCGCTCGCTCGCCGCCAGTTCCTCGACCAGCGGCTGCGTCAGCGGCTCCCCCGTCGGCGTCAGCACCACCCGCGCCGCGGGACGCCCCCTCGTCGCCGGGTCCATCGCCTCCACCGCCCGCACCGCGTCCCACACCGGCTGGCATTGCAGCACCATCCCCGGCCCGCCCCCGAAAGGCGGCTGGTCCACCTTGCCGTGCTTGTCCGTGGTCCACCGCCGGATGTCGTGCAGGTGATAGCTCACCACCGGCGGGCGCACCGCCCCCGTCGCCGGATCGCGCACCGGCTCCCCCGCCCGCTTAAGGATGCTGCTCGACAACACCCCCGCGAACATCTCGGGGAAGAGCGTGAGGACGTCGATGCGCATGCAAGGGGCCCTGTGACCAGGGGCCAAGGGATCAAGTGGAAGGCACTCGGACCCTCGGCCCTTGCCCCTTATCGCTTATGCCTGATCGCTGATCGCGTTCGTTCAGGCCTTCGCCGCGGCGGCTCGCTCGCGGGACTTCTGGCCCTGCTTCCGCTGCTTGCCGACCCATGCGGGTAGATCGACACCCGCCCGGCGGAGCAGGCTCGCCGCCGTCTCGCTCGGCTGGGCGCCGACGGAGATCCAATGCTGCGCCCGCTCAACCTTGATCTGGATCTGCTTCTCGGCGTCGCTGATGCCCGGGTCGTAGGTGCCGAGTTCTTCGATGGTCTTGCCGTCCCGCTTGGTGCGGGAATCCATCACCGCGAGGCGGTAGAAGGGCTTGTGGGTGCGGCCGAGACGCTTGAGACGGATCTTCACCATGAGTCGATTCTCCGGTAGGCCGGGGCGCCGAGCCGTGTTTCGGTCGGGGGCGTGTCCGGCTGTGCCGTAAGGCGATGCCGAGGCGGCCAGTCCGCCAGGGCGAGCCGAGCAGTGTAACAACCGCCTCGGGCGGCTGCGCGGCCGATTTCCCCCTCGTCATGAAGCCTACGATCCGCCAACCCACACCGCCCGCCCGCCGGGCCAGGAAAGGACCGCCGACATGAAACGCACCGCATCCGCCGTCTGGCAAGGGACCATCAAGGAAGGCAAGGGCCAGCTCTCCTCGAAGAGCGGCGTCCTCCGGGACACCCCCTACTCCTTTGGTTCCCGGTTCGGCGAGGACCCGCAGACCAACCCCGAGGAACTGATCGCCGCGGCCCATGCCGGGTGCTTCGCGATGGCGCTGTCGAAGGGGCTGGGCGATGCGGGGCACCCGGCCGAGCGGCTCGACGTTCAGGCCGACGCCACCCTCGAGCAGGTCGAAGGGAACTGGACGATCTCCGCCGTCCACCTCACCCTCCGAGGCAAGGTGCCGGGCATCGACGAGTCCGCCTTCCGCGACGCGGCGGAGGGCGCGAAGGCGAACTGCCCCGTGTCCCGGCTGCTCAAGGCCGACATCACACTCGACGCCAAGCTCGAGAGTTGACCGCCGCGCCGGCCCCGGTCGCCCCTTGCATGATGATGCCCGCTCGCTCCCCGCCGTCGTTCTCGTCCCCTCCCGCGAGACCGCTTCATGACGCACTGGGCCCGCACCGTCGCCTGCCTGCTGCTCCTGCTGTGCCCGTTCGCAGTGCCCGCCCGGGCTGACGTCCCGCCCGACCCGCCGATCGGCGTCAACCTCGAAGGGCTTTCCGATTACATGGCGGCGGACATGCTCGTGGACCTCGCGAAGACCGGCCGCCGCTTCGGCGACCCCGGCGCGCCCCACAAGAACGGTCCCGGCACCATCCGCCTCGACGAGAAGGGCTGGCCGCTCGAAGACGCCGGCGTCGTCCTCCGCGCCGCCGAACCCCGGCCGTATCCGCAGCGGTTCCGCTACGCGTTCGATGGCAGGGCCCGCCTCGTCTTCTTCCCCCGCTCCGTCCAACTGACCGAATCCCGCCACGACCCCGCGACCGGCCGATCCACCGGCACCTTCGTCCTCCCCACCGGCGAGGGCACACTCTTCCTCAGCTTCCTCGACACGGACGGCGGCATCCGCAACCTGCAAGTCCTCCGCGACGTCGAGGCCGTCGGCTCGTTCACGAAGCAGTTCATCGACCGCCTCGCCCCGTTCCGCGGCAAGGTCCTCCGCATGATGGACCTTCAGGGCACCAACAACAGCGAGCAGGCGACCTGGGACCACCGCAGCACGCCCGACAGCTCGGGCTTCCACCGCGTCCTGCCGGTCGAGCTCCTCGTCGAGCTCGCGAACACGCTCGAGGCGGACCCGTGGTTCTGCATGCCCCACCTGGCGGACGACGGGTACGTCCGCGGGTTCGCCGGGTACGTCCGCGACCACGTGCCGGTCGAGCGCACCGTCTACGTCGAGCACTCCAACGAGGTCTGGAACAGCCAGTTCGGGCAGAGCCGCTACGCGATGCAGGCGGGCGAGCGACAGGGGCTCGGCTCGGGCAACGAGGCCCGCTTGCGGTACCACGGCAAGCGGACCGCGGAGATCGGCCGCATCTGGCGCGAGGCCTTCAGCCAGGAGCCGCGGCACCCGGGGCTCGTCGTCGTCCTCGGCGCGCAGGCCGCCAACCCCTACACCGCCCGCGCCGCGTTGGAGACGCCCGGCGTCGCGGACGCAGTCGACGCCATCGCCATCGCGCCCTACCTCGGCGGCGCGTTCGGCAGCGCGAAGACGGCCGACGAAATCGCCCGCCTCAGCGTCGATGAGCTGCTCGACCGCGTCGAGGAGGAGTTCACCGGCAAGCTCGCCACCTGGCTCCGCGACTACGCGGCCTTCGCCAGGGAGCGCGGCAAACGGCTGCTCGCCTACGAGGCGGGCCAGCACCTCGTGGGCCACGGCGGCGCCGATCGCAACGAAGCGCTCACCGACCTCTTCATCGCCGCCAACCGCCACCCGCGCATGGCCGACCTCTACACCCGCTATCTCGACACCTGGTTCGCCCACAGCGACGACGTCGTCTGCCTCTTCGCCTTCACCAGCCGCCCCCGCCGCTCCGGCTCCTGGGGCCTGATCGAGAACCTCGACCAGCCGAGCGAGCAGGCGCCCAAGTTCCTCGCCGTCGAGCGGTACCTCGATCAGCACTGAGTCTCGCCACCAGCGGTCGCTGCGCCTCGCTCATGATTCGGACCCGACCCGGCGCGCCGTTGCCCTCGGGTTGCGCGGTCGAGGGTGCGGAAGAAGCCCGGTACCATGGGTCGCCATGCCCGACTCCAACCCCACAGCCGACGCTGCGGTGGACCCGCTCCGCGGGCTGCGCCCCGATCACCCCCGCCTCATCCTCACCCGCGGCGACGTCGAGCGGCTCCGTCGCCGGCGCGACACCGATGCGGACTTCGCCGATCGGGTGCGGCGTGTCCGCAAGCGCGCGGACGAGTTCATGGAAGCGCCGGTCGCGACCTATGACATCCCCGACGGCAAGCGGCTGCTCGCGACGAGCCGGCTCGTGCTTGACCGGGTCCAGACGCTGGCCCTCTTCGCCCGGCTCGACGAGGACACGGCGTACGCCGAGCGGGCGTGGCGCGAGCTGGAGGCGGCCGCCGCGTTCCCCGACTGGAACCCGTCCCACTTCCTCGACACCGCGGAGATGGCTCACGCCTTCGGCCTCGGGTTCGACTGGCTGCACCACTTCCTCGACGAGCCGCGGCAGACGGTCATTGCCGACGCGATCAAGCGGCACGCATTCATCCCCGCCCTGCCCATCTACGAGTCCCAGACCTGGTGGTCCCGGTCGAAGCACAACTGGAACGCCGTCTGCAACGGCGGCCTCGGCGTCGCCGCGCTCGCCATCGCCGATCGCGAGCCCGACCTCGCCCGCCGCGTCCTCCGCGGCGCGGTCGCCGGCCTGCCCTTCTGCCTCGAAAACTTCGCGCCCGACGGCGGATGGGTCGAGGGCGCCGCCTACTGGGTCTACAGCCAGAACTACCTCTCCTACTTCCTCGCCTCCTGCGAGACGGCCCTCGGGCACGACTTCGGCCTCGGCGACAGCCCCGGCCTCGACCGCTCCGCCCTTTTCGTCGTCCACCTCAACTCGCCCGCCAACGGCAGTTTCAACTTCTCCGATTCCGGCGACGGCCCGGTCCACACGCCCGCCCTCCTCTACCACGCCCGGCGGTACGACCTGCCCGCCGCCGCGGAGCACCAGCTCGCCGCCCGTAAGCCCTACGCCTTCGACCTCGTCTGGCACCCGGACGACCCCCCGACCGGCGCCCTCGCCGCCCGCCCGCTCGACTACGTCTGCCGCGGCGTCGAGTGCCTCACCATGCGCTCCGCCTGGCACGACCCCCGCGCCAGCTTCCTGGGCATCCAGTGCGGGAAGAACGACATCAACCACAACCGCCTCGACAAGGGCGCGTTCGTCTACGAGTCCCGCGGCGTGCGGTGGTTCCTCTCCCTCGGCGCCGACGACTACAACCAGCCCGAGTTCTTCGGCAAGCGCCGCTACGACTACTACCGCAACCGTGCCGAGGGACACAACACCCTCGTCGTCAACCCCGGCGACGGGCCCGATCAGGACCCCGCCGCGGGTGGGAAGGTCACCCACTACGAACGGGACGACGGGGGCGTCTGCGCGACGCTCGACCTCACGCCCTGCTACCCCGCCGCCGGCCGGGTCGAGCGGCGGATCGACTACCGCCGGCAGGGTGGCGTCACGCTCACCGACGAGGTCCGCTCCGCCACGGGCGAGCCGATCGACCTCTGGTGGTTCGCCCACACCCGCGCCGCGATCGAGCTCGACGGGTCCGGCCGCGGCGCCACCCTCCGCGACCCGGCCTCGGGCGAGACGCTCCGCGTCTCCCTCGTTGAGCCGGCCCGCGCCCGCTTCCTCGACATGCCCGCGCAGCCCCTGCCCGCATCGCCCCATCCCGAAGGGCAGAACCCCAACGACGGGACCGTCGGCGAAGGCATCCGCCGCGCCTTCAACGGCCCGCCCGTCCGACTCGAAACCCCCGACCCCAGCCTCGCCACCCGTAAGCTCGCGATCCACATCGGGTGCGAAGCGGGGGCGAGGATCGTCGTCCGATGGGATGACGCGGAGGGGCTCTGATGACGCTGTGGGGCTCTAAGAACGTGTACGAGAAGCATCGTGCCGCCTACTGTCCGGCATGACACGGACG
>CAZKRE010000141.1:0-9054 GCA_964555075.1 uncultured Phycisphaeraceae bacterium
GCATCCGCGACGTGATCCTGTTCCCACTGATGCGGCCGCAGGGATAATCGACCCTGATGGAACGCCAAGACGCCAAGGCCGAGAGACGCCAAGAGCCGAGCGAGGGGCTGGACGAACTGGCTCGGCGGGTGATCGGGGCAGCGATCGAGGTGCATCGGCACCTGGGGCCCGGCTTTCCCGAATCGGTGTATGAGGAGGCGCTTTGCCTGGAAATGCAGGAACGCGGGATCCCGTTTGTGCGTCAGCCCGTCATCGAGGTGGCGTACAAGGGTCGCTTCGTCGGCCAGGGAAGGATCGATCTCTGGATCGACAAGCAGCTGATCGTGGAGCTCAAGGCGGTGGAACACGTTCTGCCGAAGCACAAGGCCCAGGGGAAGGCGTACCTTTGTGCCACGGGGAATGAGTTGGCGCTGGTCATCAACTTTAACGAGGCGGTGCTGAAGGACGGCATCCATCGGGTTGTCCTCACCCGCCCATCCTGATCGCCGCTTGGCGTCTTTCCCCCTTGGCGTCTTGGCGTTCAATCGATCACTCCCATGTACAAGCTGCTCCTCATCCTGAAGTACCTGCGTCGCAAGCTCGCGCCGCTGTTTGCGGCGGTCGCGGTGATGTTGTGTACGGCGATGGTGATCATCGTGCTGTCGGTGATGGGAGGGTTTCTCAACCTGCTCAGCGATGCGGCGCGGAAGCTGACGGGGGACGTGGTGGTCACGTCGGCGCTGTACGGGTTCCCGCATTACGAGGAGCTGATCGAGGAGATCAAGGCGCTGCCGGAGGTGGCGGCGGCGACGCCGGTGGTGCGGACGTTCGGGGCGATCAACCTGGGGAGCCAGACGAACGGCGTGCAGGTGGTGGGCATCCGGCCGGGCGAGTTCTCGGGGATCGTGAACTATGAGGACACGCTGCACTGGTCCCGGGCGGACGTCGAGCGGGAGGACCGGCGGGCGCGGGCGGAGCGGTTCGATCCCGAGGCCGCCGCGATGGCGATGGAGGTGCCCGAGGCGTACCGGGTGGGGATCAGCGGGCGCGAGCGGCCGGCGGCGGTGATCGGCATCGAGGTGAACCCCTTCCACGCGCGGGACGCGGCGGGCAACTACAGCTTCAACCGCTCCGCGGTGTCGGGCGAGGTGACGCTGACGGTGTTCCCGGTGTCGCGGGCGGGGAACATCACGGCGCCGGCGTACGAGACGTTCGTGATCGTCAACGAGTTCAAGAGCGGGCTCTTCGACGTGGACGCGGGCGTGGTGTTCGTCCCGTTCGAGACGCTCCAGCGGATGCTGAACATGGAGCCGCGGGAGGTGACGGAGCGGTTCGACCCGATCACGGGCGAGGGGGGGGCGGTGACGCGGGTGGCCGGCCGGGCGTCGGAGGTGATCGTGCGGGCGGCGGCGGGCTACACGCCGAACCAGGCGGCCGTCGCGGTGAGCGGGGCGGTGGAGCGTTGGCGGGAGCGGTTCCCTGATGTGTTCCCGCCCCGGGTGCAGACGTGGGAAGAGGTGCACGCGACGCTGCTGGGCGCGGTGAAGAACGAGACGGGGCTGGTGACGTTCCTCTTCGTCGTGATCAGCTTCGTGGCGGTGCTGATGGTGGGGCTGACGTTCTACATGATCGTGCTGGAGAAGACGCGGGACATCGGCGTGCTGCGGGCGATCGGCGCGTCGCGGCTGGGGATCCTGCTGCTGTTCGTCGGCTACGGCCTGGCGATCGGGCTGGTGGGGGCGCTCCTGGGGCTCGCGGCGGGGACGGCGCTGGTGACGCACCTCAACGAGTTCCAGATGTTCACCGGCAACTACCTCGGCGTGTTCACGCTGCTGGTGGGGGCGCTGCTGCTCGGCCCGCTGCTGGGCGCGATCGCGGCCGTGTGCATCGGGTTCGTCGGGCAGCGGATGCGGTTCTGGCTCGTGCGGCTGGCGCCGGCGGTGGGGCTGGCGCTGTTCGTGCCGGCGGTGATCGCGGTGTTCGTGCCCGGCGTGGCGGACTACCTCAACGACCACATCCGGTTCGTGATGTGGGACGCCCGGACCTACTTCTTCGATCGCATCCCCGACCGGGTGGACCCGCTGAAGGCGGGGCTGGTGGTGCTCGGCGCGGTGGCGGCGAGCGTGGTGGGGGCGATCATCCCGGCCCTCGTGGCGTCGTCGCTCGACCCGGTGGAGGCGCTGCGGTATGAGTAGCGGGCCGATCCTCGAAGCCGTCACGCTCACCCGCACGTTCCGCGAGGGCAGCCGCACGCTGGACGTGCTCGGCGGGGTGGACGTCCATGTTCAGCCGGGCGAGTGGCTGTCCGTGGTGGGGCGCTCGGGCTCGGGCAAGAGCACGTTGCTGCACCTCCTGGGCGGGCTCGATCGCCCGACCTCGGGCATCGTGCGGTATCGCGGCGACGACCTGTACGCGCTGCCCGAGCGGCGGATCGACCGGTACCGGGCGCGGAACGTGGGGTTCGTGTTCCAGTTCTATCACCTGCTGCCGGAGCTGACGGCGCTGGAGAACGCGCTGATCGGCTCGATGATCGGCCGATCACCGCTGCACTGGCTGCGGCAGCGGGGCGAGCGGCGGGCGCGGGCGGCGGCGCTGCTGGAGCAGCTGGGGCTCAAGGATCGGATGCGGCACCGGCCGGCGAAGCTGTCGGGCGGGGAGCGGCAGCGCGTGGCGATCGCGCGGGCGCTGATGAACGAGCCGGACGTGCTGCTGGCGGACGAGCCGACGGGCAACCTCGACGCCGCGACGGGGGCCGCGATCCTCGACCTCTTCCGTGACCTGCACGCGGGCGGGCAGACGATGGTGCTGGTGACGCACGACATGAACGTCGCGGCCGCGGCGGACCGGACGCTCACGCTGGTGCAGGGCGTGCTGCAGGAACGGGACGGGAACGCCGCGGGCGCCGCGGAACCGGGAACGGCGACGCGCTAGAATCGGGGACGAAGGAGGTGGCCGATGTGGCTCGTGATCCTGATCCTGCTCGCGATTTTCCTGCCCCCGGTGGCGGCGTTCCTGGTGGTGGGCATCGGCCTGCACTTCTGGCTGAACATCCTGCTGACGATCCTGGGCATCCTGCCGGGGCAGATCCACGCCGTGTGGCTGATCGCGACGAAGCGGTCCGATTGAGCGTGTGGAGCGGCCGCCGATGGGCCAGGAGACCACTCGCCTGGTGTGTGCGACTGGAAACTCGGCATCACGAACGGTGATGGCACCGCCCTTCCTATCCGGCGTGCATAGATGGCCGCCGAAGCGGGCGCCGTTTGCCGGCACCGCTCACCTCGCTCGGTCCTCCGCCGCGGGCAACTGGTCGATCCACGTGCCGGCCTTCTCGACGCGGGCCCGCAGGTCCACCAGCCCTTGAACATGCTGAGTCAGTGCCGGATCGACCTGATCCAGCTCCCGTTGTGCCTCAGCGTGCAGGGCCTGGAGTCGGAGCTTCATGCCGCGATCCACGGGCGGGGCGGGCAACTCGTTGAGCGGATCGAGCGACTGGAGCAGCTCGTAAGTCTTCGCGAACCGCTGCCGGTGGGGCGACCAGGACATCATCGCGTGGCCCTCGAGCCCCTCCGTCCACTGCTCGAACTTACGAGAGTCCCAGGTGGTGAAGAGGATGCCGCGCACCCCGCCATCCCACGGCTCGATGCGCTGGGCGGCCTCACCCCAGATGAGGTTGTTGTCAAAACCAAAGCCGGCGGCAGCGACCACGGGGAAGCCGCGGTCGTGCATGAACTGCAGCCCGCGCCGCTTGGAATGGACCCAGCCGTGATACTCCCAGGGCATCATGATGATCTCGTTTGAGATCACGCCCTGCCCGTACAGTTCATCCAGCAGCCCGGCGTCGAGCGGGACGGCCCAGTTGGCCATGAAGTAGTCGTCGAGCATGTCGGCCCAGAGCATCACCTGGACGTCCGGGTCCACCTGTTTCGCCACCTCGTAGCCGCGGTTCATCGCATAGAGCGTCGTCTGTTCAGGGGACATCGGGTTCTGCTGGCACGCCCGACACTCCTCGTGCCGGATCACCCAGATCTCGTCCATGCCCAGATTCAGGTAGGCCGCGCGCGTCAACTCGAGCGAGCGGCGGATCGAATCCTCCAGCCGCTCCCACGTCTCGGGCATGAAGGGGCACGTGGTCTCGTGGCCGCTGGCGTACGCGTAAGAGACTTGCACGGTCGCGCCCGGTGAGATGCGGCCGCCGTCGAGCCGGCGGAGGCGCCACGGCTCGTTGTCCTCGGGGACGTGCGGCTTGGCCCAGGTGTACCGGGTGCCTTCGGGGTGGCCGCTCCACGACGCCTCCGTCACGCCGGGCACCACCTCATAGTCGCGGCCGGGTTCCAGCGGCTCGCCGTGAAGCGCGACTTCGATCGGCGTCACCGCGTTGAGGACGACGTTGCGGTGCTGGAGTTCGAGCAGGTCATCGTCGCCAAACGTGCCTGTCTCGTTGTCCACCGCATTCGTGTGGCCGGTCTTCAAGTCCTGCCAGAGAAATCCTTTGGCGTGGCTGTACGCCTGGATGTACGGTGATACCTCGACCCCGCGACTGCGGGCGTGATCCACCAACTGCTTCATCTGCTCGTACGCATCGGGATCGGCCAGCGTGAGCCACGCGTGTGAACGCAAGGAGAACTGGTTCTGCTTCAGCTCCGCCATCCGGTCGATCATCTGTCGATGCTCGCCATTGAAGCGATACGGCGGCTTGCCGTCATCGAGGAGCATCGTGCCGCGGAACGGGTAAGCCGGATAGTCCCAGATGTCCATCGCCGCCAGGTCGTCGTGCTCCACCAGTTGCTTCAGCGACATCAGGCCGTGCTGAGCCCCGCGACGATCGTCGGCGAAGATGACGACGCGGTCGTCGCGGACGAAGAGGGCGTAGCCCTCCTCGGGCAGCTCATCGAAGCGGTCGGCACCGAGATCCAGGTAACTCTTGAGGTTTTCATCGGTGGGCCGGGCCACGACGATCGAGGGGTTCTGGAACTCGGGCCTGCGCTCGCCCACGGAGACCCGCGCCTGCGGCGATGACGCGGTGACGGCGTCGCGAACGGCGGCCACAGCGAAGCTGTTCCCCCGCGCCAGGCTTGGATCGACGCTCAGATCGACCCGGCCCTGTGGCCGGAAGCCGCCGCCGGGCTGCCGTACCACCTGCTGTGGGAGCGGCACGACGGCGGCCTGCTGGCACCCCTCCCGGTACGCGGCCACGATTTCGTCATCACTGAGGATGCGTGTCCAGTGGCGGGGGCGGTCGATGATGCCCTCGAAGTGATTGCGATACCCATTGCGGTCGCCGAGCCGCCAGGCGCCCAGGGCCCGGATGTTCGCCCCGTTGGGCAGGGCCGTCACCTTCTCCTCGCGGTGGGCCACCAGCCTCCCGTCCAGGAAGATGCTCGCCCGCTTGCCCGGCTCGAGTCTCACCGCCAGGTGATACCAGCGGTTGGTCTCCAGCCGCTGCTGCGCCCGGACGCGCGTCCCCGGGTAGGCCAGCATCAACTCCTCGCTGTTGCGGATCACGAACTGGCAGTTGCCGTAGGCGTCGGCACTGAAGATCGTCGCCTGCGGCGTGCGCTTCTCGATCAGGAACCAGGTGTCGAAGGTGAACCCTTTCGCCACCTCCAGGCCGCGGGAGAGCCGTAGCGGCTCATAGTCGGCGGACACGCGGAGGCCGCGGCCGAAGCGGGCCGGCACACGCTGCTCCGCCTTCACACTGCTCTCAGGCAGCATCCGCTCCACGTCGGTCGGTTCGGCGTGCCCGGGCGAACCGGCCATGCCCACGGTGGCAAGACAGATCACAAGAAGGGTGACCGTCCATCGCTGCCGGATGGGCAATGTTCGCCGACCATCAAACGGGTGTGTCATGAAGTACCTCGGATGTGTAGCTCGGGTTACCGCACCGCTAAAGCGGTGTGGGTTCAGAACGGCTTGCCGACTGGGTCGTCACCAGCAGCGTGTCGCCGCGGGTCGGTGCGTTACTGCAACCGCCAGTAGTCGGTCAGCGTCCAGTCCTTTTCCGTCTCCTGGCGAGCGCTCACGGAACCGTCGAACAGCAGGATGTTGGCGTTGGTGTCCAGGTGGCGGCCAAAGGCGATGTGCTGGTGCACGCCGACCCAGGGGAGGGCTCGATCGAGGACGGAAGTAAAGCCCGTGTCCTGGTAGGCGTTGCCGTCGCCAAGGTAGATCGCGTCCGATCGGCGCACTTCCTCCAGCCGCTTGGCGGGATAGGCGGCGGTCGAACTCGAGCGGGTCCCGAACCGCACGTTCATGCCGTAGCTTCGATGAGCATAGGAGACCTCAGCCATCTCGGGGCAATGGAACGTCTTGTCGTTACGCCACATGAAGTGGGGCGCGTTCCCGTCGTAGCTCCCCATGATGGTCCACAGGTAGTAAGGCCACTGTCGCTGGGCGGTGGCGGCGGCGTGGTCGTACACAGGCGGGAGATAGCCGCGGTGCTCCTGCGCGTAGATCGAGGCGATCTGGTGCAGCGACCGGAGCTGCGTCGCGCACGTCACCTGCCTGGCGGTCGCCCGCGCCATCTTCAACGCCGGGAGAAGCAAGGCGACGAGGAGGGCAATGATCGAGATTACAACGAGGAGCTCGATGAGCGTAAAAGCTCGGGCACGGGTGCCGGCATGGAGTCCAGACGGGATCATGGCCAACTCCTGATAGCAGTTACCTCTGCCTGTCGTTTCCGCCGCGGCGGCGGCCTCCCTTCGCGTCTCACGCGGTCCGCGAGCCACGCCCCCGGCGACCCAGCAGCATCGCCCCCGCCGCACCCACCAGCATCAGCGACGCCGGCTCGGGGACCATGTACAAGTCCATGCGGTCCATGCGGTGGTGGAAGTTGTTGCTACCGTTGCTGTACTGCAGTCGCAGAAAACGAACCTGGGCATTCTCGAAGTCGATGGGTACGGTTGAAGACTGAGCCGTTCCATTGGGATTGATCGTCGATACGCTACCGATATCGGTCCAGTCGATGCCGTTGACCGAATAGGAGACCGTCATGCCGTACCGTCCATGCCAGCCATTGGTGCCGGCGTGGTGGAGCTCGATGCGGTCGATCGCATAGACGCCCGCGAGATCGGTCGTCCAAGTTCCTTGGTCGAGCTCACCCGACTCCCGGGCGATCGCCGCCGTGCCGATACTGGAAGTTGGTGGGGTGGTGCTGAAGAACCCCGAGTTCGACAGCGGCTCATCGACCTTGCCGCGATCCAGCCCACGTGCTTTGGAGTTCCCGTTGTTGGTCTCGGTGAACGTCGAGCCGTCTGGCGCATCACCGATCACCCAGTCCTCGCCCGACTGCCAGTAGATGGCCGCGGGGGCGGCTTGGGGCGCGAGCAGGAGGCCCGCGGAGAGCACGCATGCACCGAAGATTCGCTTGGAAGAGTTCACCATTGCACCTTTCGTAGTAAGAGACGTGAGAGTTCCTCAAAAGCCTGTCTTGGCTGCGTCAGCCTGATCTATGCCTCGTCCGGTGGGACCGGGGCCGACTTCGCCACGTCGATCTGCCCGCCCTCGCGGTCGGCCACCGTCTCACCCACGCGCACGCGGGGCGGCAGGGTCCAGACGATCGCGTCCGCGGCGGGCGTGTTCATCAGCGATTCCAGCAGCTCCACCGACTTGCGCGCGATCTGCTCGTAGGGGTACACCACGGAGGTGATCACGACCTCCGCCAGTTCGATGGAGACGCGGGTGTTGTCGAAGGCGACGACGCTCACGTCGGCGGGGACCCGCAGCCCCTGCGCCCGCAGCCAGACGATGAGCTTGGCGGCCAGCCAGTCGGTCGAGCAGACCCACGCGCTGGGCCAGTCGGCGCGGTTCTCCGGCAGGGCGGGGGTGAACGTCTGCGTGAGGTGGTCGAAGGGGAGCAACTGTGTGTCGTCGAGCCAGACGCGGCAGCCGATGGAGGCGCCGGGCGTCTGCATGACCTTCGTCAGCACGCCGCCGAGCCGCTCCTCGGCGCTGTCGCGGCTGCCGAGCGAGCCGACCCATCCGATGTGCCGGTGGCCGGCGTCGAGGAGCAGGCGGGCCGCCTGAGCGCCGCCGACGTAGTTCATCTGTGCGACGCCGCTGAGGCCGTGGAGCACATCGTGCCGGCAGACCATGACGACGTTGCCGTCGAAGCGTTCCGCCAGCAGCTTGTGCAGTGAGGCGGGGTCCTGGGCGTTGCCGAGGAGCTGCCCGATCACCAGGCACCCGTCCGCCGGCCGCCGCCCGTCGGGGCCCCGCTCCGCGAGGGCGTCGAAGGCCGCTTCGAGCCCCCCCGGGTCGGCCGAGAGGAAGACCGGCTGCAAACGCCACCCCCGCTTCGCGATCTCATCGCTGATGACGATCATGTGCCGCCGGGCCAGCTCGTGCATGTCCGAATGCGACTTGGCGGGCACCAGCAGCGCGATATCCCGGATTCCCTCCTGCCTCTGCACCTTCACATACCCCAGCCGCTCCGCCGCCACCTGGACGCGGGCGCGGGTCGCCTGATTCACCCCTCGTGCCCCGCGCAACGCCCGGCTGACCGTGGCGGTGCTGAGCTTCAGATCCTTCGCAATAGCGCCAAGTGTGGGCATGATCCGCAAGACTATCACGGGCCCTCGATCTGTCAATGATAAGTTGACGAGAAATGTCAGTCGCATATTGCAAATTGTTGCAACGCGATGTCGGGCAGCTCCCCGGCCTGCCACGGGTGCTCGCCGCGGCGGCCGTTTTGCACGCGGCGCGGGGCGGGGTACGCTGATAGGCCCATGCGAATCCTCCTCACCACCACCAGCTATCAGGACACCCCCGGCCCGCACCACGACGCGCTGGCCGCGAGCGGTTTCGAAGTCGTCCGTGCCCGCGGCCCGCTGCCGGAGGCGGACGTGCTCCGCCTCATCGAGGAGCACCAGGGTTTCGACGGGCTGCTCAACGGCGACGACCACATCTCCGCGAAGGTGATCGACGCGGCCCTGGCGGCCCCGACGCCGCTGAAGGTGATCGCGAAGTACGGCATCGGGCTCGACTCGATCGACGTCGCCCACGCGACCGCGAAGAAGATCCCCGTGCTCTTCACGCCGGGCGTGAACCACACGACCGTCGCCGAGCACGCCTTCGGGC
>CAZKRE010000142.1:0-8883 GCA_964555075.1 uncultured Phycisphaeraceae bacterium
CGAGGTCGACGCGGCCGGCCTCGACGTCCTTGAGGATGGCGCGGGCCTCGGCGTCGGTCTTGAAGCGGGAGAGGGAGGCGATCTTGAACGGGTAGTCGGCCATCCGGTTGCGGAAGGTGCGCTCGTGCTGCTCGGCGAGGACGGTGGTGGGGACGAGGACGGCGACCTGCTTGCCGAACTCGCAGGCCTTGAACGCCGCGCGGATGGCGACCTCGGTCTTGCCGAAGCCGACGTCGCCGCAGATGAGGCGGTCCATCGGCTTGTCCTGCATCATGTCGTTCTTGATGGCGGCGACGGCGGCGAGCTGGTCCTCGGTCTCCTCGTAGGGGAACTCGGCCTCGAACTCGTTCTGCCAGGCGGTGTCGGCGGGGAAGCGGATGCCGGGCATGGTGGACCGGGCCGCCTGCACGCGGAGCAGCTCGGCGGCCATGTCCTTGACGGCCTCGGTCACTTCCTGTTTCTGCCGCTTCCACCGCTGGCCGCCCAGGAGCGACAGGGGCGGCCGGCCCTCGAACCCGCCGACGTACTTCTGGACGAGGTCGATCTGCGTCGCGGGGACGTGGAGCAGCGCTTTTTGGGCGAACTCGAGGGTGAGGTACTCCTGGGCGGACCCGGCGCGGCGCATCTCCTTCACGCCCGTGAACTTCGCGATGCCGTGGTCGACGTGGACGACGTAGTCGCCGACGTCGAGGTCGAAGAAGGCGTCGCTCGCCTGGCCGCTGGCGCCGCCGGCGGTGATGCGGCGGATGCGGCGGCGGGCGTCGTAGCGGTGGAAGAGCTCGTGGTGGGGGATGAGGATCGTGCGCCGCTTGCCGTCGTTGAACGCGAAGCCGCGGTGGAGGTAGGCGACGACGGTGCGGATGCTCGGGCCCGCGGAGCCGGCGTGGTCGCCGATGAGTTCGCCCAGCCGCTCCCGCTCGCCCGCGTTGCGGCAGAGGACGACGACGTCGTTGTACCCGTCCTTCGCGAGCTCGCCGAGCTCGGCGACGGCCCGGGCGGCGTCGGTGTCGAAGGAGAGCAGCGGCTCGAGCGGCAGCGACAGCTCGCTGGCGGCGGCGCCGGCGGTGTACTCGTTGACGTTGACGTGCGGGCGGGACGTGAGCTTCTGGAAGACGGTGCGGGGGGCGTAGATCCCGCGGGGGTTGGTGAGCCGTTCGTAATAGCCGCGGGCCTGCTCCGACAGCTCGACCGCCTCGTGGAGCACGACGAGGGTGTCGGCCGGGAGGAGGTCGAGCAGGTTGGCGGTCCGGTCCTCGCTCTGGAGCTGCTCGGCCTTGGCGCCGATGATGCGGACCGATTCGACCTGCCCGGCGGAAGCCATCGTGTCGACGTCGATGCGGGCGACGGTGTCGATCTCGTCGCCGAAGTAGTCGATGCGGATCGGGCCGCCGCCCGACGCCTCGCCGGTGTCGTCGGCGACCTCCCCGGCGGGGGGGAAGATGTCGAGGATCCCGCCGCGGACGGCGAAGTCGCCCGGGCTTTCGATCGCGTCCTGCCGCTGGTAGCCGGCGGAGGCGAGCCAGTCCATCAGGTCGTTGGGCGGCAGCGTCTGGCCGCGGCGGAGCTGGAGCGAGAACGACGCGAGCGCCCCCGGCTCGGGCACGCTCTGCATGAGCGCCTGGATGGGCGCGATGAGCACGTCGGGCAGCGCCCCCTCGACGAGCCGGCCGACGACGCCCAGCCGCTCGGCGAGGAGCTCGAGGCTGACGCTGGATTCGCCGGGCAGGACCTCGAGCGCGCCGAACCGCCGGGCGGTGAGGGGGTGGCCGCCGGCGGGGAAGAGTTCGAGGTCGTCGAGCGCATCATCGGCCTCGTCGAGGTGGGCGACGACGAGCAGCACCGGCCGGGCCAACCGCAGCGCCAGGGCGCCCGCGAGCAGGGCGGTGCTCGACCCGCGGCTGCCGTGGACGGCGGCGGAGCCGCGCGTGGCGGCGTCCGCGAGCGCGCGGACCGGCTTGGACCCGATGATGCGTTCGAGCCAGGGGAGGGTCTCCGCCGTGCGCGGGGGGGTGAGTGGCGTCATCCGTCAATCGCTGTCGTCGGGGTGCGCCGCCGGGAAACGCACCCGCCGCGCACTCAGGGTGACGGGGACGACGTACGGCTCGCCCGCGGGGGCCATCGGTTCGGGCAGCTTGATCTCGGGGACGCCTTCGAGGACGCGGATCATCGCGATCTCGTCGCACCGCTGGTTCTTCGGGCAGCGGACGCACTCGCTCCACACCTTCAGCGGCAGTGTCTGCCGGTCGACGACGCCGAAGCCGCACCGCTCGAAGAAGGCCTGCTCGTAGGTCAGCGTCATCAGCTTCCGGATGCCGAGCTGCTCGGCCTCGTCGACCGCGGCGAGCACGAGCCGGCGGCCGAGCCCGCGGCCTCGGGCCCGCGCGTCGACGGCCAGCGCGTAGACCTCGGCGAGGTTCGCCCACACCACCTTGAGGCCGCACACGCCCACGACACGTTCGCCGCCGTCCGCCAGGGGCTCGACGGCGACGTGGAAGTCGCGCACGTCCTCGTACATCGACGCCAGCGACCGCGGGAGCATCAGCCCGTACTCGGCGCTGTCGTTGATGATCTGGTGCGCGGTCGGGATGTCGAGGATGCCGGCGCGGCGGATCGTCATGGCGGTTGGATTCTACGTTCGTCGACCGGGCGTGTTCACCCGTCGGCAAGCGGCCCCAGTTTGGACAGCAACCTCGCCTCGTCCCACACCTCGACGCCCAGGCCCCGCGCCTTGTCGAGCTTGCTGCCCGCCTCCTCGCCGGCGATGAGCAGGTCGGTCTTCTTCGAGACGCTGCCGCTGACCTTCGCCCCCAGGGCCTCGAGCTTCGCCGTCAGCTCCGGCCGGGTGAACCGTTCGAGCGTCCCGGTGAGCACGATCGTCTTCCCCTTGAAGGGCGAGTCGGCGGCGACGGGCGGCTTCTCCTCCGTCAGATCGACGCCCGCCTCCTCGAGTTCCTGGAGGACGTGCCGGCCCGCGTCCGACCGCAGGAATGCGTGGAGCGACTTCGCGAGCACCTCGCCCACGCCGTCGACCTCCTGGAGTTCCTCCGCGGTCGCGGCGAGCAGCGGCGCGATCCGGCCGTAGTGCCGCGCGACCGCGGCGGCGCTGGTGTTGCCGACGTGGCGGATGCCCAGCCCGGCGAGCACGCGCGACAGCCGGCGGCCCTTGCTCGCCTCCACCCCGCGAAGCAGGTTTTCCAGCTTCCCCTCGCCGAACCGATCGAGCGCGAGGATCTGGTCCCGGTGGTCCTTGAGGCGGTAGATGTCGCCGAACGTCTTCAGGAGGCCGGCGTCTCCGAGCTGCTCGACCGTCTTCTCGCCCAAGCCCTCGATGTCCATCTGGTTCCGGCCGGCGAACCACTTGATCCGTTCGCGGATCTGGGCGGGGCAGTCGGGGTTGGGGCAGTAGCGGCCGGTCTCCGTTTCGGGCGGGACGGACGCGGGGTCTTCGTAGATCGTCCCGTCCGCCTCGACGACCGCCGGGGTGTCGCACGCGGGGCACCGCAGCGGCGGCGCCACCTTCTTCGCGCCCTTCGGCCGATTCTCCGGCACGACCCGGACCACCTGCGGGATCACCTCGCCCGCCTTCTCGATGATCACCGTGTCGCCCAGGTGCAGATCGAGGCGGTACACCTGGCCCCAGTTGTGCACGGTCGAGTGCCGCACCGTCGTCCCCGCGAGGAAGACGGGTTCCATCACGGCTCGGGGGGTCATCCGGCCGTTCTTGCCCACCTGGTAATCGACGTCGAGCACCTTCGTCGCCGCCTGTTCCGCGGCGTACTTGTAGGCGATACACCAGCGGGGGCTCTTGCTGCGGAAGCCGAGTCGCTCCTGCAGGTCGTACCGGTCCACCTTCACGACGACGCCGTCCGTGCCGTAGCCGAGCCCCGCCCGGCGCCCCTCGAAGGCGTTGACGAAGGCCAACATGTCCTCGAAGGTCTCGACGACGCGGGTGTCGGGATTGGTGGGGATGCCCATCGCGCGGATGGCGGCGAGGTACTCGCTGTGGCGGGTGTAGGTCGGCGGGTCGATGAGGCCCCGGCCGTGCGCGAAGAAGCGCATCCGCCGCTTCGCGACCTCGCGCGGGTCCTTCTGCTTGAGCGTCCCGGCCGTGGCGTTGCGAGGGTTGGCGAACCGCTCCTCCCCGGCCGCCTCGCGCTGCTCGTTCATCTTCGCGAAGTCGGCGTCGAGCATGAAGATCTCGCCCCGGACCTCGAGCACCGCGGGGGCGCTCCCATCCAGGCGGGTCGGGATCGCGCGGATCGTGCGGACGTTCGCGGTGACGTCGTCGCCTTGCCGGCCGTCGCCCCGCGTCACCGCACAGACCAGCCGGCCGCTCTCGTACCGCAGGCTGATCGCGACGCCGTCGACCTTCGGCTCCATGATCATCGCGACGCGTTCGGCGTGGCCGCCCGCGAAGAGGCCCGCGGCTTCTTCCGCGCCGTCGCCGCCGACCCCCTTGAGCACGCGGGCGTGCCACGCGCGGAGGTCCGCCTCGTCGTAGGTGTTGTCGATCGAGAGCATCGGCACGGCGTGCCGGACCGCGACGAAGCCCTCGATGGCGTCGCTGCCGACCCGCTGCGTCGGCGAATCGGGGGTGATGAGGTCGGGGTGCCGGGCTTCGAGCTCGATCAGTTCCTGGAGGAGCCGATCGAAGTCGCGGTCGCTGATCTCCGGCGCCGCGTCCACGTAATAGAGCCGGTTGTGGCGGTCGATCTCGGCGCGGAGGTGCGCGACGCGTTGGGCGGCGGAGGGCATGTGGAGATTGTAGAGACGCGCGCGTGCCGCTAAAGCCCGGGAACCCGGTGAGGCAGCGCCCGCTCGCGCATGACGCTCCTCACGCACGCTGTCAGGTCGCGCGGCTTCCGGGCTTCATCTCGATTGGGAGCGTGCCGCCGCCGATCAGTGGCGGGACGCGCGCTCGAGGGCGGCGCGGGCCGCGGGGACGCGTGTGGAGCGGATGAGGCCCTGGATGACGGAGAGTTCGCCGCGGCGCTTGAGCTGCCACACCAGGTTCTTGAGGTGGGCGTCGCGGTCGCGGGCGAAGCGGGGGAAGGCCTGCTCGAGCTCCGAGCGGGTGTACTTGCTGAGTGGATCGTCCAGCCCGGTCTGTGCCGAGGCCCAATCGATCAGGCTGCGGGGGTCGGTGCTGAAGCGGTAGCTGTCGGCGGTCGCCTCGAGCCGCTGCGCGAGGGAGGCGAAGGGGTCGGTCATGGGCGTGGGCAGGTCCCACAGCTCGTTCTTGGCGCCGCCGGTAGCGCGTTCCAGCGCCCCGAGCCAGCCCCCCCCGTTTGCCTTGCCTCCCGAGTGGGCGGCGGCTTCCGTGCCTGACAAGGTAGTCGTACGAGACATCGTTTCTCCGTTTCCTTTAAGTTCCAGGGGCGCGACGGCCGTGTTGATCACGACCCGCCCCTTGTTGGCAAAATCGACGGCGACCCGCTGGGCCTGCGTACCCTCGTGGAGGACGGGACGAACTTCCCGTACCACCCCGCTTCCCCACTCGGGGCGGCGGGGGTGCATGACCTGATCACCGTGCTTGAACGCTGTGTGTAAACCCATCGGGCGGCGTGACCGCTCCGGCCAATGAACGGGCGACCGCGGGTCGCGGTCGGTGTCCACTGGTTCTATTGCTCGATCCCCATACCCGGCCAGATGAGCGCCGGGCGAATAGACCGCGATCCGTCAGACCCGGGTTCTCAGAACCCTCCGGGGTCGACCCATCGGTCGGTCTTCAACACTCTGCATGGTGCCGTGCGCCCCTCCGGAAAGACTCGCTTGCTCTTTCTGATCTGCGAGTCCCCCCGAACCGAGTTCCTTCACGGCTCGACGAACTATATATCGGTTCGACTACGGGATCAACTTTATGTGGATAACTCTTTTAACGATTTCGCCGCCCCGCGGGTTCGCGCGACGCTGCCCCCGCGCCTCCGACTCCACCCCCCGCGCCGGCTCCCGCGGTGATGCCGCCCGGGACGTGGTCCACGCAGTAGCACTTCACCCCCTCGTCGGTCCGGGCGTAGCGGAAGTCCAGTTGCGGGTCGGTCTTGTCCGTCCGGCCGCACACCACGCAGCGGTGGAACGGCTCGTCACGCTGCGTCGCGGCCTGCGCCTGCCGCTTGATCTTCCGGCCGCGGAGGCGGAGCAGGCCCAGGACGTCGCGGCCGAAGAAGAGCAGCCAGTTCGTCACCGACGCGACGACCATCACCCGCACCATCCAGTCGCCGAGCACGAAGCTCACGCCGTAGAGGGCCCACGCCAGCAGCGCCAGCCACTTGATGCGGATGGGGAGGATGAAATAGAGGTGGATGACGAAGTCGGGGAAGAGGAACGCAAAGGCGAGGAAGACGGTGGCGTAGAGGAAGCCGTTGGTCGCCGGGACCTGGCCGCCCCAGACGGCGTAGACGAGGAAGCTGCCCGCGACGGAAGCGAGGTATCCCAGCAGGAGGAAGAGGTTGTAGCGGAAGGTGCCCCAGTGGACTTCGAGGGCCCGGCCGAAGATCCAGAAGAGGTAGAGCTGGATGATGAAGAACAGGATGGTGACGCCGCCGAGCTGGCGGGTGGGGTCGAAGACCGGGGCGCTGACCATGAAGGTGAACAGCCGCCACACCTCGCCCGCCAGCACCCGCTCGGGATAGAGGGCGATCTGCTGGGCGATCGCGGGCTGCATCGCCGCGGCGAAGAACGTCAGCACCTGACCGCAGATCAGGAACAGCGTGACATTCGGGATCGCGAGCCACCCCAGCCGTCTCTCAAGCCAACGAAGCATGGGGAGACTATACCGGCTCCGTCCGCCCGCCGTCCCCGTGAATCGCCGGCCGCTATCGGGCGCGGCGACGCCGGGCGGTCGTTGCGCTGAGCATCCGCCGGGACTCCCAGAGCTGCTGAACGATCGCATCGACCCGTGCCGCCAGTTGCACGCAATGTTCCCGCGTGACGCCCCCCTGGTTGAGCAGTTCCCGCTCCTCCGCCAGCAGTTCCGTCATCCCCCGCAGCGCCTCGACCGACCGATCCATCGCCCGCTGCACCACCTCGTCGGCGCCCGGCGGGGTGTCGGCATCCGCTTCGGCCTCGTGCCAGATCAGCGTCACCGGCAGGTCCTGAAGCAGCGCCCCGAGCAGTTCCCGTCGCACGTCCGGGCCGGTCAGCTCCAACATCGCGCGGACGTCGAGATAGTCCGGTCGCGTGCGGCCGGAGAGCCAGCGGTAGACCGTCGATTCCCCGCGTCCCGTGACCTCTTCGATCTCGCGGACCGAAAGCACCCCACGTTCCACGAGCCCACGCAAGACCGGGCCGATCATCGGGTCCTCACATCTGGCGGAAAAGCACCCACGCCCGCCGCACATGGCGACCCCACCTCCCCATAATAGGCGGCTCGAACGGCGACCCGCGGGTCCGCTGAGTAGTGATGGCGAGACCCAGGGGCGTCGGTCGACCGACCCCCCCGATCGGCGCTCCGGGCTCGCCGCCTTCGTTCCCCTCTGGTCAGTCGCGGCCGATCCTTTTCCTCCAATGAGACAGCCGGCGCCCCGCTTGCGAGCGAGGGCCCGGCCGAGGGCTGCCGTTTCCCGACGTCAAGTCGGACCTATGCCCAGGCCTTGCCGCCCTTGCGCGTGCCGCAGATCGCGACCTCCATCCCCAGCGCCTCCGCCATCGCGGCCTTCGCGAGCAGGGCCTCGTCCGCCTCGCGCGCGCTGTGGGCGTAGACGCACTGGATGTGGTTCGCCTGGTGGCGGGCCATCATCTGGTCCCGTGTCACGCCGTAGGTCACCGCGTGCATGATCGGCCACTGCACGGTCGTCTCGTTCCACCGCCGCTGCGTCTCTTCCCGAGGCAGGCTGATCACGCCCGCCCGGCCGAGGTCCATGCACAGGCGGCCGCCCGGTTTGGTCCCATCGACCCAGATGCGGGACCACACGATCTCGCCCGGCTTCGCCACACCCCGCAGCGTCGAGCCGCCGAGCCGGAAGTACATCGGCGGCTGCCGCATCCCATCGCTCCCGGCCCAGCCGCCCTCGTGGTGGGCGGGCGGCGCGCTGCCGGAGATCAGGAACACCCACACGTACTCGTCCGTCGTTCCGCTCTGATCGAAGTCGCCCCAGCGCAGGTCGTGCAGCGTATTCTCCACCGGCTGGCCCAGCGCCTTGTGCACGCGGTACGTCATCAGGCCATCAAGCCCCGCGCACTCGTCCACCTCGTTGAAGTGGGGGATCGGCTCGCCGGCGTAGAGCGTCCGCTTGCCGTCGCGGCTCCTGACCGGGGGGCGGTCGCTGTTGTTGAGCGTGCCCTCGACGAGGTCACTCGCGGGCAGGAGGTCCTTCAGGCCCTGCTGGTACTGGATGCCGACCGTGTGACAGCCGAAGTCGTCCGCGATCCGCACCGCGGCGATGTACATCCGGCACTGCTGCAGGACCTGCTTCTCCGTGAGATCCGTCTCCTCGTTCTTGCCGAGGTGGAACGTGAAGCCCTTGTCGAGGTACCACTGGTAGACGGCGCGGGCCTCGGCGTCGCGCACCTGCGTCGACTCGTAGTAGAGCGACGACTGTGACAGCCGCTCCTTGAACACGCCGGTTGGGTTCATCAGGGCATCGGGGATGATGGCGTTGAACATGCCCATGCATCCCTCGTCGAAGACGCCCATGATCGCCTTGTCGCGATGCAGTTGCCCGGCGAGCTGCTCGCCGACCTTGCGGGCGCGCGACGGGACGTTCACGTTCCTGAGCTTCTGCACGTGCGCGGTCTTGTGTTTGACCCGGCCTTTGGTGAGCCAGTCGCGGAGCTTGCCCTTGAAGTAGTCGTCGGTGAAGTCCTCGCTCCAGAGGGTGGAGTATTCGACGCCGGCCTTGGTGAGCGAGCCGTTGAGGTTGAGCATGCCCACGAGCCCGGGCC
>CAZKRE010000143.1:0-2299 GCA_964555075.1 uncultured Phycisphaeraceae bacterium
CTGGGAGAGGGAGCTAAGGCGATCGCCGCTGAAACAAGTGTCGGGAGGTGAGCCGTGGGGGAGAGGGGGGGTTGCGGCGCGGGAGGGGGCGGTTACAATCGTCCGCCATGGCACAGATGATGCCCATCGCGATCACCATCATTATTGAGGGCAACCCTCGGTAGGGCTGGTGATCGTGCATCCGTGACGAGACCCCGACCCTGCCGACCGGCAGGGTTTTTTTATTCCCCGAAGGGTCCGCACGCCCGTGCGGAACCCTTGCGAGAATCTGGCGATGAGCGACGGCAAGCGACGCATCGAGATCTACGACACCACGCTCCGCGACGGCACCCAGGCCGAGGGCGTGACGCTCTCGCTCACGGACAAGCTCAAGATCGCCCAGTTCCTCGACGAGATGGGCGTCGACTACATCGAGGGGGGCTACCCGCTGTCCAACCCGAAGGACGTCGCCTTCTTCGAGGAGGCCGCCAGGATCGAGTGGAAGCACGCCCGGGTGGTCGCCTTCGGGATGACCCGTCGCGCGGGTCTGGCGGCGGCGGATGACCCGGGGATGCGGGCCCTGGTGGGCGCCGGGGCCCCGGTCATCACGGTGGTCGGGAAGACGTGGGACCTGCACGTCGACGAGGTGCTGCGCATCTCCCGCGACGAGAACCTCGCGATGATCCGCGACAGCGTGGCCTTCCTGAAGGCCGCGCCCCACGTCGAGGCCGTCTTCTACGACGCCGAGCACTTCTTCGACGGCTACGAGGCGAACCCGGCGTACGCGTGCGAGACGGTGCAGGCCGCGCTCGACGCGGGCGCCGATCGGATCGTGTTGTGCGACACCAACGGCGGCTCGCTGCCGGGCCGCATCGAACGCGTTATGGACGACCTCTTCACGCGGCTCGGGAGCCGGAACGGGGGGCTGGAAGCCCGCCTCGGCGTCCACCCGCACAACGACTCGGGCTGCGCCGTCGCCAACGCCCTTGCCGCCGTCCGCCGCGGCTGCGTCCAGGTGCAGGGGACGATCAACGGCATCGGCGAGCGGTGCGGGAACGTGGACCTGACGACCGTCATCGCGAACCTGCGGCTGAAGCTGAACATGGATTGCCTGCTCCCGGGCGACGCGGCGCTGGGCCGGCTGACCGAGCTGTCCCGGTTCGTCTACGAACTGGCGAACCTGAACCCCGCCCCGGGCCAGCCCTACGTCGGCAGCGGCGCGTTCGCCCACAAGGGCGGCATGCACGTCCACGCCGTCCAGCGGATCTCCCACAGCTACGAGCACGTCTCCCCCGAGAGCGTCGGCAACGCCCGGCGGGTCCTGATGAGCGAACTCGGCGGCGCCAGCGGCGTCCTCGCCACGCTCGGCAGCAAGTTCGACCTCGCGGGCGACAAGGCGAAGCAGCGGAAGATCATCGAACGCGTCGCCGAGCTCGAAAACCAGGGGTACCAGTTCGAGACCGCCCTCGCGAGCCTCGAGCTGCTCGTCCACGACGTCCTGGGATCCCGCCCCCGGTTCTGGGAGCTCGACCACTACCGCTGCGTCATCTACAAACGCGACGGCGAGACCCCGAGCACCGAAGCCATCGTCAAGCTCAAGCTCAACGGCGCGGTGGAGCACCGCGTCGCCGAGGGCGACGGCCCGGTCAACGCGCTCGACGGGGCGATGCGGCGGTGCCTGAAGAACCACTTCCCCCAGATCCACGGGATCCACCTCACCGACTTCAAGGTGCGGGTCGTGAACCCCAACGCCGAGTCCGCGGCGACGGTCCGCGTCATCGCGGAGTTCGCCGCCCGCGGCGCGGACGGGATGCTGCGGCGGTTCAGCACGATCGGGGTGGATGAGAACGTCGTGGACGCGTCGTGGCGGGCCATCACCGACGCCTTTGCCTACCACCTCATGGAGACCGGCGCCAAGCCCTGATGCGCCCCGGCCGCGTCACCGGGGCGGCGGGCCGTCGCCCAGCCGGACCCACGGCTCGATCCGCTGCCGGGTCAGCCGGCCGACGCGCGGGACGTCCTCGAGCTGGCCGACGGAGGAGAACCCGCCGAGCCGGTCGCGGTGCTCGACGATCGCCTCCGCCAGGCCCGGCCCGACGCCGGGGAGCAACTGGAGCGCGGCGACGTCGGCGGCGTTGAGGTCGATCGCGTAGCCCAGCGGCTGATCCCGAAGCCCGTCCGCCCGGTCCGGGTGATGGAGCCATTGCAGCAGCAGGAGCGCCGCGGCGACGGGGACCGCGGCGACGAGCAGCGTGATGCTGTGGGTGAGCGGCCGCATCGCTGCGGCAGTGTAGGCGGGGACGGTGGAGGCGCGGGGCGG
>CAZKRE010000143.1:2399-7332 GCA_964555075.1 uncultured Phycisphaeraceae bacterium
GGCGTCCGCGGTCGGCGGGGGGGCGACCTTCGGCGCCAGCCCCAGCATCGTCTGCCGGAAGCCCGCGAGGCGGCGGAGGCCCGCCTTCGGCTGCGACTCCTCCGAGACCAGGCCCGACAGCGGCAGGTCGATCTCGGGGTGGTCGATGAAGTCCTGCCAGGCGACGCCCTCGATGAAGGGCTTGCTCATCGCCACCTGCAAGACCGCCTCGAGCCAGTGCGCCTGCACCTGCTGCGACCAGGGGCGGCGCCAGAAGCCCGATTCGGCGTCCACCGGGTCGTTGCTCTCGGGGTCCGCGATCATCATCGGCGTCACCGTCGCGCTCGGCGCCGCCAGCGTCAGGAAGATCGGCTTGCCGAACGGCTGGAACGCGTCCAGCAGGTTGCTCACCTGCATCAGGTCGCGGGTGAACTGCCCGGGCTGGGCCTGCCCCATGTTGAGCCGGATCGAGAACCCGTCGAAGACGATCGCCGACTGCGTCACCAGGTCCGCGTACATCATCGGCGGGATCGAGCGGGCGTTCGTGCAGTAGTACTCCCCGAACGGCTGGCGGATCTCCACCAGGGCCTTGGCGTGGGGCACGAGCTTCTTCACGAGCATCGTCGCCATCCGCGTCAGGTCCATCAGTTGCTCGAAGTTGAACGTGAAGTGCTTGTTCACGTGCAGCCCCGAGACCACGTTCCAGAGCGACACCCCGCCGCGGTACCGGTTGACCACCCGCTCGATGTGCTCGTAGACGAGGTCGCGGACGGTGTCGTAGTCGTGCTCCCAGATGTAGAGCCAGTCGGGCGGGTGGCCCGGCTCCAGCGACAGCAGCGGCCCGGCGACGACGGGGACGCGGTTGGCGGCGGCCCATTGGGCCCAGGCGTCGGTCTTGGCCCAGTTGTAACCCTGCTCCTCGGGCGCCAGCCGCCGCCAGTTCAGCGGGAGCTGGATGAAGTCGGCGGTCGCCTGGATCGCGGACCGGACCCGATCCCCCTGGTGGTCGAGCGAGACGCCGACGCCCAGCGGGAGCTTGGGCAGCGCGTGGGTGGCTTTGCGGCGGTTGAGCAGGAGCTCCGCATGGGCGAGGGCCAGTTCCTCGCTGCCATCCAGCGACGTCACCAGCGCCTGCTGGGCGAGGTCGGCACACCGCTGGGCGTCTTCGCGCTGCACGCAGAGGGCCTGGATGAAGAGGTCCCGCGCGGCGTCGGCGCGGCGGGTGACCGGGTGCTCCTCGTCGAGCTCGAACATGCCCCAATCTTCGAGCTTGGTGTACAGCATCATCAGCCGATGCCGGGCCAGTTCGAGGTTCAGGAGGTACGGCTCGTCCCGCTCGGGGAGGAGGCAGGTCTGGAGGGTCAGCTCGCCCAGCGTGCCGACCCGGTGCTGCAGGGCGAGGCAGGCGGAGCCGGACTCGTGCTTCTCGGCGAGGATCTGCCCGGCGTCGAAGCGGACGGCGCCACGCATCGCGCTGCCGTCGGCGCCGATGAGATAGGCGTTGCGGAGGGGCCACCTCGCGGCGGGTTTGCCGTCGTCAAAGACCTGGAACTTGAGCATGCGGCGGGGTCACCCTTTCGGCCGGCGCGATTATGACCGCCTCCAGGGGGGGATGCAAAGAGCCGCGCGGCGGGCGCGCGGGCTATCGTGGGGGCATGTGGGACTGGACCTCCGCCTGGCTCAGCGATGCCGGGTATGTCGCGGCGATGGTGCTCCTGCTGCTGGTCAACGCGGTCGGGGTGTTCCTCGTGGCGCTGCAGCTGCCGGGCACGTGGGTGATGCTGCTGACGACGATGGCGGCGGCGTGGTGGGCGAAGTGGCAGTGGGGCGGCGACTGGTGGAGCGGGCCGATCACGATCTGGACGCTGGTCGTGCTGCTGGCGCTGGCGATCCTGGGCGAGGTCCTGGAGTTTCTGGCGGGGGCGGCGGGGGCGAGCAAGGCCGGCGCGTCGAAGCGGGGGGTGGTCGGCGCGATCGTGGGCGGGGTGCTCGGGGCACTGGTCGGGACGGTGGCGATCCCCATCCCCATCGTCGGAACCCTGATCGGCGCGGCGATCGGCTCGGGCGTGGGCTCGATCCTCGGCGACAAGTGGGCGGGACGGGAATGGCGGCCTGCGATGATCGCGGGTCGGGGTGCGGCGATCGGTCGGTTCTGGGGGGCGGTGCTGAAGCTGGCGGTGGCGGTGGTGATGTGGGGGGTGGTGGCGGTGGCGGTGGTCTGGCCGTGAGCGGGAGCCAGTCGTCAGGCGGCCGTCGGGGGTTGGGGGACGTCCGGTAACGTTTGGGGGCGGATGCTTTCTTGACCACCTATAGGGCCTGGGCTATCTTGCGAACCGTCGCTTTCTCGACAATCTGGAGCCCCCTCATGTCGTTACCGCGAGTGCTTTGGTGCTGCGTGCTGTTGCTGTCGGCGTGCCTGACCGCCCCGACACTGGCACAGGCCCAGGCGGATGCGCAGGAGCCCGCACAACTGTGGGCCGACTGGAACCATTACGTGCTGATCGCCCGGCCCGAGTTGGCGCGGGGCACCGCCGAGCAGCTCATCGCCCTCGAGGACCAGCAGTTGCTGCGGGCCGTCGAGAGCGGGGAGTATGAGAACTGGCCTTCCGTCATGGCCCAGGCTCAGCGGGTCGAAGGGCTTGGCGACGTGGCTCGCCAGCTTGAACAGCGGGTGCAGCAGGCCCGGATCGGCGTCAGCCGCGAGCCGGAGCGGATCACGCAGGACATCCAACTGCTTCCCGAGGGCGGCCGGGCGTACCAGAACGCGGTCGGTCGGCTGCGGGCCGCGGGGCAGTTTGCAACGCCCCAACTGCTGCAGGTCCTCCGGGACCAGGGGCAGGCCCGCCTGCACCCTTATGTGATGCAGGCGCTGGTGGAGATCGGCCAGCCGGTGGTGGCGCCGCTGGTTCGGGCGCTGCCTGAGCTGGATGCCGCGACGCAGGTGCAGGTGGCCCAGGTGCTGGCGGAGGTGGGTTACCCGCTCCCGTCGATGGCTGGGCTTCGGCAGGTGATCGAGAACCAGTCCGCCGACGCCGGGGCTCGCCGGGCGGCGGAGCGGGCGTATGAGATCCTGCAGAACCGCTCCGACCTGCCCCCGGGCCTGAGCGCGTCGAACCTGTTCCTGATCCACGGCGAGCAGAACTACGCCGCCGCCACGCGTGGCGACCAACTGCCCGGCCTCGATGCCAGTGCGAACCAGGGCATCGTGTGGGAGTTCAACCCCCGCACGGGGCTGATCCCGGTTCCGGTTCCGGCCGAGGTGTTCGGCGACGTGCTCGCCATGAAGGCCGCCCGCACGGCGCTGCAGCTGAACCCCAACCTGGATTCCGCCTTGGGCCTGTACCTGGCGGCGAACCTCCGCCGGGAGAACCGGCTGCCCGAGGGCGCTCAGGACCCGAGCTATCCGGCGGACGCCCAGCCGGCGCCGTTCTACGCGATGCTGGCGGGCCCGGAGCGGGTCGAGTCGGTGCTGGTGCGGGCTCTGCGTGACACCGATGCGGCGCTGATCCTCGACGCGGTGGACGTGCTGGCGAAGACGGCTGGGACGGACTTCCTGATCGCCCGGGGCGAGTCCCGGCCGCTGCTGCGGGCCCTGTCGTTCCCCGATCAGCGGGTGCGGTTCCACGCGGCCGAAGCCCTCGCGAACGCCCGGCCGACGTCGGAGTTCGAAGGCCACTACCGGGTCGTGCCCGTGCTCGCCGAGGTCATCCGCCCGGCGGATGCGAAGTACGCCCTTGTCCTCGCGGGCAACCAGGAGCGGCTCAACGAGTTGATGGCCGCCGCTACGGAGCAGGGCTACGAGGCGTTCGGCGGCCTCTCGCTCGAGGACACCCAGCGGGACGTCCGCGACCGCCCCAGCGTCGACCTGGTCCTCGCGGACCTCGACGGCGGCCGGATGGCCAACCTCCTCCGGCAGACCCGCGACGACTACAAGCTCGGCAGCGTCCCCGTGGTCGCCCTCGTGACGCCGGACCGTGCCATGAGCCTGCGGGAGACCCTCCGGGGCGAAGGCCGGCTGACGATCAGCACCGAGACCGGCGACGCGCAGACGCTGGCGTCGGCGATCGAGCAGGCGATCGGCGCGGTTGGCGGCACGCAGATCACCGGCGAGGAGTCGACCCGGTACGCCCTCAACGCCCTGCAACTCCTCCGCGAGGTGGCGCTCGGGCAGAGCGTCTACCAGGTCGGCGCCGCCGAGGCGGCGCTCATCGGGGCGCTGCGGGACGAGCGGCCGGAGATCGTCAGCGCGGCGGGCGATGTCCTGGCGCTGATCGACTCGGAGCGGGCCCAGCGGGGCCTCGCCGAGGCCGCGGTCGGACAGAGCGGCGAACTTCAGGTGTCGCTGCTCAACAGCCTCGCGCAGTCGGGCACGCACTTCGGCAACCTCGTGGGAGACGAGCAACTCGCGGAGCTGCTGACGCTGGTGCAGGGGTCGACGGGTGAGACGGCGATCGCCGCGGCCCGCGCCCACGGGGCGCTGAACCCGCCGACGCAGAACGCGGTGCAGATGATCGCCCGCTGAAGCGTGACGACAACTGGCCTAAAAACGAAGCCCACGGACTGCAGTCCGTGGGCTTCTTTCTGCGCGTGGATGTAAGCCGAATCCTGTTGCGCCTGCAGGCGTGGCGACCATTTCTCTAGGCCCGCCGTTGCCGACGGGCTCAAGCGACCTACCCGCCCCCACGACACGCGGACCACGTGCGGAAGCGAAGCTTCCGGGGGGCTGCTTGGCCTTGCACGCGGTGGGGCTTGCCGTGCCTCGCCTGTCGCCAGGCGAGCGGTGGTCTCTTACACCACCTTTTCACCCTTACTCGGGGATGTTCGATGTTGGATGTCCGATGTGCGATGTTCCGGAGCACTGCCGGGCATGCTGCCCGAGGCTTCTGACATCGCACATCCAACATCGCACATCGAACATCCCCAAGCGGTTTGTTTTCTGTGGCGCTGTCCCTGA
>CAZKRE010000143.1:7432-8728 GCA_964555075.1 uncultured Phycisphaeraceae bacterium
AACATCGCACATCGAACATCCCCAAGCGGTTTGTTTTCTGTGGCGCTGTCCCTGACACGGCCGTCGCCAGCCGTGCCGGTGGGCGTTACCCACCACCGTGTCCTGCCGTGTTCGGACTTTCCTCGCGCCGTCTCCCGGGGGAGCCGACCCGCGGTCGCCATCCACACGCCCTTTCATCCTACCCGCTCGGCTTGGACAAAGTTCGCGGGCGTGTATCCTGCCTCACATGCCCGAACGTCCCTCTGCCACGGCCCCGGAAGTCACGGTCTGGACCGATCCCGAGCGCGTCGGTCTCGTCGGGGCGGTGCTCGACGTGATGGGGGCGGACATCCGGCCGATCGGGATCGGCTGCGCCCGCCTGACCGAGGTGGACGACCTGGCGAAGCGGTTCGACTGCCCCCGCGAGGACGACCTGCGGAAGCTCATCGTCGAACGGCCGGCGGCGTTCCTGCTCCTGGCGACGATGCAGGGGGTGAGCCCCGAGGACCTGCTGGCGGCCCACGCGGGGGGGACGCTGATCCTGACGATGGAGCCGCCCGCCGCGGAGTTGCAGGAACTCGCCGCGGCTCGCGGCAAGGGGGAGCCGCCGCGGATGCTGCTGCTGCCCGGGTATCGGCACAGCCCCGGCTTTATCCGCGCCGCCGACCCGCACGACATGCTCGGCGAGCCCCGCTCGGTGGCGATCGAGACCGTGGGCCAGGCGGGAGAGGGGTCGCTCTTTGCCCGGTTGTACGACGCGTGGGTGACGGCCCTGGGTTATGTCACGCTGCCGGAGTCGGTCGACTGCTCGCTTTCCGGGCCGTTCAAGGAGCCGCCGGAGGACCTGCGGGCGATGGCGGGGCGGCTGGCGACGCATGCCCGGATCGCCGACGGCGGGTCGGTGCTGATCCAGGCCTGCGACTCGGGCAGCGATCACCGGCGGTACTTCCACATCATCGGCACCCAGTCCGAACTCCGCGTGACCGACCTGAACTACGAACTCCGCCAGCTCAGGGGCGGCGTGGTCGACCGGGGCGAGGTCACCGTCGGCGGCATCGGGTTCATCGAGCTCATGGGCCACCAGTGGCGTCGGCTGCTCGGCCGGCCGGACCTCGTGAAGAACGACATCCCCCCGTCGCGGGAGAAAGAGGCGCTGGCGTGCTGCATCGCGTGCCTCCTGAGCGCCCGCACGGGGCAGCCGGAGAGCCCGCGGAAGATCATCGAGATGAATCGGTAACCACCCCGGTTAGCCGCGGAGCTTGCTCCGCGCGAGCGCACGAGGACCACGGCCAGCGCGGAGCACGCTCCGCGGCTACC
>CAZKRE010000144.1:0-8632 GCA_964555075.1 uncultured Phycisphaeraceae bacterium
CACATAACTGACCGCCGTTTCCGGGATCACCCGGTTGCTCGCATAATACACGAGCAACTTCGGAAAGTAGACCCGCACCAGCGCGTTCGCATACGTCTCATCCAAACGAAAACTTCCGTGCGGCTCCCCCGTAAACACAGACACCGCCCGCATGGGCGGCCACGTCGGCGAAAGCCGCCGGATTTCTCCCGCCAGCGCCTTCCACTGGACCGCGCACTCGTAGTATTCCGCCGTGCCTGGTGATTTCCGCACCACCAGAGGCTGCATCATCAGCCACAGCGCCCATGCCGCCGGGCATCAGCGAGCTCCTCTTCGCCGGGTTCCTCAACGACGCCGGGATCGAGCTGGTCAACTGCGTCACGCCCGGCCTCGACCTTCAGGTCCCCGCCAACGCCGAGATCGTCATCGAGGGCTTCGTCCGCACCGACGCCGGCGAGATCGGCTACGACCCGCGGTTGGAAGGGGCCAAGGGGGCAGGGAGCCCGGGGCCAGGTGCAGCACACGCCGGGTCTCCCCTCGGCCCCTCGGCCCCCCGGCCCCTGGGCCCCTTGTCCGGCGCCGTCTTCGAGGGCCCCTTCGGCGACCACACCGGGTTCTACTCCCTCCCCGACCGCTACCCCATCTTCGAAGTCACCGCGATCACCCACCGCCGCGACGCGATCTATCCGACCACGATCGTCGGCCTCCCGCCCCAGGAGGACTACTACCTCGGCAAGGCCACCGAGCGGGTCTTCCTCCCGCTGCTGCAGACGCTCGTGCACGACATCCTCGACTACGACCTGCCGATGTTCGGCGCGTTCCACAACTGCGCGTTCATCAAGATCCGCAAGGAATACCCGCTCCAGGCCCGCCGGGTCATGCACGCGATCTGGGGCGCGGGGCAGATGGCGTGGACGAAGATGATCGTCGTCGTGGACGAGGACGTCGACGTCCACGACCACGAGGCGGTGCTCTTCCACCTCTGCGCCAACTGCGACCCCGGCCGGGACCTCGAGATCGTCTCCGGCCCGCTCGACATCCTCGACCACGCCGCGCCCCGCCTCGGCGCCGGGCACAAGATCGGCTTCGACGCCACCCGCAAGATCAAGGGCGAGGAGTGCGGCGGCCACCCGGTGCGCGACTGGCCCCAGCGCCTCGCCATGAGCGGCGACATCCGCTCGCTCGTCGACCGCCGCTGGCGCGAGTACGGCCTATGACGCCGCGCGCCGCCGGCCGGTGACCCGGCGGATGAACCACGTCAGCAGCACGCTCACCCCCACCACCGCCAGGAGCGCCAGCACCGAGAGCATCAGCCGCCGCTCCTCCGCGCGGATCGTGTCGATCTGGTCCGAGAACCAGTACCCCAGCAGGATCAGCAGCGGCGCCGAGAGCAGGGCGGCCCCGCCGTCGAACACGAGGAGCTTCCACGTCGGCACCCGCGCCGCGCCCGCGGCCACAAACAGGGCCGCGCGGAAGCCGGGCAGGAACCGCGCGACGAACAGCACCTTCCCCCCGTGCCGCTGATACATCTGCGACGCCCGCTCGAACCGCGCGGGCGTGATGAACCGCCGGAACAGCCGGCTCCGCGTCACCCGCTCCCCGTACCGCTGCCCGATCCGGAACAGCATCCAGTCCGAACCCACGATCGCCGCCACCGCCAGCGGGATCGTCAGCCTCAGGTCGATCACCCCCTCCTCGCACAGATACCCCGCCACCAGCAGCGGCACATCCTCGGGGATCGGCAGCCCAAGCCCCGTCGCCAGCAGGACGAGCACCAGGCCGGCATACGTGAACTCGGTCAGAAACTCGTTCACCGGGGTCGATTCATCGCAAACGCGGACACCACGCGCAACTGTACCTTCTCCCCCGGCATGGTGGCACACACCGCCGCCGCGCGACATAGTATGCGGCCTTCGATCTGGGAGAAACGATGCCGCAGCCGCTGCGCAGAACCCTGGCCGTCTGGGGCCTTGTCATCTTCGGAACGCTGGCCGCGTTCGCCGTCCGACTCTCGCTGGGACCGACCCTCGGCTACGCCGCGCCGTTCGTCTTCTTCATCTTCGTCGCCACCGTCTGCGCCTGGTTCGGCGGCGCCCTCGCCGGCATGGCCGCGACGGTCCTCGGCCTCCTGCTCGGCAACTACTTCTTCACCCCGCCCCGGCACTCGCTCATCGTCGAGAACCCCATCGAGTGGGTGCAGTCCCTCACCTTCATCGCGGAGGGGGCGCTGCTCAGCGTCCTCTGCGAAGTCCGCCTCCAGGCGAAGGCCCGGCAGCAGCGGTATCTGCAACGCCTCCGCGACCTCGCGTCCGAGCTGACGCTCACCGAGCAGCGCCAGCGGCGCGAACTCGCCCAGGGCCTGCACGACCACCTGCAGCAACTGCTCGTCGCGGCCAAGCTGCACGCCGAACTCCTCACACGCGACGCCACCGACCCCCAGCGCAAGCCCCTCCGCACCACCACCGAACTGCTCGACCAGGCCATCGCCTACACCCGCGACCTCACCACCGAACTCAGCCCGCCGATCCTCTACACGGAAGGCCTCGCCGCGGCCCTGCGGGCGCTCGGCGCGGAGTTCAAGCGCCGTTACCGCCTCGACGTCGACGTGGAAGGCATCCACAACGAGCCGCGCCCGCTCCCCGAGGACGCCCGCGTGCTGCTCTACCAGGCCGTCCGCGAACTGCTCTTCAACACCGTCAAGCACGCCGCGACCGATCGGGCCGCCATCCGCATGACCGCCGAAGCCGGGCTCCTCCGCGTCGCCGTCGAAGACGCCGGCCGCGGTTACGACCCCGCCGCCGCGCAGCCCCGACGCGGCGGCCTCGGGCTCTTCAGCGTCCGCGAACGGATCGAGAACCTCGGCGGGCGCTTCGAAATCGACGCCGCCCCCGGCCGCGGCGCCCGCATGCGACTCACCCTCCCGCTGCCGTAACCCCCGCCGTCACTCCGCCCGCGACGCCCACTCCTCCTCCAGCGGCGCCAACTCCGCCTGCGCCCGGCCACGCTCCCCCTGGATCCGCTTCACCGCCGCCGCGTCCCGGTACACCGCCGGGTCGGCCAGACGCGTGTCCAGCTCCGCCAGCTTCTTCTCCGCCTCCACGATCCGCGCCTCCAGCTGCGCCTGCGACAGGTGCGCCAGCCGCGACTTCTTCGGCTTCTCCGCAACCTTCGCCGCTTGCGGCTTCGCGGAACCCTCCTTCGCGCCCTGCCCCGCCGCCTGCGGCTTCGCACGCCCGCCCGACGGTCCCCCCGCCCCCGCCTTGTGATCCACCAGCGCCGCCGCCGGCTTCCCCTTCGTCGCCGCGAGGTACTCGCTGTACGTCCCGAGGAAGTGCTCCACGTGCCCGTGCCCGTCGAAGATGATCAACTGGTCCACGATCTGGTCCAGCAGCATCCGGTCGTGGCTGATCACCATCAGCGTCCCCGCCTCGCCCCGGTTGCTGCCGTAGCCCGTCTTCGCCTGCGTGAACTCCCGCAGCGCCGCCTCCAGACGCTCCGCGCCCGGGATGTCCAGGTGGTTCGTCGGCTCGTCGAGCACCAGCACGTTGTGACCGCCCGCCACCAGCCCCGCCAGCACCGCCCGGCTCCGCTCGCCACCCGACAGGACCGACAGCCGCTTGTCCTGATCCATCCCACTGAACAGGAACGCCCCCGCCAGGTTCCTCGCCTCCTGCTCCGTCTCGCTCGGCACGAACTTCCGCAGGTACTCCACCACCGTGTAATCCAGCGGCAGCCCCTCGTGCGTCTGCTTGTAGTGGCCCACGTCCACGTTCGAGCCCAGCTTCGTCGTGCCCCCCGTCGGCTCCAGCTCGCCCAGCAGCACCTTCGTCAGCGTCGTCTTCCCCGCCCCATTGGGCCCGATGATCCCGATCCGCGCGCCCCGCTTCACCGACAGCGACAGGTCCCGGAACAGCACCTTCGTCTCGTACTCCATCGTCAGCCGCTCCGCCTCGCTGACGATGTCCCCCGTCCGCTGCCTCGGGCCGAACCGGATGCTCACCTCGTTCAGCTCGACCGGCTTCTCCATCACCTCGTCCCGCTTGTACCGCTCCAGCCGCTTCTCCCGCCCCTGCGCCTGCTTCGCCCGCTGCCCCGCGCGGTACCGGTCGATGAACGCCTGCTCGCTCCTGAGCTTCTCCTGCTGCTTCTCGTACTGCCGGTGCAGCGCGATCAGCCGCTCCGCCCGCAGCTCCCGATACTTCACGTAGTTCCCCGGGTACTCCACCAGCTCCCCGCGCTCCAGCTCCAGGATCTTCGACACCACCCGGTCCAGCATCCACCGGTCGTGGCTGATCATCAGCACCGCGCCCGGGTACTGCACCAGGTAATCCTCCAGCCACTGCCGCCCCGCGATGTCCAGGTGGTTCGTCGGCTCGTCCAACAGCAGCACGTCCGGAGCCGACAGCAGCAGCTTCGCCAGCGCCAGCCGGCCCTTCTGCCCGCCCGACAGGTCGCTCACCTTCACGTCGAAGAACGCGTCGTACAAGCCGACGCCGTGCAGCGCTTCCTCGACCCGGTGCTCGACCGAGTACCCGCCCGACGCCTCCATCCGCCGCTCGATGCTCGCGTACTCCTCGAGCAGCTTCTCGAGCTCGTCCCCGTCCACCCCGGGGGCGCTCATCTTCTCTGCGACCGCTTCCAGCCGGTCGTGCAGCCCGTGCAGGTCCGCGAACGCCGACATCGCCTCCTCGCGGAGCGTCTTGTCGAGGTCCAGCTTGAAGTCCTGCGTCAGGTAGCCCACGCTCGCGCCCCGCGCGATCGCCGCCTGCCCCTCGTCCGGCTTCATCGCGCCGATGATGATCTTCATCAGCGTCGACTTCCCCTCGCCGTTGCGGCCGACAATGCCGACCCGCTGGCCCGCGTCCAGGGTGAGGCTCACGCCGTCGAGGACCCGGCGATCACCGTACGAATACGCCACATTTGCAACACTCAGAAGCGCCATAGAACCCCGCAGTTTACACCGCTTCACGATCCCATGTCACGTGCGCCAAAGTTAGCCGCGGGGCTCGCCCCGCGCTCCACGCCGAACGACCCCGCCGCCCCGCGCCGCCCAAGGGCGGCGGCTAACGAAGACCCTGCATGTACCGCCTGTGACGCGCGCATCGCCCGCCGCGCCCTCCCCGCGCCCGCCGCCGCTTCACCCCGTGCCCCAACTCGCCGATGACCCCCGTGGATGTCCCCGCCGCGCAACCTCCTGATTCTGTTCGCATCGGGGCTGCGCAGCGACGCGCTCGACGACGAGCGGGCCTGGCCCCTCGCCACCCCACGCATGTCGCGCCTCGCCTCCCGAGGCCTCCGACTCGTCGCCACCTCCGCCTGCCCCGACGATCCCGGCGCCCTGGTCAGCCTCCTCACCGGGCTCCACGCCCGGCAGCACGGCATCCTCCGCCCAACCGAACCCGCCGCCGGCCTCACCCTCCCCGATGCCTTCCCCGCCTGGCTCCGCGCCGCCGGCTACCACGTCGCCGGCGTCGGCTGCGTCGGCCCGATCGCGCCGCTCCTCGACACCGCCGTCACCGTCGCACCCGCCACCGCGACCGACCTCGCCCACTGCGCCTACGGCCGCCACGCCGCCGCCCACGGCTTCCTCGACGCCATCGTCCACCAGCGCCGGAACCGCCGCCGCCACGGCCCGTTCGACCCCGACCGCCTCCTCCTCGAACCCGCCGACGACGCCGACGGCTTCATCGCCGCCCACGCCCGCCACGCCATCGATCGCCTGCCCGCCGGCAAACCCTGGGCGATGATCGTCATCTTCGCCGGCCCCGGCAGCGACCTCCCGCCGCCCCCGCCTTACAGCGAGCTCGTCAACGTGAGGGAACTCCGCGCCGGCTTCACCCCCATCGACTTCCGCCGCGTCGGCGCCCTCGCCGAACCCGCCTGGCCCCGCGCCAAGCTCCAGCGCCTCGAGCCCGCCGCCATCGCCCGCATCCGCGCCGACTACCTCGGCCGCGTCGCCCTCATCGACCACGGCATCGGCCGAATCCTCGACGCCGCCCACCGCCGCGCCGACCACGCCCGAACCTGGACCCTCCTCGCCTCCGACCGCGGACACCTCCTCGGCGAGCACGGCCTCGTCGGCCCGCGCTCCTTCCTCGCCGGCGGGATCGAAACCCCCTTCATCCTCGCCGGCCCGCCCGCCTCGACCGCCGCCCGCGCCCGCATCGACGAAACCTCCGACGACCTCCTCAGCACCGTCGACATCGCCGCCACCATCGCCGCCCTCGCCGGCGCCGATGCCCCCGCCGCCTGCGTCGGCCGATCCCTCCTCCCAACCTACGCCGGCGATCAGCCCGACGACGAGGCCGTGCCCCGTGCCGGCGGCATCCTCAGCGAATGGTCCGACCGCGCCATGATCGAAACCGAGCGATTCAAGGCCCTCTTCCACGCCACCGACGCCGGCCGATGCCTCGGCCTCATCGACATGCTCGGCGACCCCGACGAGAAGCAGCCCCTCACCGAAGAACGCGCCGGCACCCACCTCATCGACTCCCTCCGCGCCCGCCTGGCCCACGCCCTCCTCCCCCTCCGCTGCCCGACCCCCCGTTAGCCGCGCCCTTGACGCCGTGCGCCCCCGTCGCCCACCCCGCGCGCCGCTGCGCGCCCCGATCGCCACCTCCCCATAACGCGGCAGCACGCTTGTAAAGCGTGTTCTATCAACACTTGCGAAAATGCAGCCGGTGTGCGCCCCAATTCCCCATCCACCGTCGGAAGGTGGAGGCCCCCATCATGCCCATCCCCCAGTCCCGTCTCACCCGCGAGGACGAGCGGCTGCTCGCCGCGCTCCTCGATCCCGGCCGGACGCTGCCCGAGATCGCCTTGTGGAAGGGCTGGCCGATCTCCCGCCTCGCCGCCTGGGGCCGCCAGCCGGCCGTGCAAAACGCGATCGCCGGGTTGCAGGACCTCGCGGCCCACCGCGCCCGGATGCACGCCGTCACAGCGCTCTCGCGGATCTGCAAGCAGCCGCTCGAAGGGGAGTTCGAGCCGTGGATCGCGAGCCAGCGCGTCCTCGAGGGCTTGCCCACCGATGACCTGCCCGATGAGACCATCCCGCCCGAGACGATGCGGAAGGCCGCGGCGGCGCTGCTCCGTCTGACGCCCGGATCAGCCCGCGTAGGTCAGGTACACCATGATCGCGCCAAGGAACGCAAACACGAGGAACCAGGTGCCCAGCATGAACGCGAGCATGGGCCCCTCGGTCGTCTGCGGGGCCTGGTGCTTCATGAGAGGGGTCGTTGCCATGGGGTCGCCTCCAGTCTTGCGAAGAGTCGCGCGAATGGCGTGGCTCGACCGGATCGTAGGCGCCATCAGGCTGAAAAGACAGGAAAAACCGCCGACTTATCCCGCCGCGACAGTGGGCTGCCGCTGCGCGATCGTCGCCAGCGCGTCGCAGCAGTACCGCACGTCCGGCACCTGGAGGAACGGGCCGAAGGAGAATCGCGTGGTCCCGCCCAGCCCGTGCGTGCCGACCGTCTTGTGCGCGAGCGGGGCGCAGTGGATGCCCGAGCGGGTGAGGATGCCGAACTCCGACTCGAGCACATCCGACAGCGTCTGCGGCTGGTCGTACCCGTTCACGCGGATCGAGAACACGCCGCACCGGTCGCGGACGCCCTGCGGCCCGACATAGCTCAGCCCGTGCGGCCGCAGCGCCGTCAGCCCCTCGACCATCTGGCGGATCAGCATCTGCTCGTGCGACCAGAGCAGGTCCACCCCGCGATCCAGGATCCACTGCACGCCCTCCGACAGGCCGATGATCCCGATCGCGTTGTGCGACCCCGGCTCGAAGCGGTCGGGCATGAAGTCGGGGTGGGTGTCCAGGTCGCTCCGGCTGCCCGTGCCGCCCTCGCGGACGGTGAGCATGATTTTCTCGAGCCCGGGCCGGATGTAGAGCCCGCCCGTCCCGAGCGGCCCAAGCAGGCCCTTGTGGCCCGGGAACGCGAGCAGGTCGATGCAGTCGGCCTGCACGTCCACCGGCATGTGCCCCAGTGTCTGCGCCGCGTCCACCAGGAACGGCACCGCGAACTCCCGGCAAATCCGGCCGATCTCCCGGATCGGTTGCAGCGTCCCCGTGACGTTGCTGCCGTGGACCACCGCGACGAGCCGGGTGTTCTTCCGGATCGCCACGCGGATGTCGTCCGGGTCGACCAGGCCCGTCTCCGGGTCGCACGCGACGCGGGTCTGCTCGACGTCGTGCCGCTCGACCAGCGCGTTGAACGGCCGCAGGATGGAGTTGTGATCCAGCCACGTCGTGATGACGTGATCGCCCGGGCGGACGAGGCCCCGCACGGCGAGGTTCAACGCGTCGCTGGTGTTGAGCGTGAAGACGACGTGATGCGGGTTCTCGCCGTTGAAGAGCGTGTTCAGCCGCTCGCGACACCGCTCCATCAGGCGACCCGCTTCGCGGGCCTCGCGGTAGGCGCCCCGGCCGGGGCTGGCGCCCAGTTCGGTCGCGTAGCGGGTCATCGCTTCCAGCACCGCGGGGGGCTTGGGGAAGCTCGTGGCGGCGTTGTCGAGGTACAAGCGTGGCACGGCGATCCTGTGGCTGAGACACGGGCGGAGAGGGATTGTAGGGCATCCAACGCGGCTGTCGCGTCCGCCGCGCCCCGCCGCCCGCTACGGCGTCCGCTGGACCCCGCCCGTGCCGATGTGGACC
>CAZKRE010000145.1:0-8593 GCA_964555075.1 uncultured Phycisphaeraceae bacterium
AGCCATCGCTACATCACCGATCGCTTCCTGCCGGACAAGGCCATCGACCTGGTGGACGAGGCGTGCGCGATGATCCGCACGGAGATGGACTCGATGCCCGCGGAGCTGGACGACCTCACCCGCCGGGTGATGCAACTGGAGATCGAGGAGGCGGCGCTCAGGAAGGAGAAGGACGAACAGAGCCGCCTGCGGCTGAGCGCATTGCAGAAGGAGCTCGCGGACCTGCGCACCCAGGCCGACACCATGCGTGCCCGGTGGGAGAACGAGAAGGGCAACGTCGACAAGGTCCGCGCCCTGCGCGAACAGATCGAGCAGACGCGCCTGGCGATCGAGCAGGCCGAGCAGGCCTACAACCTCGACAAGGCCGCCGAGCTGAAGTACGGCACGCTCCCGTCTCTTGAAAAACAACTGGCGCAGGAAGAAGCCCCGCACAAGAATGCGGGGCCGCAAGAAGCCGAGGCGTCCGACCAGGTCGCCCTCTTCCGCGACCGGGTCACCGACGACGAGATCGCCCAGATCGTCGCGCGCTGGACCGGCATCCCCGTCGCCAGGCTGGTCGAGGGCGAGCGAGAGAAGCTGCTCAAGCTCGAGGACATGCTGCACGAGCGCGTCGTCGGGCAGGACGAGGCGGTTGGCCTGGTGGCCGACGCGGTGCTGCGCGCCCGCGCGGGCATCAAGGACCCCCGCCGCCCCATCGGCAGCTTCCTGTTCCTGGGGCCCACCGGCGTGGGCAAGACCGAGCTGTGCAAGGCCCTGGCCGAGGCGCTCTTCGACAGCGAGGACAACCTGGTGCGCCTGGACATGTCCGAGTACATGGAGAAGCACAGCGTCGCCCGGCTGATCGGCGCGCCGCCCGGGTACATCGGCTACGAGGAGGGCGGCCAGCTCACCGAGGCCGTCCGACGCAAGCCCTACTGCGTCATCCTCTTCGACGAGGTCGAGAAGGCTCACGCCGACGTGTTCAACGCGCTGCTCCAGGTGCTCGACGACGGCCAGCTCACCGACAGCCAGGGCCGCACGGTGAACTTCAAGAACACCGTCGTCATCATGACCAGCAACCTCGGCAGCCAATACCTGGTGGAGGACGCCCTGAAGCCGGCGGCGTCGGCTTCCACGGCCGCGCTGACTTCCGGGGGCATCTCCAACCACGCCCGCAACTCGGTGATGGCCGAGGTCCGCTCCCACTTCCGCCCCGAGTTCCTCAACCGCGTGGATGACATCGTGATCTTCACGCCGCTGGGCCTGGGCGAGATCCGCAAGATCGTGACGCTGCTGACCGCCGACCTTCAGCGCCGGCTGGCGGACCGGCGTATCACGCTGACGCTGACCGACGCCGCCACAAGCCACATGGCGGAGGCCGGCCACGACCCGGTGTACGGGGCCCGCCCGCTGCGGCGCTACCTGCAACAGGCGCTGGAGACGCGCCTGAGCCGGGCCATCATCGCCGGCGACATCCCCGATGGCAGCGGCGTCCGCGTGGACGCCCCCGACGACGGCGGCGGCGACCTGACCCTCGACATCACCAAAGCCGAGGGAGCCGCCTCCTGATCGCTGCCCGGGGTGATGCCGGCGGGGTCAGCCGGGATCTCGATAGAACGCCGCCGCCTCGTCGCAGCGATCGGTGGTGATCGCATCGACGCCGAGGGCTGCCGCGCCCAGCCACATCAGTGGGTGGTTCAAGGTGTAGACCCATGCCTCCAGCCCCGCCTCATGCATGGCGGCCACGTCCGCGCGCGTGACGTGGATGTCCCAGTGCATGGCAACGCATCCCAGGCTCCGGGCTTGTGAGATGAGGTCTCCGCTCAGCGGCCCGCTGCCGAGCATGGCCAACCCGGCCTCCGACCGCCGCCGCCTCAACTCCTCCAGAAACGCGTGGTCGAAAGACTGCACGACGTACTGCCGCGGACTATTGAACATGTCGAGGTGCTCGATCAGTTGATCGACCGTGCCGGTTTTGTGCTCGATCATCAGCACGGGGGGGGACGCGGATCCCGCGTGCCCATTGGCTGATGCGATGACCTCTTCCAATGTCGCCACGCGGGTGTCGGTGAATCGCTCGTGCTTCCAGGCGCCCAAGTCGATGCCTCTGAGCCGGTCGAAGGCGCACGATTCAACGGACACGCCCGCGTGATGCATCTGCTTGCCGGTCAGGTAGCGATCCAGCGTCGCGTCGTGGATGCATACCAGACGCCCGTCGGCGGTCGTCCGGAAATCCAGCTCGATGTAGGCGGGCTGATGCTTCAGCGCCGCCTCGAAGGCGGCCATCGTGTTTTCCGGATAGTCCCAGGACAGCCCGCGATGGGCGACGATGAGCGGCGAGCGGTCTGCGTGGTTCATGATGATGTGGTGCCTTCATCCCGTGGCCGCGTCGCGGCAGCACGCGGGCGCATCCCCGGGTATCAACGCGATGCCTGACAGGATGCCTCGAACAGGCCATGAAGCTCCGAGAGGTTCTCGACCACCAGGTCCGGGAGCCACTCGGAACACTCCAAGTCGCCGCGTTTCGCTTCGCCAGACAGCACCAGGACGGCCTTGGCGCCGACGTTGCGGGCCATCGCGATATCCGTCATGAGGCGGTCGCCGATGACGGCGATCTCGCCGGGACGGATCGACATCTCCTCGCAGAGCTGACGGACCATGAAGGGGTTGGGCTTGCCGAGGATGTCGTGCGGCTTGATGCCGGTGGCGGCCTCCAGCGCGCTGCAGATCGCCCCACAGTCCAGCAGCACGGTCGATTCGTTGGTGGGGCATGTCCGATCCGGGTGGGTGGCGATGTAGAGCTTGCCCTGCTGGATCCACCACGCGGTCTGACACAGGCGCTCGTAGCTGAGCGTCGTGTCGAAGGCCACGACCACGGCATCGGGCTCGTCGTCGGGATCGCCGCTGACGAGGGTGTACCCCAGCGACGCCATCTCCTCTTGCAGGCTCGGCGTGCCCAGGACGTGCAGGCGATTCACTTGCAGGGGATGGCTGTCGAGATAATCCGCCACCGCGCGGGCGGGCGTCAGCATCTGACGCGGGTGGATCCGGATCCCCAGGCGCTCGAGCTTCTGAACGTAGTCCGCCCGGCTACGCGACGTGTTGTTGGTCAGGAAGGACCAGCCGACGCCCCGCCGCGTCAGCAGTTCGAGGAACGGGATGGTCCACTCAAACAGATGATCCCCAAGGTAGATGGTCCCGTCCATGTCCAGCAGGACATGGCGGATGTCTTGCAGTTCCGAGCTGTCGTCATTCATGTTCGGCGGCTCCTCGATGGAGGCATCGGGTTCTGGTCACGTCGGCCCGCGCCATGAAGCCGCCCACGCTGCCGCGGCGGAAGCGGCGTCAGCGGGATGCCCGGCGCGCATCAATCGCGGGCCGTGGCACGGCTGACGGGGTGGCGCAGCGGGTCCACGAGCCAGTTGCGCTCCACGGGGCGGGGATGGTCGTCGGCCAGGGCGATCACCCACTGCATCGAGCGGGTGTTGTCGGCGTGATGGACCGCCGCGGTGAGCGTGTGCTCGCCCGCGGCCAACTGCAACAGCTTGCGCCCCTGCGCGGGCCGGGTGCGGTGGAGGGCGGGGACGAACTGCCCCCCGGGGCTGTCGAGCGTGAGCCTGCCATCCACCCAGACACGCACGGGCTGCGGCGAGCAGAAGAACAACTGCACCCCCCCACCCCCGGAAGTGCCCCCGGAAGCTCCCCCGGAAGCGTCCCCGGGAGCGTCGCCATTGGCGACCACGCAGGCCTCGTCCAGCGTGAAGCGGTAACGCACCAGCGCCACGTTGCCGGGGCACTGCTGCGGCGGGAGTTGCACCCAGTTGCCCGGGAAACGCACGTCGTGCGCGTCGTCGGGGAGCGCCGGCTCGGCGTCACCGTCGGGCATGGCGTCCACAAAGCCGAGGGTGGCGGGGATGGCGAGGTGTGCCGTGTCCTCGAGCTTTTCGGGAATGTCGGGGGTCGAGGGATCGAGTCGGCCGCGCAGTTGCATGACCAGCTCGGTGAAGCCGTCGAGCGTCGAGGGGTGCTCGACGCCGGTGACGCAGGGGCTCAGGACCAGGTCGCGGCCGATGGGTTGGAGCCAGCGGTCCTCGATGCCCTCGGGGTCGAGGATTCCCAGCAGGGCTCCGAGCGTCGCGCCGGTGCAGTCGGTGTCCTGGCCGCAGTTGACGGCGATGCAGATGGCGCGGCCGAAGTCCTCGCCCGCCAGCCAGCCCAGCACGATGTAGGCCAGGTTGAGCACCACGTCGGTGAAGTTGTCGGTCAGGTAGCGATCGGCGAGCCTCGCCTGCACCGCCTTCCAGTCGCGGCTCTGGGCCCACCACGCGCGGGTGTCGCGGATGGCCGCGATCAGCTCGCCGGCCGCGGGGATGTACGCCAGCGCCCGCTCCAGCAGGACCTCGCGGTCGGATTCGACGAAGGCCAGGCTCTGGAGGGCGGCGAGGAACGTGGCGGCGTGGATGCCCTCGCCGGCGTGGTCCATGCAGGCGTCTTCGTAGGCGAAGCGGACGGCGGTGTCGGGGTCGCCCGGGGCCAGGCAGGCCCACAACTCGGTCCGGATCGCCGCGCCCATGCCGCGGGTAAAGGGGTTGTCATAGGCTCCGGTGGTCGGCGGCGTCAGGCCCAGCGCGAGGTTGCGCTTGACGATGCCGTACTCATCGGGGGACATGCCCAGGTGCGACCACGCCCGGCTGAGCACCTGGCGATCCACCCGCGGCTGGTCCATCCGCTCCAGCAGGAAGGCGTAGATGACCTGAAGGTCCAGGTCGTCGTTGGGCAGCATCTCGGTGGGCACCGGGTCGTAGTAGCTCAGGTCCAGCGTGTGCCGCACCCCCTCGTAGGGCATGCCCAGCGTGCCGCCCACGGCTTTGCCCAGCCAGCAGCCCATCATGCGGCGACGCAGTTGCGTCTCGGATATCGGAGCGGCAAGGTTCTGAGAGGTCATGGGGTCTGTCCGTTCAGGGTCGCGGGATGCGGCGCATGATACCCACGCGCGGCGCAAGAGGTGCCGCGTGCGATGGCTCGCGCCGCCCAGCGCGGCGGCCGCGCACGCGGGCACGCGGCGGGATCAGCCCGCGGCTTCGCCGACGATCTTGAACCGCTGCCCGTAGATGTGCACCGCCTCCTCCGTGTGCCTGTAAAAAGTCGTGTAATACGCGCCGTCCGGGAGCTTGACCACCCCGCCGTAGGCCGAATCGCCCCCACGGATCGGCACCGGCAGGGCCAGCGACAGATGAGCGACAAAGCTCTCGCCCGCATCGAGGCTCAGCGAGATGACGGTGCCCATCTTCGGGGCGTCGCCCGCCGGCTTGCCGCCGCCCTTGGCACGCGCACGGCCGTCGGGGTAGGCGCGATGGTTGACGAGCATGTAAGGCCCATCGACGAGGATGCCCGGGGCGTGGCCGACCGGCACCTCCCGGGCCCGGCTCCAGGTCCTGCCCCCGTCCTCCGAGACCGCCCGCAGCCCCATCGCCTCGAACGAGCGGCGGCTCAGCGACACCACCCGCCCGTCATCGAGCCGGGCCACCTCGGTCTCCAGCCCCTGAAACCGCGGCTCGCGGTGGATCACGGACGTGTCGCTCCACGTCCGCCCGCCGTCGCGCGAGATCACCACCCCGCACATCTCCTCCTCGCCCTCCACCGGCTCGCCATACACCGGCTGCACCTCCGAGTCCACGCCGTAGAACGGCAACAGCAACTCGCCCGTCTCCAGCTCCAGCACCTTCCCGGACGTGACCATGTGCGCCGGCCCGGCGGGGATCGGCTCGCTCCAGGACGCGCCCCGGTCCTCGCTGATGCTCACGAAGATGCGCTGCGCGTGGAGCGGCTCGTGGCTGACAAACCACGACAGGATCAGCCGCCCGTCGCGCAGCTGCGCGATGTGCGGGTCACGCAAGCCGTAGCCGGAATGGATCGGCTCGAGCAGCACGCTCGGCTCGGACCATGTCCGCCCCTCGTCCCTGGATCGCCGCATCTCGATCCGGCTGTCGCCGTCCAGGTGGCTCGTGCCCGCGTAATACACGATGAGCAGCTCGCCGTCGCCCAGATGCGTCACGTCCGTGAACGCGCAGTAGGTGGCGTTGGGGTCCGAGATCGCGACGGTTTCGCCGACAGGTTCGAGCCGCAGTGAGGTCTTCTTATTGGTAATGGTCTTCATCGCAAATTCTTCATCGCAAATCAGGATCAGAGGTGTGGGGTCTGGTGACCGCCGCGGGAGGTCTTGCACAAGCCGGCGAACGATCCGCGGGACCGCTGAATCACCCGCTCATCTCGAAGATCCCGCCCCGACGTCGAAACGCCCAGGCGGATCGGCTGCGTGAGGCATTTCGTGTGTGGATCTTCTCTCCGGCTGCGGTGCAACGCACCGCTGACCGTCGCCCGTGATGCGCGGCGGGTGCCGCTCCTGACCCTGCCACAAGGCGATGGCCAGCGACGCGTGGCGTCGCAGCTACGGAGAGAAATCCGGCACGCCGCCCCAGAGAGGCCCAGCCGACTTACTCGGCCAGCAACGCGTTGATGTTCACGCGTCGGTACTCCTTGTCGGCCGCGTCGCGGAGGTCGGCGAAGTACAGGTGCTCGTGCTCGCGGCGGAACTCGATCACCTTCTGAAGCGCTTCCTTTGCCGCCGCCAGCCGCGCGGGGTCCGTGGGAAGGGCGCGGCGGTTGTCCAGGTGGTCGAACAACTGCACGCACAGGTACGCGTGCTCCAGCCCCACCTGAAGGAACTTCACGCGCTCGGCGAACTCGGGGTTCGAGTCGCGGCTGGCCAGGGACATCGCCGCCTTGAGTATGTTCGCGGCGGGGGGGAACACGTCCTGCGGGAACGACATGTTCAGCATCGTGTCGGGGTAAAAAAGCTCCCAGCCGTGATACGCCTCGCCGCTCTTGGCCGTCCACGTGCGCGAGTACTCCTCCCAGTAGTTGAAATACCGCTCGACCTGACCCGCGGCGGGACCGAAGCCCGCAAAGTACTCGTCCCTCGCGTCCCTGACGCTCATCTCCGGGTCCCACATCAGCCGCATGTGCATGTACAGCATCGGCCCCTTCACCGACCAGTGCCCCATCAGGCTGTCCATCTTGGTGCGACGCATGCCGTGGTCATAAGTGAACTTGATCATGTCCCCGGTCTGCCACGTGTCGAGGTGGGGCATCACGTACCCGCCGTGGAAATAGTTGGGGCGGTAGGCCAGCGTCATCCCGGTCTTCTCCCACCCCAGCCACTGCTTCTTGATCCAGTCCCGCTGGGCGTCGCCCATCGGGTAGTACGCCGTCGTCCGGGTCCACGGCACGAACTCGCCGTAGATGTTGGGGTTCAGCTCGATGTCCACCGGCGGCGCGGGCATGTAGTTCCAGTAAAGGTACGAGCCCACGATCACGTCCGGGTTCCGCTCCTTGGCCATCTCGTAGACGGTCTTCCACAGCCGCGCGTAGCGCAGCGACGTCAGCGGGTTGTAGTCCTCGGCCACGAAGCTCGGGCCCTTGGGCTGCGGGCCGTCCCACTCCCTGCACTTCTCGCAGTGGCAGAACACCTTCACGTCCACCTCGCCCAGGATCAGGTACTTCCCGCCGTCCCACCACTCATTCACGATGAACTCGTGGAACTCGGGGTTGGACACGCACATCGCCACGTGCAGCACGTTCGCCTCTTCCCCCGGCCCCGAGACCACCCCGCCCCGCGGCCCGCGCTGACCGTTGGGGTTGAGCATGAACCACTCGGGGTGGTCCTTGCCCAGCCGGTTCCACAGCCCGGTGAACGTGTGCAGCACCGGGGGCTTGGTCTCGGTCTCGCCCATCCGGTGGCGGGCCAGATAGACCGACAGGTCGCTGCGATAGTCCAGCAGGCCCTGCGGCGTGAACGACAGCGGCTCGATCCGGCGGTTGGCCCGCTTGGGGTCCGCCTGATGGTCGATCTGGTACGTCCACCAGTCGCGGTAGCGCATCTTGGGCTCCTGCCGCTCGTCCAGCGAGCCGCTGATGACCAGGTTCTTGCGCTTCGGCACGTGCGTGCCCAGCTCGCCCGGCCACAGCCAGCGCACGCCCAGGTAGCGCTCCAGCAGATCGTACACCCCGAACAGCGTCCCGCGGTGGTTGTTGCGCCGGTCCAGCGGGCCGCGCTCGTTCTCCTTGCCCAGGATGTACAGGTCCGAGCCCTGGGTGCGCAGCAGCCACTCGTCGTCCGCCAGGTCCTCGGGAACCACGCCGCCATCGATCGCCGCCCGGCTCACGCCCACGAAGATGCGGCTCGGGTACCCGTCGGGGATGGCCGACTCCTTGACCACCTCCAGCCGATGGCCGGTGGCCTTCTCCAAGTGGCTCACGAGCTCCTCGGCGGCATACGCGGCGGTGGCCGACGGCTCGTCGGCGGTCACCACCACCGCCCGCGCCTCGCCGTCGTTGACAAGCTGGACCTGGGCCGTGGCCGGGGCCCACGTGATCAGCCCGACCAGCAAAACCGCGAGAGAAGTTGCCGCTTTAAAACAATGCACTGATAAATACCTCTTGAATGATTCACTTACAGGAAGAAGTACTACAGTCGCGGATCGCCACTGGGTGCTCTTGCCCGGTAGTGGCAGCGTTGAGCCGTGGCTTGGTGTCGGCGTCGCCAGCGCGACCA
>CAZKRE010000146.1:0-8533 GCA_964555075.1 uncultured Phycisphaeraceae bacterium
CCAGCCTCGCCGACCTCGCCGCCCGGCACGACCTGCCGATCGCCCACCTCGCCGCTTGGATCGAACGCCCCGCCGTTGCCCAAGCGGTCGACGCCCTCACCCGCCTGTCCCTTCTCCGCGGCCGCCTGCTCGCCCTCGCCGCCATGACCCGCATCTGCGGCCAGACGATGACCCACGAGATCGACCACAACGCCGACGCCGTCGCCGCCCTCGCCGGCGAACTCCCGCCCGATGCACCCATGATCCAAGGCGTCCCCGCCGAGACCGTCCGCAAGGCCGCCGGCGCCCTGCTCCGCCTCACCGGCTCACCCCCCGCGCCGCCGGAACAGCAGCGAAACCACCCCGGCCGCCAGGGCAGCAACACCCCCCGGCTCGGGCACCGCCCCCACGCCCACCGCCGCGACCCCGACCCCCGCGTCGCTGAATCCGGCGGCGACCCCCAGCGGCGTCATCCCGATCGTCCCCGCCATCACCCCCTGGATCCACGGCTGGAACACCCGCAGCCGCGTGAAGCCCGACGAGTCCCCGTAGCTCGCGTCCGGGTCCCCGTCGTAGCTGAGGATGAAGGAGTTGATCCCCACGAGCTGCCACCGCCGGTTCGCCCACACGAACAGCCCGCCCCCCGAGTCGCCCGGCGCGATGGTGTACTCCAGATCCAGCGGCACCGGCGAACCCAGGAACGCGCCCGTCGCCGAGTAGTGCGGCGCATCGAAATCGCTCAGCAGGATCCGCCCGCTCAGCCGCCGATCGATCACGTTCGTCCCCGCCCGGCGGGAGTCGCTCACGCGCCCCTCGTAACCACGCAGCCCCGTCCCGGTGATCCCGTACCCGGCGATCGCGCCCGGCCGCGCCGCGTCCCACCACCCCGGGAACAGCGGCGCCGGCGCGACCTCCGTGACCGGCCGCTCCAGCCGGAAGATCGACAGGTCGAAACCCGACAGCACGTCCCCCCGCCAACTCGGGTGCGTGACGACCGCCGAGGCCCCGTAACTGATCCCCAGCTCCGGCACAGCGAACCGCAGCGAACTCGTCCCGTCCGTGACGTGCGCCGCCGTGATCACCAGGTCCGGCGCGATCAGCACGCCCGACCCGGTCAGCCCCCCGCCGCCCGCGAGCCCCGCGCTCACGCGCCCCACGCTCGAGAACTGCGCCCCGTACCCGACGTACCGCGCGTCGGCGCGGTCGTGGCGGATCGTCCCCCCCGCCGCCGAAGCAACCACCACGCCGAGCAGGCAACCCGCCATCACGATCGACCGAACACTCACCAGCATTGGACCTCGCTCATCCGGCGCCTGTTCCGACGCGCAATCGCCGCCGCGGCCCCGCCCCTGCCGCCGCGCCACGCCTCCACACCATACGCCGATCGGCCGACCGGGGGAACCGCGCAGCGCGGCGGGCGCGACCGGCGTCGCGCGCACCTCCCGCACGCGGGATTCCGCGCGCGAGGCGCGGTTCATTCGTTAGACTGCACAACCGCGTCAACCGTTATGATCAGCACGCGACCCGCTTCCTTAGGGGACAACATGCATCAGGTTCGTCGGATCGGCCGGTCCCTTCCCCAGGCACTTCCGCCCAAGGCAACCGAGGAGTCCACACGAGTGAACCACGTGAGCCCGCCCGTACTGGAAACGCTCGAGCCCCGCGTCCTCTTTTCCGCCACCTGGCTCTACGGGGTCGACAGCGGCAGCAGCGACGGCTCCAGCAACCTCTTCCGCATCGACGAAGCCACCGGAGACCTCGTCGACGTCGGCGAGATCGGCTACAGAATCCGCGACATCGCCTTCACCCCCGACGGCAACCTCTGGGGCGTCACCGACAACCGCCTGATCAATATCAACCGCGACTTCGCCTTCGGCCGCGACGTCGGCCCCATCGCCTTCGAGGCCGAAGACGACGGCAACAACAACGGCGGCGGCGGCGGCACGAACGACAACGAAAAGCTCCCCCCGCTCAACGCCCTCGCCTCCGACGCCGCCGGACGGCTCTTCGCCACCACCGTCGAGGGACAGCTCATCCGCTTCGAACCGCGCCTGTTCCAGCCGTTCCCGCCACGCCCCATCAACGCCGCCGCCCAGGGGCTCTACGGCCGGGACTTCCTCTCCTCCGGCGATATCGCCTTCGACCACGACGGCACCCTCTTCGCCACCGGGAACCGCGAAAACCGCACCAGCTACCTCCTCGAGGTCAATCCCCGCACCGGATACTCCTACCCCCGCGGCAACCCCCTCGGCGGCCGCGCCGCCGAAGGCCTCGCCGTCGGGCCCGACCAGAAGCTCTACGCCATCGTCCGCGGCAACCAGAGCAACCCCGTCCTCCTCGACGTCAACCGCGCGTCTGGCGTCGGCACCCCCATCGCCGTCATCGACAACGCCGACGGCATGGTCGGCCTCGCCGCCGCTCCCGTCGGCAAGTCCCCCATCGCCTTCCTGATGGACCAGGCACTCCTCGCCTCCAAGCAGACCTTCGCCCAGCTCTACAACGTCGGCGTCAAGTACGCCGCCTTCATCTCCACCACCCTCAGCAACGGCGCCGGCGCCGATATCTACATCGACCTCGCCGACTACTACGCCTCCCTCGCCAACACCGACCTCAGCCCCGAGGGCGACGGCGACTGGATCACCGTCTGGATCAATAAGCACCATCCCGACACCGGCAGCGCGATGCCCTTCTCCCTCGGCGCCGTGCCCCTCCGCTTCCAGGGCGCCGCGACCGACCCCACCGGGCAGTTCCAGTTCGGCCGCCTCAGCCGCGACTACCCCTTCCGTCGCGACCCGCTCGTCGAGGCCACCACCGTCCGCATCGAGAACGACACCCGCGACAGGCCCGCCTTCGACGGCGCCGGCAAGGCGATCCACGGCTCGGCCACCCACACCACCGGACCGGCCGACCCCAGCCTCCACCTCGTCCGCTTCGAGATCCGGCGCCAGACCCTCGACGCGATGATGACCGAGGCCGCCGCCCAACTCGACAATCAGTTCGAGGTGACCCCCGCCGCCGCCGCCGCCGCCCTCGCACGGACCTTCCTCACCGAGGCCGGCGACTCCGTCACCCTCAACTACGCACGCTTCGCGCCTTGGCAGATCCGCACCTTCACCCCCACCGACCTGGGCGTCTCCTCCGGCCCGGGCCGGAACAACGCGTTCCACCTCGGCTCCTTCCGCGCCGCCGGCCAGCAGAAGTACGCCGTCGGCTGGGTCGGCCTCGGCACCCGCAGCAACTACTTCTCCTTCAGCCTCACCGGCAGCAACCTGGTCGACATCAGCATCCCCCGGCTCGATGGCAACGTCAGCCTCTTCCTCGAAGACCGCGCCGGCCACGTCCTCGCCGTCAGCGCCAACCCCGGCACCCAGACCGAGAAGATCAACACCGTCCTGGCGGCGGGCACCTACTACGTCCGCGTCCAGTCCGCCAACCCCTACGACGCCGGCTTCAGCCTCCGCGTCGCCACCGTCCCGGGTGAGCTCCAGTGGGCCAATGCCCTGCTCGCCAGCCAGCAGCGCACGCCGACCGCGACGTTCGCCGCCGCGGACGACACCGCGACCGACGACCTCGACCTCGACCTCCTCGGCGGCAAGGCCCTCGTCGACCTCTGATCGCCGCAACCATCCCCATCCACGAAAAGACGCCGCTTTCGCGGCGTCTTTTCGTTCCAATGCGCTGAGCGACGCCACCCGCTACCTCGGTGTCTGGAGCCGGCGATACTCACGCGGCGTCTGCTCGAACGTGTCCTTGAACAGCTTCGTGAAGTGGATCGAGTTAATGAATCCGCACCGCTCCGCGATCTCCTGCACGGTCAGCGTCGAGTTGGCGAGATAGTGCCGCGCCCGATCCAGCCGGATCGCCTGCATCCGGCGCAACGGCGACACCCCGCGATGATGCTGGAACAGCCGATTCATCTGACTGACGGAGATCTGCGTAGACCGGGCAAGGCCCTTGGCGTCGTAGGGGCTGGACATCCACGCCCGCATGATCGATTCGATGTATAGCACACGCTTGTCGATCCCCGCATCGGGGTCGGGAGGCGGATCCTGCCCCGGCGCCACGCCGCAGGCGGCAAGGTCGTTGGAGATGAACAGGCCCCACACGGCGTGCATGAGGCTCGGTCGGTCGATGCGTGTCGGCGAAGCGGCCAGCGCGGCCAACTGGCGGACGGCGGCGTCGAGGACGCCCGGGTTGCATCGCCACCGCCGCGGCATCGGCTGAGACAGCAGCCAATGCGCGAGCGAGTTCGCGGGCTCACCGCTGATGTAGAGGGCGAGGATCAGCGCCCGCCGGTCTTCGTCACCGGGGCCGGGCATGTGCGGCAGGTCGGCGGGGATGATCATCGCCTGTCCCGGCTCCAGGAGCCACGGCTCCTGCCCCTCGAACCGGATGGACAAGGCCCCCTCCACGACCACCAGGGCCTGCATGACCGCGTGCGAGTGCCACGGCGCGGGATGCTCGAAAAAGGCGTCCTCCAGCATCACCCGACGGAGCCCATCGTCGAGCATGTGCAGCCCGAAGACGGTCAGCCGCGGGTTGCGGTGCTGCGGCGGTCGCTGAACGGTCGGAAAGGGCTCGGGATGCGCGTGAGAGTGTGTTTTTTGACGTCGCACCTCATTGTGATATGCGTATTCGGGGCCATAATCAAATGGTCGCCCGTTCCCTTCTTGGCCTTGGAGGGTGTCGACGAGGGGAACGAAAAGCCGAGGACTCGTTCGGGGGGGTGCCCGAATCAGGTTCGCCGCCTCTCGCTTCGAAAGGATGCAGGATGATCAGCTTCAACCGTGATCGGAACGTGCCACGAGTCGGGCGGGGGTTCACCCTGATCGAGCTCCTGGTGACGATCTCGATTATTGCCCTGCTCATTGCCATCCTGCTCCCAGCGCTTCAGAGCGCCCGGGCGACGGCCAACGCGATCCAGTGCGGGAGTCATCACCGTCAGATCGGCTTGGCGATCGCTCTGTATGCACACGACCACGAGGACTGGATCGTCCCCGGCAAGATGCTCCGACCGGCGTGGGACAGTGGCCACCCGCAGGCCCGGAGCCGCCCCTGGCACGAAGCGCTCACGCGCGCCCACCATTTCGCACCAAACGACTACGGACTGATCTTCTCTGTGATACGCCGCGGCCGCGAGGATCGCGCCAGCTTCATGTGCCCCGACGAGGCACGCGTCCCGTGGGAGTACCACCATTACGCGATCAACATCCGCGTCGCGGGTCACGATTGGGACGATCCCGCCTCGGGCAAGCGCTATCGCTACCAGCGGTTCAGTGATCTCTCGGAGGCGCCGACGAAGGTGGTGCTGGTGACCGAGACCCGGCAGGTCGGGACCGATGCGTCGCCCAACGGGAACCCCTACATCGAATGGGCGACCCACATGGCCTATCGCCATCCCAGTGACACCGCGAACTTTCTGTACGCCGACGGGCACGTGTCGCGGGAGGGCGAGCAGTACATGTTGAGCGGCGGCGGCGCCAGCGGGGTCTTTTCGATCGGCCAGCCTTAGTCCAACAAGGCTGGACCGCCGAGAAAGGCAGTCTGTTTCGAGACGGGTCGCATCCATGTTCCACCGGAAGATCACGACGAGCGTTTCAGTGGCCCTATCGACCCTCTGCCTGGTCGGCGTGGGGCCGGAGGCCGGCGCCCAGCCGGCGACGCCGAAAACCGCCGCCGCCCGGAGCGAATGGGTGTGGCTCGGGAGGGAAGGCCGACTGCGGTACAAACAGACCGAGCGCGGCGACCGCATCCCGGACTTCTCACACGCGGGCTACGGCGGGGGCGGCGTGGCGATCCCGGACGTGAGGGTCGCGATCACGCTCAAGCCCCAGCCAGGCGATGACACGCGGCGTATCCAGGCCGCGATCGATCAGGTGGGCGAGCAACCATTGGACGAGCGCGGCTTTCGCGGGGCCGTTCTGCTCGAGGCCGGAGACTATGAACTGGCGGACCAGATTCAGATTCGCCACAGCGGCATCGTGCTGCGCGGCGCGGGCGATGGCGAGGGCGGCACCACCCTCCGCGTCACGGGCAAGTCGGACAGCTTCTGGAGCCGCGCGATCGAGGTGGGGGCGGAAACCGGTGAGTGGCGCGAAGTCGAGGGCACGCGCACGGAGGTCGTGGACGACTACGTTCCCGTCGGCACGCACCGGATCAAGGTCGCCGACGCTTCCAGGTTGAATGTTGCGGACAAGGTGCTCGTGCTCCGCCGCGCCAACGAGCAGTGGGTGTCGGACTTGGGGATGGACCGGATCCCCCCGGACCCCGGCGGCAACGAGAACGTCCAGTGGGACGCGAAGGACTACCAGTACCGCTACGACCGCGTGATCACGGGCATCGAGGGCCATGTCATCACGCTCGATGCGCCGCTGGGTGACGCGATCGATCGACGATACGGCGGCGGTGCGGTTTTCCGCTACGAGTTCCCCGAGCGGATCTCACACGTTGGGATCGAGCACCTGCGCGCCATCGCGGAAATCAACGGCCCCCGCGACGAGGACGGCGACCACATCCGCATGTTCGTGAACATCGACCGGGCGGAGAACGTGTGGGTGCGCAACGTGACGACCTACCACTTCGGCTTCGGCCAAGTGAGGACGATGCGGGCGTCCAAGTGGGTGACGGTGCAGGATTCCAAGGCGCTCGATCCGGCGGCGCGGATCGCCGGAAGCCGACGTTACGGCTTCTACCTCTCCGGCCAGTTGGCGCTGGTGCAGCGGTGCTTCGCGAATGACGACCGGCACGCGTTCGCCTGGAACCAGCACACGCTCGGGCCCAATGTGTTTCTCGACTGCGAAGCCATCGGGTCCCACGTTGACTCCGGCCCTCACCATCGCTGGTCCGTCGCCGGGCTCCTCGACAACGTGCGCGTCCCGAATCACTCCATCCGCGTCCAGAACCGCCTCACGATGGGCAACGGGCACGGCTGGGCCGGGGCGAACTTCGTCCTGTGGAACGTCCGCGCCGACCACGTCGTCCTTCACAGCCCCCCGATCGCGCAGAACTGGGCGATCGGCGTGACCGGCAAGCGCCGCGCGCCCAACTACAAGAACACCTATGACGATGCCCACCCGGGCTGGGGATATGACCGCCAGGGCGAACGCTACTGGGAATCCCACAACCGCCCCGTCGAGCCGGTGAGCCTGTACCTCAAGCAGCTCGAAGACCGACTGGGACCGGAGGCTGTTCGGAATATCACGGACGAGGCGTACTCGTTCAGCAACCTGTCGGACCACCGCCATCACTGAGGCCGCGCGGCAAGTTGCCGCGGCTGCCTGTCACCCCGCGAAGGAGGACCTTGACCATGCCGCATGCCCTCACCAACCCGCGTCTGACCGTGCCCGCCCTCGCCATCGCGCTCACGTCGAGCGCCGCGATCGGCGCCCCGGTGTTCATCGATTTCGGCACGGCGAACGGCACCGCGGCGAACGCCACGGGGATCGCCTTGGCGGACGTGACGGGACAATCAACCTCCCGGACCGATATCAAGGACTCGGCCGGCAACCCCACCAGCATCGATGTCACCGTCACCGCCGTGTCGGGCCACGGCAACAACGGCCCGAAGCTCGACGGAACCGGCACCAGCGTCGGGACGCTTTCCGGCGATGCGCTGGCGTATGGCTTCGGCGACGCCGCCTCCGACTCGCTGTTCGGCCGGACCCGCAACGGCACCGTCGTCCCCACCATCACCGTGACTCTCAGCGACCTCGATCCCGACCGGGTGTACCACTTCGTCGGCTTCGCCGCCCGCAACGCGATCGCCGCCCCGGTCGATGCACGCTGGGGAAGCTACACCTTCACCGGCGCGAACAGCGGCACCGCCTACCTCAACGCCTCCAACAACGACTCCGAAGTCTTCATCGTCAACGGCATCACGCCGGACGCCAACAACCGGATCGTCCTCACCATCGGCCCATCCTCCGAGCCCGGCTTCGTCAACAACAACTCGGACGGCCTCTACTACATCAACGCCCTGCGCATCACGCCGGTCCCCGAACCCGCTTCCGCGGCGCTGCTGGTCCTGGGCACGCTCGCGTGCCTCGGCCGCCGCGGCCGCTGAGCCATCGCGGAGCTGTCAATGAATAAACCCGGGCCGGCGTCGTGAGGGCGCCGGCCCGGGTTGTGTTGGATCCAGCCGCGACGCGCCGATCGGGGTCGCGCGGCGTCGCCCGCCGCACGCGATCACGCCTTCGCCATGCGCCGCAGCACCGTATGCAAAATCCCGCCGTTGCGGTAGTAGTCCACCTCCACCGGCGTGTCGATGCGGCAGGTGGTGGTGAACTCGACCTTCCCGCCGTCCGGGCGCGTTGCAGTGACCGTGATGTCCTGCCGGGGCTGGACCTGGTCGTCCACGGCGATGTCGAACGTCTCCTCGCCGGTGAGGCCGAGCTTGTCGGCGTTCTCGCCGTTCTTGAAGACCAGCGGCAGGACGCCCATGCCCACGAGGTTCGAGCGATGGATCCGCTCGAAGCTCTCCGCGATCACGGCCTTCACGCCGAGCAGGTAGGTCCCCTTCGCGGCCCAGTCGCGGGACGAGCCCTGGCCGTAGTCG
>CAZKRE010000147.1:0-8507 GCA_964555075.1 uncultured Phycisphaeraceae bacterium
GTACTGCGCGAGGGCGATGGAGTGGTTCGCGTGCGTCGGCCGCTCGACCGCGCTAAACGGCATCTCGTACGTCGCGTTCATCGCCCGCACGTCCATCGGGAACGCGACCTTGAGCATCTTGCGGTGCTCCTGCCAGTCGACCTCCGTGTGGAACTCCAGGCGCGCGGCGCCGGCGTCGAGGCGGACGACCTGCCGGAGCGGGCTCTTGTCGCCGACGGTGCGCGTGAACGTCACCTCCGCCCGCAACGGGTCGGAGCGGGTGACCTCGCAGGTGTCGGCGATCGGGCAGGGGCGCAGGGTTTCGTGCAGCCACGGGTCGACGTCCCACGCCTCCCAATAGGTCGGCCGATCGGTCGCGATCTCGAGCACGTTGCCGGGCTCGGCGAGCGACTCGCGGCCGGTGGCCTTGTGGATGAGCGACAGCAGCCGGCCGTCCGCGGAGAGCGTCGCCTTGAGCTGCGCGTTCTCGAGCACCACCCGCTTGCCGGCCTCGCGGATGGTGACCGCGCCCTCGGGCGAGGCGGCGACGACGCGGCCGACGCCGTAGGCCGGGGCCTCCGCGACGACGAGCCGGCCGGTCGGCGTGGCGGCGACCTCGGCGCGGGCGAAGGGTGCGGTGTTGACCGGGGTGAACGTCTTCTTGCCGCCGGCGGCCGCCTTGCCCGCCAGCGCCTGCACCGCCGCGTCGCGCAGCGGCACGCCACGCGACTCCACCTCGGCGTAGTGCGCCTCGGCGTCCTCGTACACCTGCCGGATCGACGAGCCGGGGAGGATGTCGTGGAACTGGTTGAGCAGCACGATCTCCCAGAGCTCGCGCAGCTCGCGCGCGGGGTACCGGTGCCGGCCGAGCCGGGAGGCGACGGCGGCGGCGAACTCGGTGTCGTGCAGGAGGAACTCGCTCTTGCGGTTGCCGCGCTTCGTGCGGGCCTGGGTCGTGTAGGTGCCGCGGTGCAGCTCGAAGTAGAGCTCACCGACGACGACGGGCGTGTCCTTCGCGTCGGCCTCGAGCCGGTCGAAGAACTCGTCGCTGGTGCGGAGGGTGCAGCGGGGCACGCCCTGAAGGTCGCGGGTGCGGCGGAGCGACTCGAGCATCGTCCGCGTCGGCCCGCCGCCGCCGTCGCCGAACCCGAAGAGGTACATCCCCTCGCGGGTGCGGTCGTTGTCCTTGTAGGTGCGGGCGTGCTTCCGCAGCTCGCTCACGGTGCAGACGGCGTTGTAGGTGTCGGCGGGGGGGAAGTGCGCGAGCACCCGCGAGCCGTCGACCCCCTCCCACTCGAACGTCTGGTGCATCGGCTTGTTGAACGCGTTCCACGACAGCTTCTGCGTGAGGAACCGCGTCACGCCGCAGTGGCGCATGATCTGTGGCAGTTGCCCGTTGTAGCCAAAGACGTCGGGGTTCCAGAACTCCCGGCACCGCGCGCCGAACTCGCGCTCGAAGAACCGCTGGCCCAGCAGGAACTGGCGGATGAGCGACTCGCCCGAGGGGATGTTGCAGTCGGGCTCGATCCACGTCCCGCCGACGGGGACCCACTGCCCGTTCGCGTGGGCCTTGCGGATCCGCCTGTAGAGGTCGGGGTTCCGCTCCTTGATGACGGCGTACTGGTAGGCCTGGGAGCAGGCGAACCTGTACTCCGGGTAGGCCTTCATGTACCGCGTCTGGGTGCTGAAGGTCCGCTCGCACTTCCGCCAGGTCTCGGCGAGGGGCCAGAGCCAGGCGGTGTCGATGTGGGCGTGGCCGATCGCGGAAAGCTCGTGCGCCACGCTCCCGTTGCCCTGCTTGAGCAGCTCCTTGAGGATCGGCGCCGCCTTCGACCAGGTCGCGGGGTCGTCCTCATCGATTTCATTGGCGAAGCGGTTGAGCTCGAAGAGCAGCGTCCCGCCCCAGGTCTTGTCGAGGTCGGCCGCGGCGCCGGGGCGGTCGACCTGCTCGGCCTCGAGCTCGGTGAGGACCTTCAGGTCGTGGTAGAGGTCCCACGCGACGGGGTCAAAGGCCGCGATGTCGGCGCGGTCGAGGAAGATCGGGCTGCGGTGGTCGCGCCACGGCTGGTTATAGAACCCGAACGCGTCGTTGCACGCCATCTCGAGGTGGAACTCGAGCTCCTCGCCGCCGCGGGCCTTGTCGATGAGCGTCGCGTCGACCCGGCCGTAGTTGTTGGCGTCGTTGAGGCCCTCGACGGTCTTGCCGCCCATCCAGAGGGTGCATTCGCCGTGCGTGCTCCAGAGGAGGTCGACGCGCCGGCCGCGCCACTCGCGCGGGACGGTCGCGGTGACCTTGAACCAGTAGGTCGCGAAGAGCGGCCCGAACTGCTCGCCCAGCTTCGCCGGGCGGAACTTGAGCCGCATCGCTTCCTCGTAGGGGATCCGCTCGACGCGGGGGGAGACGAGCACGCGGTCGGCGGGGCGGGTGTCGGGCCAGATCCGCCCCTTGAAGCGGTCGCGGAGCTGCTGGATACGGAGGCGCGTGTGTTCTGGGTGGCGGAGCAAAGGGGGGCCTTTCTGCGAGCGAGCGGGAGCGCGGCACGGGCCACCAGCGTACCGGCGGCGGCGTCCGGGACAACGGCCCGTGCGCAACCGCAGGGCGGGCCAGCGCGGCGGCTACGGGGCGACCGGCTCGAGGCGGACGTCCACCGTGCCGCCCTCGGGCGTCATCGCTTCGCCACGCCAGGTGCCGTCGTCCTGAGGCAGCAGGTCGACCGGGCCCTGCACGCGCTCGAGGCCGATCGAGGCGAGATTGGCGTCGGCGAAGTTCGCCAGGTCCGTCACGTTGTTCATCCGCAGCGCCAGCCGCTCCTCGGGGATGGTGAACGTGACGGTGCGGTTGCCGAGGAACGCCGCGTCGCCCTCGACGCTGAGATCGACGACGCCGATGGTGATGCTCCGCGGGGTGAGGGTCGCGGGCAGCCCGCCGGGCTGGGCGCCGTAGGCCTGGGCGTCGTACTCCAGCGGGCGGAACTGCACGGAGAGGCGGTAGCTGCCCGCCGCTTCCGCCAGTCGACGGGCGTAGATGTCCCGCTTGGCGACGCCCCAGGCTTCGGTGATCGCGCCCAGGCTCCGGTCGGGCAACTGCGCGAACCGCTCGGCCAGTTCCCGGGCCGTGGCCTCGTCGCCGCCCGCCATCGCCACGAGCGTGCCCACCGCGCCGGCCGCGGCCCGCGGCCCCGGGCCGGCCGCGACGTTCAGCAGCTCCGTCTCGCCCCCGAACGCCTCCGCCAGTTCCGCGGCATCGGGCAACGCGCCCCGGGCCACCGCATCGCCGAATGAGGATGCGAGCGATTCGGCGGCGGGCTCGGCAAGCACGTCCGCCGCCAGCGGCGCCGCGCCCCGCAGCGCCTCGTACATCCCCCGCGCGAAGTCCGCCCGCTGCTCGGGCTCCAGGCTCCGCACCTCGTTGCCCAGCGACGGCCGCTCCGAGCCGTGCAGCGCGCGGGCGGCCTGCGCCCGGGCCGTGGGGTTGTCGGCGAAGATCACCAGTTGCACGAGCCCCGCGGTCGCGCGGGCGCTGCCCCGCTGAGGCGCGAGGAACGCCGCCAGCCGCGGCGGCGTGGGCGACTGAGCGAGCCCGGCCCGGAGCACCTGCGAGATCACCTCGTCGGGTGCGGCGGCGGCGCCGCCGTCGCGTGAGCGTGTCTCGCCGCCGAAGTTGCCGATGGCGCGCCACGCGAGTTCGCGCACCGCGGGGTCGCCGTGCTGCAGCACGCGGAAGATGGAATGACTGGTCGCATCGATCGGGATCCGGGCCGAGAGGCGCAGGTCGAGCGGCGCCGCCTCCTCGGGGGGAGCGCCGAACACCGCGGTCGTCAGGTGTCGCAGCGCGTCGGCAACGACGCCGGACCCGACGTTGGCGCGCCCGATGAGTTCGAGGGTGCGGCGGACGATGGCCGGGTCCGACGAGCCGAGCAGGCGGTGGTTGAGCCACGCGGCGGCGAGGGGCTCGGTGCCGGCATCGCGGATGACGTAGGCGATCGCCTGATCGCGGCGGTGGGGCGGGAGGCGTTCGAAGTCGATGCCGCTCACGAACGCCGCCGCCGCCGACCCCGGCCCGGCCTGCGAAAGGTCGACCCGGCCGACCTGTTCGACCATCGCCTGGAGCGCGACGCCCGCGTCGGGTCCGGCCTCGTCGGCGAGGGTGCGGTTCACGGTCGCGACCATCTCCCGCTGCTCGACCGGGTTGTTCACGTCCCCCCGCAACATGCCCCGCAACGACGCGAGCTGCATCTCGGGCGTGAGCTGGTCGGCCGCGTCTCGGAGGAGCATCACCGAGCCCTGCGTGGGCGGCACGGTGGTGACGAGCGCGCCGAGCACGATCCGCTTTGCCGGTTCGTCGCGGCCCTGCAGGATCGACCGCAGCACGTTGAACAGCGGGCCGTTCGGCTGGCTTTGGCCGATGAGGTCGGCCTTGTGCAGCGCGATCGCGATGAGGCGGTGGGTGAGCGGGTGGTTGTCGCGGGCGGCGGCGGCGAGGCTCGTCACCGCCGCCTGCTGGTCCGCGTTCGCCCCGCCCCCGAAGCCGCGCTGGCCCGACAGCCCTCGGAGCGCGGCGAGACTGTTCAGGCTGATCGACCACGGCAGCGGCTCGGGGCCGACGATCGTGAGCTGCGGCACGGCCGCGCTGACCTCGTAGACCGCGTAGATCCGGCGCGGGAGCGGGATCTCGAACTGCTCCGGCGCCGAGCGGACGCGGTTGACCAGCTCGCGGAACTGTTCGCTCTCCGTGCGATATCGCGCCTGTTCCGTCCGCCGCTGCCGGGCCGCCTCCTGCGGGTTGGCGCCCCCGCCCGGCTCGATGCGCTGCCGCTGCGGGCGTTCGGGCTCGAGCGCCCGCAGCCGGTCCGCCCGAAGCTTGAGCGTGTAGTCGTTGTCCTGTTCGGTCACGGTGGCGCCGGGGATCGTGCGGTCGAGCGTCCACCGCAACGTGCCGTCGGGGCGGACGGTGATGCCGCGGGTGAAGGTCGGCGCGTCGGGCGGGATCGCCGGACGGGCCTGGGGGTTCGCGGCGCCCGGCTGCCGGGGCGGGACGCGGCCGCCCAGGTCGTAGTTGTTGTCCATCAGCAGCCTGCCGCCCCAGCCTCCCGCCGCGGCGCCGGGGCCGCCGGGTTCCTGGTTGAAGGTCGCTTCGTCCCGCTCGTCGGGGTTGATGTGCCAGGCGAAGAACCGCCCGCCGCGGACCTCGATGCCCGGATCGGTGAGCGTGGCCTCCTCGCCGCCGGGCGTGACGGCGAGCGGCAGCAGGAGCAGTTGCCGGTTCGGGCCCGGCGTGAAGGTCCAGACCGGGTCGCTCAACTGGGCGGGCATCACGTCGGGCGAGGTGAGCAGCGCCTCGATGTCGAGCCGGATCGAGGGGCGGGTGGCCTGCTCCGCGTTCACCTCGGCCGCGGGGGGCGCCGGCGGGGCGGGCTGAGCCGGCGCGGGGCCGGCGAGGAAAAGAGCGGGGAACAGCAGCGCGAGCGGCACGAAAGGGCGAGGACGACTCGTGGGCACGGGCATCTCCGAAGCGACAGGATCGGGGGCGAGACGCCAGCCGGCGGGCCGGCGCTGGGCGCATTGTAAGCCCCGCGGCCCCGGGAGCGCAGCGTTATCCGGACCCTGTCAAGCCGGCCGCACCGTTGGCCGATGTACATAGCAGAGGCGTGCCCCGCGGGACCTGCGTCCGCGGGATGATGGGACCCGCCATGAGCGTGCTCGGAACGAATCTCGCCGCCGCCGTTGCCGGCACCTCCTCCACCGCCGAGCAACTGGCGCGCGCCCGCGACAAGCAGCTCCGCGAGCAGCGGCGTGCCGGCGCCAGGCTCGAAGACACCTACGAGACCCACCTCAAGGTGCCTGAGGAGGACGACGCGGGCGAGGCCACGGCGAAGCTCGTCGTCGACGACCTGATGCAGGAGCGGACCCACGAGCCGGGCGATCAGCCGGCCTGCGACGACAAGCCGAAGAAGCGGCTGGACGTTACGGGCTGAGCGACGTCGACGCGGCAAATCGAGAGATCCGCCATTCAGGAAGCGCGGAATCGCGGGGTCAGGCGATTTCACGGGCGGGGGTTGACCTCCCGAACAAAACACGGACAATCCCTCCATGGCCTGGGTCGTGGGATTCTGGGTGGTGCTGACGCTGCTGGCCGCGGCGGGGGCGGCGTGCGCGTGGCTGGCCAGTGAGCGGCGGGGGCTGCGGGGCGAGGCCCGGCGGCTGGCGGACGAGCTCCAGCGGTGCGAGAGCCTCCGCGCGAGCGCGGCCGAGGAGAACGCCGACCTCGTGCTCCGGGTGGAGCGGACCGCGGCGGAGCACGCCGGGGCGGTCGCCGAGGTCGAGCGGGAGCGGGCGCTGGGGCGCGAGCGGTTGGCCGAGGCGCGGGCCTCCTTCGACGCCCGGCTCGCCGAGGCCCGCGAGCAGTTCGATCAACTGCAGAAGCAGGCCCGGGAGGTCTTTCAGGCCTGTGCGGGGGACGCCCTGAAAGGGGCGGCGGAGGGCCTGTTGGCCCAGGCGCGGGAGGCCTTCGAGAATCGGGCGAAGTTCGACGCGGAGGTCTGGGCCAAGCGTGCGGAGTCGATCGATTCGCTGGTCAAGCCGATCCGCGAGTCGCTGGATCGGCACGAGAAGGCGGTGGTGGAGATCGAGAAGCATCGGGAGGGCGCGTACCACGGGCTGAAGCAGCAGGTGGTGTCGATGCAGGAGGCGCAGTCGCGGCTGCAGGCCGAGACGCAGAACCTGGTCGGGGCGCTGCGACGGCCGGACGTGCGGGGGCAGTGGGGTGAGATGACGCTGCGGCGGCTGGTCGAGCTCGCGGGCATGGTGCCGCATTGCGACTTCGACGAACAGGTGTCGGTGCGGTCGGTGGAAGGGGTGAAGAAGCCGGACCTCGTGGTCCGGATGCCCGCGGGGCGGCAGATCGTGGTGGACGCCAAGACGCCGATGGCGGCATTCCTCGACGCGATCCGCTGCGGCGACGACGAGTCGCGGAGCGAGTGCTTCAAGCGGCACCTGGGGCATATCCAGCAGAAGGTGCAGGACCTGTCGTCCAAGCGGTACCAGGACCAGTTCGACCGCTCGCCCGACTTCGTGGTCCTGTTCATCCCCGGCGAGAGCTTCCTCCAACCCGCGGTGCAGCTGGAGCCGGATCTGCTGGAGCGGGCGATGAACTTCGGCGTGGTCATCGCCACGCCGACGACGCTGATCGCGCTCCTGAAGGTGGTCGCGTTGGGATTCCGGGAGGAGCGGATTGCGCAGAACGCGAAGCAGATCAGCGACCTGGGCGTCGAGTTGCACAAGCGCATCGCCACCGCCGTCGAGCACCTTGTCCGCCTTGGCTCGTCGATCGAATCGACCGTCAAGAACTTCAACCGGCTTGTCGGATCGGTGGAGACGAGCGTGATGCCGCAGGCCCGACGGTTCAAGGAACTGGGGGCCGACTCGTCGAAGGAACTGCCCGCGGACGGCCAACTGCAACAGGTCGAGCAGAGGCCCCGCGAGGCGAAGCCGGCGGAGGTGTAGGGCTCCACCCCGGTCCGGGAGGACCGCGGAGGTCGCTCAGGCGCCGCGGCGGCGGGCGAACTTCGCGGCGACGCTGTCGCGGGCGAGGACGACGATCGTGAACACCCCCAGGATCGTGCCGAAGGGGATGGAGAGGCAGGTGAGCCCCGCGACGACGAAGCAGAAGGTGCGGTGCGTCTTCCGCGCGAGGCAGCGACCCGCGTAGAAGGAGAGGGCCGCGAAGGCGAGCCCGATGACGTACACCGCGAGGGCGACGGCGATCATGATCCAGCCGACCGCGGCGGGCGCGGGGTCGCCGGTGTGGTCATCGGCCCACGACTCGGGGCTGGCGAGCATGGTGATGCCGATGACGAGATAGATGGAGCCCGGGCAGAGGACCAGGAGCGTCGTCAGGCCGCCCCAGATGTAATAGAAGATGCTGAGGATGCGGAGGTGGTCGTCGTCGCGATCGCGTCCGGAGTAGGCGGGGCTGCCGGGGAAAGTGGGCGGGGCGGCGGTCATGATGCAGTTCCTCCCTCGATCGGTCCGCCGAAGCGGCTCAGATCATCGTCGGCAGCTCTTTGTCCACTTCGGGGAAGTATCGGCGGATGACGGAGCAGTCGAACTTCGTCAGGATCTCGCTCGCCGACTCCCGGGCCAGCAGGAACTCGAACGCCCGCTCAACCACGCGTGACGGCGGGACCCGCCCCCGCGACCAATGGTCATAGTCGGGGAACGAGAGCGTCACGCGGTAGTCGAACGTCTTCCCGCCGTCGAACACCCGCACGTCGTACTCCCACGCGTGCGGCCCTTCGGTCTCGGTCCCGACTTCGATCTCGGCCATGCGGTGAGGATACCGACTCGACGCGGCGGGCATCTTATTAAGCTCGACGCGGGGGCCTCAGGAAAGCAGGAACGCAGGAAGCAGGAAGAGGCGACAAGGCGCCAAGCAAGAAAACCGAGCGGGAGAGGCGCCGGCTGCATCATCAACCATCGCTTCTTCTTCTTCTTCTTCTTCTTCTTCTTCTTCTTTTTCTCGTTCGTTC
>CAZKRE010000148.1:0-8462 GCA_964555075.1 uncultured Phycisphaeraceae bacterium
AGGTTGACCGCGTACTGGTTGTCGTAGCACCCCGGGAAGCCGATGACGTGCGCGTCGTCCTCGCCGGCGGCGATCGCATGGGCCACGTGCTTGGCGCACTCGACCGTGTAGATGATCAGGACGAGGTCGCGTATCCCCTTGCGACCGTCCGGCCGGAGGTAGCCGGTCCACGTTTCTGCGGGTGTGTCAGGCATAGCGGGTGTCGGTGGCGGCGCCGGTCTGCAGGTCGAGTGTGCCGCTGCGCTCGTCGAGGAAGCTGGCACAGTTGTGCAGGTGAACCCATTCGCCGGCCGCGATGTCACGAGTCGCGCGCCCGATGGGCACGCCGAACTTCATCACCGGGCGGTCGGCCCCGATGGCGCTCAGCGCCACCTTATGGCCGAGCGCCACGGGCTCCCCGAGGCGAACCTCGTGGCGCCCCCCTTGCCCGGCAACGGCAACGGCAGCGCCCGCCGGAGCATCGACAAGCATCGTCGCGACGTTATCCGCCGGATGCAGCACGAAGCAGCGGAGTGGCTCGGTCATGTCAGAGGACTCCATAGGTCCGGAACGCTTCAGTCGCGCTCATCCCGGCCTCGATCGCCTTGCGCACCACCTTCTCGCTGCGCGCCTTTTCCAAGGCCCGCTCAAGCACCTCCGCCTCCACCTTCTGCGGGATGATCAGGACGCCATCAAGGTCGCCGAAGACGAGGTCGCCCGGCTCAACGCGCACGGCCCCGACCTCGATGGGAACACGATAGTCCACAACCCGCGTCCGAACGGCGGAATCCTGAGCATAGCGTCCGCGGCTGAAGACGGGCCAGTCCTGCTCCAGCACCTGCGGGGTGTCGCGGTGGTAGCCGTTGATCACCGCGCCGGCGGCGCCCCTCCTCTTGCTCGTGGCGGTGAGGATCTCGCCCCAGTACGCGCACCGCATATCACCGCCCGAAGCCAGGTAAACCTCGCCCGGCTGGAGTTGATCCAGCGCCTCGGTCAGCTTCCCGAACGGCTTCTTCTGCGGCCCGAAGACGTCGGTCATCAGGACCGGCATCGCCCGGCCGATGAGCTTCATCTCCATGCGCAGCGGGACGATCTGTGGGGGTAGGAACTGGTGCTCGAACCCCAGCACGTCGAGGATGTCGCCGACCACGGGCGTGTAGAGCTCGGCCGCCAGTCGTTCCCACCTGCCGATGTCAGACGCTGCCATCTCGAGTATTCCTTGTGTCGGCCACGCGGCATCAGCGTGGCGCCCGGTCACCGATTCGAGCAGTCGCTCTCGATTGAAGGACCGCCCTCCGCGAGGGATACGACCCGCGCCAAACCGTGCAGGAGATAGCCGGTGCCAAGCTGGCTCTCGTACCAGTCGATCCCGCGTGCGCCGACCGGCAGCCGATGCGTCATGAAGGACGCCGTGGCGTCGATCGCGAGTGCGATTCCGCCGTCGCGCCACCGAGCGTCGCCGGTGATCTCGAAGAGTTCGGCCAATGCGCCCAGCGCCATCCCTACATCCACGGCCGGGACCCGATTGGCGACCTGAGTCAGCGGCGTTGCAGTGATCCGGTTGCCCAGTTGCTCCGCCCACGAGAGCAGTCGCGCATCGCCAAGGCGACGAGAGGCGGTTGCGAGCAGGAGCGCGTAGCGGCACACGACCGCAACGCTGTGCCCGTACTCCGATCCCCAGACGGGCGTCTGCGGGTGGAGGAGCACGGGGAGCCGGTCCTCCGCCGGCCCTTCCATGCATCGGTGGGCGTAGGTTCTCGCGCGGAAGCGCAGCTCGTCTCGCATCACCGGATCATGTCCCGGCACCGCCTCGATCGCGTCCGCGGCCTCATCGAGGCTGACCGCGAGTGAGAGCGTCTGGTGGATCAGACGGCGCTGATCGGGCCCTCGGCTCTGAAGCGGCAGCGCGCCCTCCCGGTCGGCCTGGTCCCACCAGTAGTCCAGGTAGACGCGGAGCAGCGCCAGATGGGCCGGGTCGCCTGTTGTCTTCCACGCGCAGGCGAGGTCGAGGCAGTAGAACCCGCTGTGGCGCGGGAAGTCGTTCGCCCCGTCGGCGGGCCCCGTCAGCCGCTTCGGCCTGCCCGACCGCTCGTAACCCGGGTGATCCGTGAGTGCCGGGTCGCCCGCGTCGATGCAGGCGTGGCGGGAGTACTCGACAGGCTCGCCTTCCTTGAGGTGATAGTTCAAACCATGCGCAAAGCGCGCGACGGCGCGCGGGGCGATGGCGCAAAAGCGGTCCCAGAACCAGCGCGGCACCGCCCGCAGGTGATCATGAATGACGGGATGACGCCGGTCGCCGCTCGCGTCGGCGATGCTGTTGCCGAGCGCATCACAATCGAGGCGGATGTACGCGTGTTCACCCCAGGGGAAGAGGCCGCTGGGCGTGTCGGTGAAGGCGTGGAACCGGCGGAGGTAGTGGTCGACGGCGTCGGTGTAGCGGGCGATGCGGTGGCTCTGCCCGAGCTGCTCGATCGTGCGGAGCAGGATGAGGTCGTGGCTCAGATTGCAGCCCCGATGAGCGCGGTCGCCCTCGCGTTGGCCGGGGATCGCACGCGGGGCCGCGGCCGGCATCTCCAGCGTGCGCGGGTCGAGGATCGAGGGCAGGAGGCCGCCATGGTGATCGGCGACGTCCAGCAGTGTCTCGATCGTGCGGTGCAGGCGCTCGGCGACCGCGGCGGCGCTGGAGTGGTTCGGCGTGCTGACCATGCGACCTGGAGGGGGAACGGTCGGCACCTCCTCCCGGAGGCGCCGACGCCGGTGCGGTTGCAGGGAGACCCACGCTATCGACGACGCCGCAGCACCAGGCCCGTCACGCCGCCGGCCAGAAGCGCCAGGCTTGCCGGCTCGGGCACCGCGTTCGCCCAGACCCGATCCACGTCGAGAGAAAAGTCCGCCGATCCTGCCGGCGAGTCATCGCGCACGACCATCGAGATGCGCGGGTACAGCGTCGTCGTACCGTTGAAGAACACATCGAACGCCGGCGCGCTCATGTTGACCTCGCGCATCTGGTCCCACGTGACGCCGTCGTCGGAGACGAACCAGCGGGCGAGACGCGCATCCATGTCGAGCCAGAAGCGGGCGTAGCCGTAGGTGTCCGGCTGCTTGAACTCGAGGGGGTCGTTGTAGTTCGTCTCGTTGATGAGGCCGTTGAGCGCGTAGCCGAATCGGCCTTGAGTCGCCACGCCGCCCGACTCGCCGGTGAGGAACTGCCAGCGGAGGAAGTCGTCGGACGTTGGGCCGTTCGCGAGCTCGACCCGCGGGTACATCCGCATGCCCTGGGCGTTCCACTTGTACTTGAAGCTCACCTCCACCTGTCCCGCGGCGTTGCCGGGGGTCCCGTCGGCGTAGGTTTCTATGCCGCTGGAGTAGAGGAGCGTTCCCTCGTCGTAGCCGCCGCTGCCGGCCGTGACGCTCAGCCCGAGCGCGGAGCCGTCCGAAGCGGGGGCAGCCCAGTTCGCGCCGTTGGTGGTGGTTGCGTTCCAGGTCCAGCCCGTGGCGGGCCAGGAGGCAAAGCCCTCGTCGAGCACCGCCGCACCGGCCGTGGAGGTGGCCATGGCGAAACAGGCGGCGACGCCGCAGGTCGAGATCCAACTTTCACGCTTCATGATGATCCTCCCGTTTCCGAACCGCTTGGATTCAAAGGTGAACGTGACCCGCCCAAGCGGAGCGGGGCACGCCGCCGCACGTGCGGCGACGAGGTGATGCAGGACTACGCGCTCTCGCGCACAATGAGTTGCACGGGGACCGATACGTGCGACACGGTCAGAACCTCTCCGCGTGCCTTCCTTTGGAGCTGGTCGAAAAGCAGCCGTGTGGCCTCGGCGGCGATCGTCTGAAGATCCATGTGCACCGTCGTCAGCGCGGGCTTCACCGCGGCACTCATCGGGTCGTCATCAAATCCCGTGACCGCGACGTCCTCCGGGACGCGCAGGCCGTGTTCCTGCAGCGCGTGGATGATGCCCACGGCCACGGCGTCGCTTGTGCAGCAGATGGCGTCAAACTGCTGCCCGCTCTGGAGGATCTTCTTCGCCAGGACCTTGCCTCCCGCGAGGCCGATCCGCCGCGTGCCGAAGACCCAGTCGTCCCGCACCTCGATCCCCGCGGATTTGAGCGCCGCCCGGTAGCCCCGTTCGCGGTTGCGGGTCGAGGTGAAGTGCCGCTGGCTCCGCGCAAAAGCAATCCGCCTGGCCCCGCGCTCCACGAGGTGCCGAATCACCTGGACCATCCCCCCACGGTTGTCGGCGTCCACGAGCGAGAGGTCGCTGCGGTACGCCGGGGGGACGCGGTCCAGCATCACCACCGCCGGCACCCGCTCCCGCACGTATCGGACGGCGGTCGGCTTGGGGCCGTCCGCTGCGCACATCCAGATCAGGCCGTCGACTCCGTGATCCACCGCCTCGCGGACCCGCTCGAGTTCCACCTCGGCGTCATTCCAGTTGTTGACAAGCATCGTGCGGAATCCCGCCTGATGGGCGCGTTCCTCGATGCCGGGGAAGAATGCCGCAAAGAAGGATCCGCCGTCCCAAGGCATCACGAGCGCCAGGCGGTGGTGCCGCACGATCCCGCTCTCGGTGGCGCCGGTGCGGTTGGTAGGCCGCACGAAAGTGCCGCGACCGCGCTCGCGCACCAGGAGCCCTTCCTGAACAAGCATGTCAAGCGCCTGCCGGACGGTCGAATGGGAAATGGCCGCCATCTCGGAGATCTTGGCTTCCGACGGCAGGGGTTGGCGACCGCTCCAGTCGCCCGCGGAAAGACGGCTCCGCAGCAAGCTGCCCAGTTGCTGGTACAGGGGCGTGCCGTCCTCGCGATTGAGCTCGCCAAGGAGCTCGCGGATGTCGAGGGTTCGTGTTGCGGTGGGGGTGTCGCTCATCGAAGGAGGCTGAAACCACTACGTAGTAATAGAAGCTAATTTAACCAATCAGTCAAGGCTGTCAATAATCTACATGAAATAATATAAGCCGGCCTTGCTGTGCGGGTTACGATGCTTCGAGAAAGAATTGACTGGGCGATATCCGATCATAATACGGAGTAATCTATTGCAAGGCGAGCGCCCGCGCGTTACGTTGGTCGCCGGCCTGTCATTGCGGAGAACAGCTATGCCTCTCGACCCCCCGCGAAGATCACTCGTCGCCGCGCGAGCCTTCACGCTGATCGAGCTTCTGGTGGTGATCTCCATTATTGCGCTGCTGATCAGCATCCTCCTGCCCGCCTTGAGCGCCGCCCGACGGACGGCCCAGCAGGCCCAGTGCGCCTCGACCGCGCGGCAGATCGTGCTCGGGATGACGAGTTACGCGGTCGACAGCGACGGCTATTACCCAGACGTCACAGGAAACGATGCCTCCCGGTCGTGGGGGAGTTACGCCCCAGCGTTAGTTGGGCCTCCGCCGCAGCCGCGCGGCCTCGGCCTGCTCTGGAAGCACGGATACCTGCCGACCTGGGAAGCCTTCTACTGCGCCGGTCGCCCGCGCGAAGCGTGGCCTGCGCAGTTTCTCTTCAGCAGCGACCCGGCCCACATGATCGGCGAGTATCCACGCGCCTCCTGTTACAACCTCCGCGGTTGGGAAGGCGACCCCACGGACTGGCGGATGCCCGACCGGGGCCGCCTCGCCGTCACCGCCGACATGTTCTTCAACTGGTACTACGCCCTGATTGCCCACGAATCGGGGATCAACGTCGGTTACTCCGACGGTTCCGTTCAACTCGTCCGGCACGACACGCTCTACCCGTCCGGGGGCCTGCCCTTCAACGAGCAACTCCGGAACTGGTCGCCCACGATCGGCAACACGATCGGCCACGTACGCCACCATCAGGCCTATCGCTTCCTCGACACCCAGTAACGCCCCGCGGATGAACAGTCGATCCGGCCATCCGCCTCACTCCCATGGAGCATTGCATGCCCTGCGCGCGGACCCTGTCCCTGACCCTATTCGTTGCATTGATCGGCGGGCTTTCAACCGCCTCCGTGACGGTCGCCGCTGAGGCCCCGCCATCCAATGAGGTCCGCTGGGCCGATGGGCGGATCGAGGGCCACCTCGTCGAAGCCCAGGGCACCGGGGGGATCACCGGAAACTACTGGCCCGATCTGGCTCACTTCAAGAGCATCGGGCAATCCTTCCGGTGTGAAGGACCGACCCTGGCGGCGATCCAGCTCGGCCTCGCGGATGCCGACATCGGTTATCGCGGGCTGACCTACCGAACGCACGGACCGGCGGTCACCATCCGTCTCCGACGGGGCGGACCCTCGGGTGACGTCGTCGCGGAACGGACCTATACGGCCGCCGATGTCCGGCCCGACTTGCTGCTGCACGCCGACGTCCCGTCCACGCCCGAAGATCTCTGGTACGTGGAGGTGTCCGCAGAGCCGCACACGGCCGCACCGGAAAAGGAGAACACCCTCAACGCCAACTGGCACGACACCTATCCCGACGGCTACCTGCACCTCAACGGCCGACCCGCGGAGGGCGATCTGCACCTGCGCATCCACACGCGTCGGCCGATCCAAGCGACGCGGCCGGGACCGGTCACGCTTTGGGCGGCGTCGCCGCAGACCCGCGTCTGGCTCGAACCGGAGCGGACGCTGAACAGCATGCTCGCGGACAACCCGGACGAGCCGATCCGGCTGAGCGCCGCCGGCCGCGAGTGGTCCTCGACCCAGCTCGTGCTGTCGCCGCAGCCCGGCTACGCGGTCGAGCGCGCCAAGCTGGAAGTTGGAGCCTTGCGAGGCCCGGGGGGCGCCACGCTCGGGCCGGAGCACTTCCGATTCGAAACCCTTCGCTACCTCGAAGGGCACCACAATGGCAACACGAGCCGCGTCCTCTACCCGGACCCACTGGCCCCGGACGCCGAGTTCGTCGCCCGCGACGTCCCGAACCACGCCCGCGGCTCCAACCTGACGTTCGTCTATTCAGTGTGGGTGCCTGAGCACACGCCCGCAGGGATCTACCGCGGTGATGCCACGGCCGTGATCAACAGCGAACTGAAGATCTCTCGCCCGATCGAACTCCGTGTCTATGGGTTCTCGCTCCCGAAGGAGACAAACACCCGAACGGGCCTGTTCAGCAGCCTCGCGGGCAAAACGCTTGAGGAGCACGTCGCTCTGGTTCGAGACCTCGCTTCATTCCGCATCGCGCTCGGTTACCCATTCCAGTGGGACCACAACCAGATCCTCCGTCGCAACGGATTCAGCGAGGACGCTTACCGCGACGCCCTCGGCCCCGTCATGCAGGAGTCGCTCGTCCGCACGGGCGAGATCTTTGAAGAGCAGGGCCTGGCGTCGGCCACCGTGACGCCGTGGGGAGACATCTATCGCCTCTTCAGGGGGGACGATCCGCAAGCCGCCCGGGAAGGGATCGTGCGTTTCTGGCAGACCTATTACCCCATCCTGGAATCCCACGGCTGGCTCGATCGCTTCCACGCGCGGATGGTGGATGAGGTCAAAGGCGATGAGATCCGGCGGACGCACGAAGCCGCCGACCTCTTCCGCGAACACGCCCCGGGCCTCCGAATCATGGTCACCGCGATGGGGACGCCCGACGTGACTCAGCTTGCCAAGGCCGTCGGCCTCGCCGACATCTGGTGCCCCAGCTCGCGATACATGGCCCGCGCCATGGATTTTTACCAGGCCCGCATGCGGCTGGGCGAACAGGTCTGGCCCTACATCCACGACCACGCGTTCCTGGCGACAGACCAGGCGGGCCCGCGGCTCTTCTTCTGGATGCTGCATCAGTATGGGTTCCAGGGCGTCTGCTATTTCAGCGTCAGCCGCGCCCGCGTCGTCCACACCTGGTACGGAGTCGAGCAACACACCGACGTCTGGGCCGGTGACGGCGACCTCTACTACCCGTCCCCGGAAGGGGAGGCGTTCCGCTGGCGGAGCCTCCGGCTGCACTTGATCCGCGACGGCATGGAGGACCGGGAATACTTCCTCTTGTTGGACCGGCTGGTCCGGCAAGCGGCGGACCGCGATCTCCTCACCCCGTCGCTGCGCGAGGAAGCGGCCAAGGCCGCGGGTTGGCTCGACCGCCTGAGCTGGAGCGTCACCAGCTTCTCAACGGACGCCGGGCAGGTGGAGGCAGCCAGGGACGATCTGGCCGAGGCTATCGAGAAGCTGCAGCAGGTCCTCGGCAAACAGGGCGACTGAACTCGAACGCGAAGGCGGTGAACTCGCCGTGGGCGCGGTCGAGGCGCTGCAAAGGAGCGGCGTCGCCGAGCGGTTCGAGGTCCGGTGATGCGGGACGATACGCGGCCGCCCTCAACCCGAGTTTGCCCCATTTGGCCGATACCAACCGGATCGATCCGCTGACGGGCCGCGGGTCGCTGGAAGAGTCGGAGACCTGTGCTCGGCTGCACGACCTGCCCGACGCGCAGCTCGATCGGCTGCTCGACATCCCGCTCGTCGGCCTCGAACCGGCGGAGAGCGACCCGCTGCACGTCGTCTGCGCCCGGATTGGCAACAGTCGGCGGGTGGCGCAGGAACACGGCCT
>CAZKRE010000149.1:0-5179 GCA_964555075.1 uncultured Phycisphaeraceae bacterium
GGGGTGCCACGGCTTGTGCCGAGCGAAGCGAGACCAAGCCGTGCCGAACGTCATGGGCCGCCCATCACGGCTTGTGCTCCCCCCGGAAGACTCGGGTCGAGCCGTGGCACCGTTCTCACACGCGTTCTTAGAGGCTGATCGCCGCACGGATGGAACTGGAGTCTCCAGCGTTTCATGAGCCCGTTTCTCGCCCAGGTCGCTTCCTCGCTGTTCATCGCGCCGGCGCTCGCCGGGGCGGGTGCGGTGCTGGTGGCGGTCCCGATCGCGATCCACCTCCTGTCGCGGTTCCGCCGGCGGCGGCAGGAGTGGGGGGCGATGCGGTTCGTGTTCGAGGCGTTCCAGAAGCAGCGGCGTCGGCTGCAGATGGAGCAGCTCGTGCTGCTGCTGGTGCGGTGCCTGCTGGTGCTGACGCTGGGGCTGGCGCTGGCGGGGCCGATCCTGCCCGGGTGCAGCGAGCAGTTGCGGGCGCTGGGGCTGGTTGAAACCTCGGGGCGGACGGTGCACCTGGTCCTGGATGATTCGCTGGCGACGCGGGCGGTCGACCCGGCCAGCGGGCGGGCGCGGTTCGAGGCGGTGCGCGAGCTCGCGGAACGGGTGCGGGGGGAGGCGGACGCGGAATCGATCCGGTACTGGACGACGGGACGCGGGCCGGGGAGTTCGGGTCTTGAGGCGGAGGGTGCCGAAGGCGGGTTGCCGGAGGCGGCGACGTTCAGCCGGGGCGACTTGAGCGGGACGCTGGGGCGGGTGGCGGAGGCGATCGCGGCGTCGGGCTCGCCGCAGCGGCGGGACCTGGTGGTGGTGATCGGGCCGTTGGCGCGGGGGTCGGCGGAGGTTGGGGGAGCGGAGCCGCCGGAGGCGTGGGGGGCGGTTCGGGAGCGGGTTCGGCTGCTGGTGAACCCGCCGATGCCGGGCTTGGGGAACGTGCAGGTGGTGCGGGCGGAGCCGCGACGGGGGGTGGTCGTGGCGGGTTCGGGGGGTCGGGCGGTGGTTCCGGTGGACGTGTCGGTGCGGCGGTTCGACGCGGTGGACACGGGGGTGAACGCGCGGCTGCGGGTCGCGGTGGTGGATCGGGAGGGGCGGGTGCTGGGCGAGGCGACGCGGGGGCTGGCGTTCCCGGCGGGGGACAGTGAGCAGTCGGCGAGCGTGGACGTGGCGGTGGAGGTGGGGCTCGGGGCCGGCGGCGCGGGGCCCGGGTCGGCGGGGCCGATCGGCGCGGCGGTGCGTGCGACGGTGGAGGGGCTCGAGCCGGTGATCGACGCGTTGGTGGAGGACACGGCGCGGTGGTCGGCGGTGGAGCTGCGGGCGGGGTTGCGGGTGGGGGTGGTGGACGAGGCGGCCGCGGGGGCGGATGGGGGCGCGGCGCTGCGGCCGGCGCGGTGGGCGGCGCTGGCGCTGGCGCCGCGGGGCCGGGGTTCGGTGGAGGTGGAGACGATTGCGCCGGCGGCGGTGCGGAGTGAGTCGTCGGTGCTGGAGGGTTTGGACGCGGTGGTGCTGCTGCGGCCGGACCTGATGAGCGAGGCGGCGTGGACGCGGCTGGCGGGGTTCGCGGAGGCGGGGGGGCTGGTGTGGGTGACGGCGCCGGCGACGGAGACGAGCGCGAGCGGCTGGACGCGGGCGATGCGGGATGCGTTTGGGGCGGCGTGGCGGCTGGGGGTGGAGGCGGAGGCCATCGGGGGCGAGGCAGGGGTGATGCCGCTGGCGGACCGGCCGCCGCCGGCGGCGCTGGAGCTGCTGGCGTCGGACTGGGAAGCGTTGATGAGGCCGGTGCGGGTGTGGCGGTGGGTGCCGGTGTCGGCGCTGGCGGAGGCATCGTGGGTCGCGTTGCCGGGCGGGGGCGATGCGGCGGGCGGGCAGGTGCCGTCGCTGCTGGCGTACCACGCGCACGGGCGGGGCGGGCTGCTGTTCCTCGCGGCGGCGCTGGACCCGGCGTGGACGAGCCTGCCGACCAAGCCGGTGTTCGTTCCGCTGGTGCACGAGGCGGTGCGGGGCACGCTGGGCACGAGCCGGGGCGTGGAGCGGGTCACGGGCGGCGCGCAGGAGCCGGGCCTGCGTCGGCTCCTGCCGGCGGGCGAGGCGTCCGAGCGGGGGGCGCCGGGCGTCTACGAGCGGGGCGGCGAGCTGGTCGTGGCGAACGTGGACCCGGCCGCGGGCGACACGCGGGCGATCGATGCCGCGTCCGTCGAGCGATACTTCGACGCGCTGGGGCCGTGGAGCTACCTGGACCCGCAGGCGCTCGGCCCGTCGCTGCGTGGCGAGGGTGAGCGGGGGCCGAACATCGGCTGGGCGATCCTGTGGATCGTGCTGGCGCTCGTGGTGATGGAGACGGTGCTGGCGCGGGTGTTCAGCCACGCGAAGGACGCGGGCAACCGGGGGCTGACGCTGGCGGTGATGGATCGGATGCGGCGGTTCTACCGCGTCCACCACGCGGAGCAGGAGCGGAAGGCGGCGTGAACGACGAGGGCCCCCCGGTATGGCGGATGGCGGATGGCGGATGGCGCCCGACCGGGCGCCACGGCCGCGCGTCGGCCGCTCCCCCTCTCCCCCTTGGGGAGAGGGCCGGGGTGAGGGGCGAGCGTGTAGGTGCGCTCGTCTGCGGGCCGGCACCGGCAGAGATGAACACGCGGGTACGCTCGCCCCTCACCCTCACCCTAACCCTCTCCCCCTTGGGGAGAGGGGATCGGACATGGCTCGCGATGGCTGCCGTCCTTGTCCATCCCCTCGCGGCGATCGCCGATCCGTCGTCCGCGTCGTCGGACGCGTACCTTGGCTTCGAGCACCCGCTGCCGGCGTGGGCGTGGATGGGGATCGTGATCGGCTGCGTGTCCCTGGCGGGGTGGAGCTACCACCGGCTGCTCGGGTCGCGTGGCGCGCGGCTGGGGGCGGCGGTGCTGCGGTCGCTCGTGCTGCTGGCGATCGCGCTGCTGCTGGCGGGGCCGGTGCGGATCGACCCGGACGAGCGGGACGAGCCGGACGTCGTGGTGGTGCTGGTGGACCGCAGCGCGTCGATGGCGATCGGGGACGTGGCCGACGGCGACGCGGCGGTGACGCGGGACGAGGCGATCCGGCGGGCGCTCGTGGAGCAGGCGGCGGTGTTCGGGGAGGGGGGCCTGAATCACGGGGCGCGGCGGATGGTGTGGCTTGGGTTCGGGGAGGACGTGCGGGAGTTGCCGCCGATGACCGACCCGGCCGCGTGGGAGCGGCCCGAGGCGCAGGCGGATGAGCCGGCGACGGCGCTGCGGACGGCGCTGGAGCGAGCGCTGCGGGAGGGGGGCGGGCGGCCGCTGGCGAGCATCGTGCTGATCACCGACGGCCGGAGCCCGGAGTCGACGGGGGTGGAGCTGGTCCGCCGGGTCGCGCAGCGGGGGACGCGGGTCCACGTGGTCCCGGTGGGCGCGGCGGAGCCGCCGTTCGACCTGGCGGTCGGGCAGATCGAGGCGCCGGACCAGGCGTTCGCGAACGACGTCGTGCCGATCTCGGTGTCGGTGGATCGATCGGGCGGCGCGGCGGGCGGAGCGTCCGGGGGGGAACCGGGGGGCGTGCGGGTGCGTCTGATGGACGTGGAGACCGGGGAGGAGATCGACGCCCGGGACGTCGCGGGGGACGCGGTTGGGCCGGTGCGGCTGACGGCCCGGAGCGAGCGGGCGGGGCCGGTGCGGTACCGGGTGGTGGTGGAGGCGGGGGGCCGGCGGGAGCTGATGCTGACGAACAACAGCCGGGAGTTCGTGGTGGAGATGCTCGACCGGCCGGTGCGGGTGCTGTACGTGGAGGGGTACCCGCGGTGGGAGTATCGGTACCTGAAGAACCTGCTGCTTCGGGAGGAATCGATCGAGTCGAGCGTGCTGCTGCTGAGCGCGGACCAGAACTTTGCGCAGGAGGGGGACCTGCCGATCACGCGGCCGCCGAGCACGCCGGAGGAGATCCGGCGGTACGACGTGGTGATCCTGGGGGACGTGCCGCCGGGGTATTTCGCGCCCGAGCAGTTGCAACTGATGCGGGACCACGTGGCGGCGAACGGGGCGGGGCTGCTGTGGATCGGGGGTTCGCGGCACACGCCGGCGAGCTACGCGGGCACGGCGCTGGCGGACCTGTTGCCGATGCGGTCGCCGTCGGGCGTGGCGCCGTTTGCGGCGGTGCCGACGGTGGGGCTGGAGCCGACGCCGCTGGCGGAGGCGCTGTACATCCTGCGGCTGCGTGGGCCGGGCGGGGAGCCGGGGGAGGAGACGGGAGGGGGTTTGCGGGCGGAGTGGCCGGCGGACCTGCCGCCGCTGCGGTGGGTGCAGCAGATGGGCCCGCTGAAGCCGACGGCGGAGGTGCTGGCGCACGCCCCGGCGGTCGCGGACGAGGCGGGTCGGCCGCTGCCGCTGCTGGCGCGGCTGCGGTACGGCGCGGGGCAGTCGCTGTTCCTGGGGACGGACGAGACGTGGCGGTGGCGGTACGGCCGGGGGGAGCTGTACTTCGAGCAGTTCTGGGTCCAGCTCGTGCGGATGCTCGGTCGGGAGCGGGTGCAGAGCGGCCCGGGCGAGGGCGTGGGGGGGCGGCTGACGGTGTCGCGGCGGCAGGCGACGGTGAGCGAGCCGGTGGTCGTGGAGCTGACGCTCGACGAGCGGGCGGCGCCGGCGGCGGCGGTGGGGGAGGTGGCGGTGACGGTGAGGCGGGCGGGGGAGATGGAGGGCATCGCCGCGGACGCGCTGCGGCTGCAGCCGGTGCCGGGCGAGGAGGGGGACTCATCGATGGGCCGGCGGCTGTACCGCGCGGTCTGGCGGCCGGGGGCGACGGGGGAGCTGGTGCTGCGGGTGACGGAGCCGGCGCTCGACGCGCTGGGGCTGGAGCGGGCGATCGAGGTGCTCGCGGCGGACGACGAGCTCCGCCAGGTCGAGCCGGACCACGCCCGCCTCGCGGCGCTGGCGGAAGCGACGGGGGGCGAGGTCGTCCCGCTCGACGCGCTGGACCGGCTGGTCCCGGCCGTGCCCAACCTCGCGGAGAAGATCGCGATGGACGTGCGGGAACCGCTCTGGAACTCGTGGCTATCGTTGCTGATGGTGGTCGGGCTGCTGACGGCGGAGTGGCTCGTCCGGAAGGCGATCTGGCTGGTGTGAGGTTGTGGAGTAGACAGTAGGCAGTAGCCAGTAGTCAGGAGTCAGGAGTGAGAGGTCATGGTTCCGAAGCGACGGGCGCACGC
>CAZKRE010000149.1:5279-8344 GCA_964555075.1 uncultured Phycisphaeraceae bacterium
CAGTAGTCAGGAGTCAGGAGTGAGAGGTCATGGTTCCGAAGCGACGGGCGCACGCATGTTCGATCCAACCGGCTATCCGACCTACTGGCTACTGACTACTGACTACTGACTTTTTCTCCCATGCAACACCTCGCGACCCAACTCGAACGCGTCCGCGGCACGGCCCGCATGCTGCTCGTCGTGCAGCGGGTGTGCCAATGGGTCGCGGCGGTCGCGGGGACGGCGCTCGTGCTGGGGGGGGTGGACTTCGTGCTGCGGTTCCCGACGTGGCTGCGGCTGGGGATCGGGCTGGCGATCGCCGCGGCGGCGGTGGTGTGGCTGGCGAGCCGGCTGCGGGCGGCGGCGGCGTTCCGCCCCGGGCTGGAGCAGCTTGCGCTTCGGCTGGAGCGGATCTACCCGCAGCTCGCGGGGCAGCTCGCGACGGCGGTGGAGTTCTCCGCCACGCCCGAGCGGTACGCCGAGCCGCAGACGAGCGGCGCGATGGTGCGGAGCACGCTCGACCTGGCGCAGGAGCGGTTCCGGCACGTCGATGTCCGCCGCCTGATCGACCGCACGCGGACGGGGCGGGCGGCGGTGGCGGCGGCGGTCGCGGTGGTGGTGCTGGCGTGCGTCGCGGTGGCGCTGCCGACGCACGCGTCGATCGCGGCGCAGCGGTGGCTCGCGCCGCTGGGGTCGGCGGAGTGGCCGCTGCGGCAGCACGTGGAGGCGGCGGCCGGGCCGGCGGTCTGGCCGGTCGACACGCCCGTGCTCCTCGCGGCGCAGGTGGAGCGGGGGTACACGCCGGGCATGCGGGTGGAGCTGCGATACCGCGTGGTGACCGAGGCCGGCGACGACGCCCCGTGGCAGCGCGTGCTCATGAGCGAGCAGGCGACCCGCGGGCGGTTCGAGCGGCAGGTCGATCTGCCCGAGAGCCTCGCGCGGACGCTCGAGCGGAGCGGCGGCGGGGCGACGCTGGAATACGCGTTCGCCGCGGGCGACCACGCGACCGAGGAGCGGACGGTGGCGATCGTGCCCCGGCCGGCGGTGACGCGGGTGCGGGCGACGATCACGCCGCCGGCGTACGCCAGCCCGCACGTCCCGGAGCAGACGGTCGACCTCCACGCGGGGGAGGGTCCGGTGGCGGGCGTGTCGGCGCTGGTCGGCTCCGCGGTGGAGCTGTTCATCGGGTTCAACCAGCCGATCGCGATCCACGATCCGGCGGAACTGCTGCCGGGCATCCCGGGATTGGCGCCGCAAAGTGCCCCGGGGTCGCCGGGCGAGGCGGTCGCTCCATCCACCGGCTTTTCCACGCGGTTCGTGATCACCGGGGCGGTCGAGACGCCGATCCGCGTCGTGGACCGGCACGGGCTGACGAACCTGTCGGAGAAGCGGTACCGGTTCGAGGCGGTCGAGGACAAGCCGGCGGCGGTGTCGCTGACGAGGCCGGTGACGGACGAGGCGGTGCTGGCGACGGCGACGTTGGCGGTCGAGGCGGCGGCGCAGGACGACGTGGCGGTGACGCGGGTGGCGATCGAGGCCGCGGTGGAGCGGGGGGGCGAGGCGAGCGCGGCGGTGCGGCTGGCGGAGCGGGAGGCGGGTCGGAAGGACGCGAGCGTGGTCCACCCGCTCGACCTGGCGGCGCAGTACGCGGGTGACGCGTCTCTGCGGACGGGGGACGTCGTCGTTCTCACCGGCGTGGCGGAGGACGGGTTCGACCTGGAGGGGGCGCAGCACCCGGCGACGCGGTCGACGCCGCGGCGGCTGCGGATCATCGACGAGGCGGCGCTGGTGGCGCAGCTGCGGGCGGACCTGGCGAACGTGCGGCAGCAGGCGATCCGGCTGGAGGCGGCCCAGCAGGCGCTGGCGGAGGCGGAACCGGACACGCGGGGCCAGCCGCGGGAGGTGCAGGAGCGGCTGGCGCGGGCGGCGTCGCAGCAGGCGGAGCTGTCCCGGCGGGTGGCGGCGCAGTCTCAGGTGGTGCGGAACCTGGGAGAGCGGGCGGAGCGGAACCGGCTGGACGAGCCGGCGCTGTCGGAGCTGATGCGGCAGGCGGGGGAGCTGGTGGGGGACGCGGCGCAGGCGGCGGACGCCGCGGCCGCGAAGCTGCGCGAGGCGCAGGAGCGGGCGGCGCCGCGGGTGCGGACGTCGTCGTCGGATGGTGCGGGGGACGCGCAGGCCGCGGCCGCGGAGGCGCGCGAGCGGCAGGCGGAGGCGGACGCGAAGCTCGGGGAGCTGGTGGCGCTGCTGGACCAGGGGGGCGATGCGCTGTCGCTGCGGGTGGCGCTGCGGCAGATCCAGGCGGGGCAGGAGAACCTGGCGGAGGAGGCGCGGAAGCTGTTCCCGCAGACGGTGGGCCAGGCGCTGGCGGACCTGCCCGCGGAGACGCGGGAGCGGCTCGGGGAGCTCGCGCAGGCGCAGGCGGAGCTGGCGGAGCAGGCGCAGGCGACGGTGCAGCAGATGCGTCAGGCGGTGCAGCAGCTCCGGGAAGACCCGGCGGGCGGCGCGGAGGCCGACCGGGACCAGGCCGCTGCCGAGGCGTTGGCGGAGGCGGCGGCGATCGCGCAGCGGCAGGGGTTGCAGCAGAACATGCAGCAGTCGAGCCGGGCGATGGCGGAGAACCAGCTCGCGCAGGCGGGGCAGCAGCAGAACCAGGCGATGTCGACGCTGGAGCAGATGCTCGAGGAGATGGGGACGCAGCAGCAGCGGATGATGGCGAGGCTGCGTCGCCGGCTGCGGGAGCTGGCGCAGGCGATCGAGCGGCTGCTCGAGCGGCAGCAGGCGGAGGTGGTCGCGCTGGACCGGGTCGCGGAGGACGCGGGGCTCTCGGCGCTCGAGCCGGAGCAGGCCGCCCTCCGCCGATCGACGATGGCGACGGAGGAGCAGGCGAACGCGGCGCAGGGGGCGGAGGCGACGGCGGGGGCGCTGTCGCAGGCGGTGACGGCGCAGGGGCAGGCGGTGCTGGCGCTGCGGGCGTCGGAGCGGATGCCGGCGAAGGAGGCGGAGGCCGCGGCCGTGACGGCGCTCGAACAGGCGCTCGAGGCGGTGCGCGCGATGGAGCGGCGGGCGGCGGAGGAGCAGGCCCGCGA
>CAZKRE010000150.1:0-4940 GCA_964555075.1 uncultured Phycisphaeraceae bacterium
CCCCCCCCCCCCCCCCCCCCCCCCCCCCCCCCCCCCCCCCCCCCCCCCGGGCCCCGGGGGGGGGGGGGTCCGCCATCTCGACGGGTTCGGCGGCCCAGGGGGTTTGGCGGGCGCGGAGGGCGTCGAGGGTGAAGAGGAGGAGGGCGGCCCAGATGAAGGCGAAGGTGGGGAGGCGGGGGAGGATGTTTTCGCCCATGACGAGCGAGGCGATGAAGAGCTGGATGCTCGGGCCCAGGTATTGGAGGAAGCCGAGGGTGACGAGGGGGAGTCGTTGTGCGGCGGCGGCGAACCAGAGGAGGGGCAGGGCGGTGACGACGCCGGCGAGGGCGAGGAGGGCGTAGGTGCCGGGGGTGGCGGCGGCCTGGGGGACCGGGAGGAAGAGGAGCACGGCGAGGGCTGGTGGGAGGAGGATGGTGGTTTCGACGAGCAGGCCGACCATGGGGCCGACGGGGGCGAGCTTTCGGACCAGGCCGTAGAGGGCGAAGGTGCCGCCGAGGGTGAGGGCGATCCAGGGGAACGCGGCGGCGTCGGTGGCGGCGACGGCGACGCCGGCGGCGGCGAGGGCGACGCTGGCCCACTGGAGCGGGCGGAGGCGTTCGCGGAGGACGAGGAGGCCGAGGACGACGTTGAGGAGGGGGTTGATGTAGTAGCCGAGGCTGGCTTCGAGGACGCGGCCGGTGTTGACGGCGTGGACGAAGACGAGCCAGTTGAGGGCGATGAGGAGTGCGGCGATGGCGAGGAGGCCGAGCAGTCGCCGGGAGCGGAGGGCGGCGGCGACCTCGCGGAGGCGTCGCTGGGCGGCGAGGATGACGGCGAGGAGGACGACGGACCAGGCGACGCGGTAGGCGATGAGGGTGAGGGCGGGGACGTGGGTGAGGAGCCAGAAGTAGATGGGCAGGACGCCCCACCAGCCGTAGGCGGCGAGGCCGTAGAGGAGGCCGGCGCGGGTGCGGCGGTGGGCGGCGTCGGCGGCGGGGGCGGTCATCGGTGGGGCGGGGGGAGTCCTGAGTCTTGAGTCTTGAGGCTTGAGGCTTGAGGCTTGAGTTCCGGGGGGGTCAGGTCAGGCCGAGGTCGAACATGGTTTCGAGGTCGAGCTTGCTGTAGGCGCGGAAGGCGATGAGGGTCTGGCTGCGTTCGACGGTGTCGAGCTTGAGGAGGTGTTCGGTGACGACGGCGGCGAGGTGGTCGTTGCTGCGGGCGCGGACGATGGCGGCGAGGTCCCACTCGCCGGCGAGGGAGTAGACCTCGGTGACGCCGTGGATGTCGAGGAGCTGCTGGGCGGTCTCGTTGATGGCGGCGCGGCGGATGTTGAGCAGGACGATGGCGGTGACCATGGTGTTTGTCTCCGGGACATGGTAGCGGGTCGCGGGGAGGCGCGGGGAGGCGCGGGGCAGCCGCGAATCGGGGGTCAGCGTGTGGAGGTCGCGGGGCGGACGCCGCGAGGCCGCTTCAGAGGAGCGGCCCACGGGGGACTTGGCTCAAGCGAAGCGGGCGGGGTCGAAGGGGGGCAGGGCGGCGTCCTTGGGCGAGAGGACGGTGACGGGCAGGGGCCAGGGGATGGCGAGGGCGGGGCTGGCGTGGTGGTAGCCGAACTGGGCTTGGGGGGCGTAGGGGGTGGACATCTGGTAGAGGATCTCGGTGTCGTCGCTGAGGGCCTGGAAGCCGTGGGCGAGGCCGGGGGCGATGTAGAAGGCGCGGCGGTTGTCGGCGGAGAGTTGGACGGCGACGTGGCGGCCGAGGGTGGGGGAGCCGGGGCGGACGTCGACGGCGACGTCGAAGATCGCGCCGCGGACGCAGCGGATGAGCTTGGCCTCCCCGTGGGGCGGGGCCTGGAGGTGGAGGCCGCGGGTGGTGCCGGCCTGCCGCTGCCAGGAGAGGTTGCACTGCGACACGTCGGGGTCGAGGCCGGCGGCGGCGAACTCGTCGCGGCAGAAGGTGCGGGCGAAGAAGCCGCGTTCGTCGCCGCGGGGCTCGAGGTCGATGATGAACACGCCGGCGATGTCGGTGGGCTGGATCTTCATGCGGTTCTTCCGCTGCCAAGTGTAACGCCGACGCCCGCGGCGGTAGGCGTTCGCGGGATGCGCGGCCACGGGCTCGAGGCGGTGCGGCGGCCGTACAATCGGGGCGTGGCAGGGAGTGTCCATTTCGTGCTCGTCGCGATCGGCAGCGCGGGGGACGTGAACCCGTTCCTCGGGCTGGCGGGCGAGCTTGCGGGTCGGGGGCATCGGGTGACGCTGGTGGCGAACGCGTACTTCGTGCCCGAGACGCTGCCCGCGAGGGTCGCGCTGGTGCCGCTGGGAAGTGAGGAGGAGTTCGAGGCAGTCACGCGGGACCCGGACGTCTGGCGGGGGGCGCGGGGGACGCGGAAGGTGATCGAGTTTGGGCTCATCCGCCCGATCCGCCCGGTGTACGACGCGATCGCGGCGCGGTACGTGGCGGGGGAGACGGTGGTCGTGGCCGGCTCGCTCGCGGTGGGGGCGCGGGTGGCGCACGACAAGCTGGGCGTGCCGCTGGCGAGCGTCCACCTGCAGCCGAGCATCCTGCGGAGCGCGTTCGACACGCCGGTGCTGCCGGGGCCGCCGGTGCATCGGCTGCCGCGGGTGCTCAAGCCGCTGGCGTTCGGGGTGATCGACCGGGTGGCGGACCTGATCGCGGGCGAGGCGATCAACGCGGCGCGGGCGGAGTTGCAGTTGCCCCCGGTGCGGCGGTGGTTCGCCCACTGGTGGCACGCGCCGCAGCTCGTGCTGGGGCTGTGGCCCGAGTGGTTCGCGCCGACGCAGCCCGACTGGCCGACGCAGGTGAGGTTGGCGGGCTTCCCGCTTTACGATGATGTCGGCGGGGCGGCGGTGCCCGCGGAGGTCGAGGCGTTCCTGGACCCGGATGGGCCGGGCGGGCCGCCGATCCTCGCGACGCCGGGCAGCGCGAACCGGCACGCGCGGGACTTCTTCGAGGCGGCGATCGCGGCGTGCGGCTCACTGCGGCGGCGGCTGCTCGTGCTGACGCGGTTCCCCGAGCAGTTGCCCGCGACGCTGCCGCCCGGCGTGCTCCGCGCGGGGTACGTCCCGCTGTCGCGGGTGCTGCCGCGGTGCGGGGCGATCCTGCATCACGGGGGGATCGGGACGATGTCGCAGGCGTTTGCCGCGGGGGTGCCGCAGGTGGTGATGCCGATGGCGCACGCCCAGTTCGACAACGCCCGCCGCGCGGCGGGGCTGGGCGTCGCGCGGTGGCTGCCGCGGAAGCGGTTCACGGCGGCGAACGTCACGCGGGACCTGCGATGGCTGCTCGGATCGAGCGGCGTGGCGGAGCGGTGCCGGGCGCTCGCCGCCGAGGCGCGGGCGGGCGGCGGGCTCGGCGCCGCGGCGGACCTGCTGGAAGGGCTGCACGCGGCGTGACCCGGAGCGGGCGGCTTTCGTGGTCGTCGCTTCCGCGCTGGCTCGCCCGCCTACACTCCCCGGCGAAACATGGACCCCTGGAGCCTCCCCGCGTGAACACCGCCGCCCTCACCGAATCGGTCAGCCTGCACAACGGCGTGTCGATGCCGAAACTCGGCCTCGGGACGTGGAAGGCCTCGCAGGGGGGCGAGGTCGAACAGTCGGTCCGCTGGGCTCTCGAGCTGGGCTACCGCCACATCGACACCGCCGCCGCGTACGGCAACGAAGAGGGCGTCGGGAAGGCGATCCGGGAGAGCGGCATCCCGCGCGACGAGGTGTTCGTCACGACCAAGCTCGCGAACCCCGTGCAGCGGCAGGGGTACGAGGCGGCCCTGCGGGCGATCGACGAGTCGCTCGGGCGGCTCGGCATGGACCACGTCGACCTCTACCTCATCCACTGGCCGGTGAAGGGCAAGTACCCCGACGCGTGGCGGGCGATGGAGGCGATTTACGAGAGCGGCAAGGCGAAGGCGGTGGGCGTCAGCAACTTCATGATCCACCACCTGGAGGATCTGCGGGAGCGGTCGGGGCTCGTGCCGATGGTGAACCAGGTCGAGTTCCACCCGCGGCTCGTGCAGCCGGCGCTGCTGGACTACTGCAACAAGCACGGCATCCAGCACGAGGCGTGGAGCCCGCTCATGCAGGGGGGCGAACTCTTCGGCCTGCCCGAGCTCCAGCCGATCGCGGAGCGGCACGGCAAGACCGTCGCCCAGGTCGTCCTCCGATGGGACCTGCAGAAGGGGACCGTCACCATCCCCAAGAGCGTCCATCGGGAGCGGCTGGCGGAGAACGGCGCCATCTTCGACTTCCAGCTCAGCGACGAGGAGGTCCGCGCGATCGACGCGCTCGACCAGGGCCGCCGCGTCGGACCCGACCCGGACAACTTCAACTTCTAAGCGCTGAACGGCGAGCGCGACCGGGCCGGGGGCCGGCGGCACGTCTCCGGGCGGCGGTCGGGCGCCCTCGGCCAGCTGGGGGTTGCGGCTTCTGAGAATCCCGGGCGCGACACCTATCGGTCCTGAACGTCGCCTTTTGGATGCGTGCGAGAGGCGGTGTCGATAGCAGCCGTGCCGCCCGGTCGGGTGGCTCGGAGAAGGTTTTCATGGCTCTCAAGCACGGCCAGACTCGCGCGCCCGGCGGCTCGAACCCCGTTCCCACCGCAGCGCCCCGCCCGGGCCGGAAGTACTTCACGGTGGATGAAGCGGGCCGGGCGCTGCCGTACGTCTCGCGGGTGGTTGACGACGTGACGGCGACCTACCGCGCGATCGTCCGCCTCCGCCGGGAACTCGAGGACGCTCCCGCCGCGGTCGGCGCCGCGGAGATGGAGCGGGAGTACGACCAGTCGATGACGAGGCTTTCGCAGTACATCGATGAGCTTCACGATGTGGGCGTCGAGCTCAAGGACTTCGAGCAGGGGCTGATCGACTTCCCCTCGGTCTTCGAGGGCCGGGAGATCCTCCTGTGCTGGCGGCGGGGGGAGGAGCGGATCGCCCACTGGCACGAGGTCGA
>CAZKRE010000150.1:5040-8305 GCA_964555075.1 uncultured Phycisphaeraceae bacterium
CCCCGGCATAGGCGGCGACGCGGCGGGCGCGATCTCGTCAGGCGCCGCGCCAACGCCAGAGATTCGCGATCGTCGTGAGGATCTTGTAACCCGCGCGGGCGCTGCCCACGATCGAGCCGGAGATCTTGCTCGTCCCCGCGTGGCGGCGGCGGTAGGGGACGTCGATCTCCACCACCCGCAGCCCCAGCCGCGCGGCCTTGAACTGCATCTCCACCGTCCAGCCCCAGGTGCGGTCGCGCATGTCCAGCCGCCGCAGCGCGTCCCGGCGGATCACCCGCATCGGGCCCAGGTCCCGGTAACGGCGCCCCGTCGCCAGCCGCATCAGCCCGCACGCCAGCGCGTTGCCGAACCGCTGCCGGGGCTCGAGTGCGCCCGGCTCGGCAAGCGCGGCACGTGAACCCAAGGCGAGGTCGGCCCCGCCCGAGGCGACCGCGTCGATCAGGCGGGGCAGCATCGCCGGGTCGTCCGCGAGGTCCGCATCCAGGAACGCCACCGCCGCCGGCGGGTCGCCCGCGTCGGTGATCGCCCGCAGCCCCGCGAGGCACGCCGCGCCGTAGCCCCGCTCCGCCTCCCCGATCACGGTCGCGCCCCCCGCGGCCGCGAGTTCCGCGGTCCGGTCCCGCGAGCCGTTGTCGATGAGGTACACCCGCCGCAACTCCCGCCACGGCAGGGCCGCGAGCAGGGCGGGGATGTTCGCCTCCTCGTCCCGCGCGGGGATGATCAGGTCGACGGGGAAGATCGGCGGGGCGGGGGGCGGCATGCGGCCGATGGTATTGACGAGACCGCCGGGATGGGTATCATCAGTCCATCCGGATGAAAGGATGAAGGCCGTGCATATCCGCGACATCTTTGCCGCGCACCCGACGACGTTCTCGTTCGAGTTCTTCCCGCCCAAGACCCCTGAGGCGGCGGATGCGCTGTTCCACACCATCACCGCGGAGCTCGAGCCGCTCAAACCCTCTTTCGTGGACGTCACTTATGGCGCAGGCGGGGGGACGCGGGACCTGACCAACGACCTGGTTCTCCGCATCCACAGGGAGACGAGCCTCGACCCGATCCCCCACCTGACCTGCGTCTGCCACGGCGAGCCGGAACTCCGCGAGATCCTCGAGCTCTGGGCGCAGAACGGCATCAGCAACATCCTGGCGCTCTCCGGCGACCTGCCGCGCGACCGGCAGGACTGGGACCGGGGCGGGGATGCGTTCCGCTACGCCGCGGATCTGGTGAAGTACATCCGCGATTTCCAGGGCCACCCGGACCCGCGGGGCTTCGGTATCGGCGTCGCCGGCTTCCCCGAGGGGCACCCCGCGTGCCCGAACCGCCTGCTCGAGATGGACCACCTCAAGGCGAAGGTCGACGCCGGCGCGGACTACATCTGCACCCAGCTCTTCTTCGACAACCACGACTTCTACGACTTCCGCGACCGGTGCGAACTCGCGGGCATCCGCATCCCGATCCTCGCGGGCATCATGCCGATCACGAGCACCAAGGGGATGCGCCGCATGGCGGAACTCGCCGCCGGCGCCCGGTACCCGGCCCCGCTCCTGCGCGCCCTCAACCGCGCCGGCGACGACGAGGACGCCGTCCGCCGCGTGGGCGTCCACTGGGCGACCGAGCAGTGCCGCGACCTCCTGGACCACCAGGTCCGCGGGCTCCACTTCTACACCCTGAACCAGTCGGACGCGACGCGGCGGATCTACGAAACGCTGGGCGTCTCCGACAGCCTCGCGCTCCAACGGACCTGACCGCTCGCGCCTCGGGGACGACCCGGCGAAGGCAAGACGCGCGCCCAAACAGCCGATGAGGGGGTGGGGAGTCGGCCCGCTTTTGTTTGGAGCACGCCCATGCGAGCGTCGATGGCTGTACGCCCGTCCTCCTTTGTCGCCCGTCAACCGATCTTCGACCGCGAGCAGCGGTGCGTGGGGTACGAACTGCTGGCGCGGCAATCGTCCGCCAACGTCGCGACCCACACCGACGGCGACGCCGCCACCGCGCAGACCCTCGACCACGCGCTCCACCTCGTGGGGCTTCGCGAGCTGTCCGCGGGGCGGGTGGTGTTCGTGAACTTCACCCAGACGCTGCTCGAGCAGGACGTCGCCACGCTCCTGCCGCCGCACCAGATGGTCGTCGAGCTACTGGAGACGATCCGGCCGGCTCCCGAGGCGATCGAGGCCTGCCGCCGGCTGAAGCGACTGGGGTACCGCCTCGCGATGGACGACTACTCCGGGCAGCCGGAGCTCGAGCCGTTCATCGCTCTGGCGGACATCGTCAAGGTGGATTTCATGGCCGCGAGCCCGAGGCAGCGGGCGGCGATCGCCGAGCGGCTCAACAAGCGACCGGTGCAACTGCTCGCGGAGAAGGTGGAGACCCGCGAGGAGTTCGACGAGGCGCACGACGCCGGGTTCGCGCTCTTCCAGGGCTACTTCTTCGCCAAGCCGCAGATGGTCGAGCGGCAGCAGATGGCGATGGACAAGATGCGGTTCATGCGGTTCCTGAGCGAGGTCGCCAAGCCGGAGATGGACTTCGTCCAGTTGGAGCAGACGGTCCGGGCCGAGCCCGCGCTGGCGCTGCGGCTGCTGAGCTACATCAACTCGGCGGGGCTGGGGCTGTCGAACCGGATCGAGTCGATCCGGCACGCGCTGACGCTGCTGGGCGAGCTGCAACTCCGCCGCTGGGTCTCGGTCTTCGCGATGCAGGGGCTGGTCGAGGGGCAGCCGGAGGAACTGTCGCGGCTGTGCCTGGTGCGGGCGCGGCTCGCCGAGCAGCTCGCCGAGGCGTCGCCCAAGCTCAAGGGCGAGTCGTTCGAGGCGTTCCTCGTGGGGCTGCTGTCGGCCCTGGACGCCGCGGTCGGCCGGCCGCTGCCGGAGCTGCTCAGGACGATCCCGCTCTCCGCGCCCGCCAAGCTGGCGCTGCTCGGTTCGGGCGGGCCGCTGGGGAGCCTGCGACGGCTGGTGGTGGCTCAGGAGCGGGGCGACTGGTCGGGCATGGCGTCGTTCTGCGCCGCCCTCGGGCTGGCGGAATCGCAGGCGGCCGCCGCGTATACCGAGGCGCTGCGGTGGGCGGACGAGATTGTGCGGGAGTGACTTGCACTTGAGAACCAGTCTCAATATGCTTCGCCCTCACTCGCACCCGAGGAGGGCCCCATGCCCCTGCACCGCCCGACTGTCCGTCCCCACCACCCCGGCTCCGCCTTCACGCTCATTGAGCTGTTGGTGGTGATCAGCATCATCGCACTGCTCATGGGCATCCTGCTGCCGGCGCTGGG
>CAZKRE010000151.1:0-8287 GCA_964555075.1 uncultured Phycisphaeraceae bacterium
TTCCGGGGGCGGTTCCGGGGGCGGGGGCACTTGCGGGGGGCTGCTCATCGGCGTCGACCTCCGCAAGCCGCTGCCCATCCTCCTCCCCGCCTACGACGACCCCGACGGCGTCACCGCCGCCTTCAACGCCAACCTCCTCGTCCGCATCAACCGCGAACTCGGGGCCGACTTCCGCCTCTCCCGCTTCGCCCACGTCGCCCAATGGAACGACCGCTTCAGCCGCGTCGAGATGCACCTCCAGGCCCTCGAGGATCACGACGTCCACCTCTGCGGCCGCCGCTTCACCTTCGCCCGCGGCGAGACCATCCACACCGAGAACAGCTACAAGTGGACGATCGACGCCTTCACCCGACTCGCCGCCTCCGCCGGCTGGACCCCGCGCCGCACCTGGACCGACCCCCGCAACTGGTTCGCCATCCTCTGGCTCACCTGCTGACCCCGCGATCCACCTCGTGTCGAGGCGGGGCAGCCCCTGTAACGTCCGGGTCCGCCGATTCGTATCAATCCGGACACCCCAGGGAGCACCGACCATGCGCCGCCGACTCACCACCGCCCTCGTCGCCACCGCCCTCACCCTTGCCGCCGCCGCGCCCGGGCTGGCGGGGCCGATCGACGCCTCGGCCGTGCCCGATCAGTCCCGCTGGGTCGTCCATGTGGACCTCGAAGCCTTCCGCGCGAGCACGCTCGGCCGGGCGATCCTCGGCGAACTCGGCGACCACCCCGAGGCCAACCGGATGCGCCAGGCCTCCGAGGTCGTCGGGTTCGACCTCGAGCGGGACCTCCTCGACGTCACGCTCTACGGCAGCGACTTCACCCGCGAGTCCGTCGTCATGCTGGTGGACATCGCCGGCGACGCGGGCAACCTCGAGGGGCTCATGCTCGCCGCGCCCGGCTACGAGTCGGCCACCGTCGACGACCGGGTGATCCATTCCTTCCTCGCGGAGGACAAGCGGCGGGGCGACGCGCCGCGGATGCACGTCACCCTCCAGCCCCGCGGCGGGGAGCAGCGCCTCGTCGCCTCGTACGACGCGGACGTGCTCCATCGGGCGCTGGACCGGATGGAGACCGGAGGCAACACCACTCCCCTGGCCACGGCCCCGGAAGCGGGCAGCCTCCTCTTCATGCACACCGGCGATCTCGACCCCGCCCAGCTCGAAGCCGCCGGCCAGCAGTCCGCCGTGCTCCAGATGATCCGGCGGCTGTCGATCGACCTGGTCGAGGCGGACGGTCGGCTCACCGCGACGGCGCACGCCCGCGTGGTCGACGACCAGAAGGCGGAGCAGCTCCGCCAGCTCGCGCAGGGAATGCTCGCGATGGCGCAGCTGGGCGACCCGAACAACCCGGGCAAGGTCGCGGCCGCGGAACTCGCCCGTCGGGCGAAGGTGACGAAAGACGGCGCGACCGTCCGCGTCTCGCTCGACGCCGCGGCGGAGGAGGTCGCCGCCCGCGTCCGCGAACTCGCCAACCGGTAACGTGGTGGGGGAGCCCCCGGCAGGCCGACTGATCATGACCACCGCCGCGCTGCGACACCCCGCGAACGCTGTCGCCCACGCCGCGAAACCGGGAGTGGGCGGCGACGTGCCCACCGCGACGGACGAGTGGCTCGCGGCACGGGTGCGCGAGGGGTCGCGCGAAGCGTTCGAGGAACTCGATCGCCGGCTCCGGCCCCGCCTGCTCGCGGCACTGCGGCGGCGGCTGCGCAGCCGGGACGACTGCGAGGACGTCGCGCAGCAGGCCCTCTTCACCGCTTACCGGCAGATCCACCGGTACGACCCGGCGTGGCGGGTCACGACGTGGGTGTTCACCATCGCGTTCCGCCTTGCCATCGACCTCCAGCGGCGTGAACGGTCCGCCGCCGCGACGAGCGCCGCCGCAGCCGCTGACGCCGCGTTCACCGACAGCGGGCGGGAGCCCTGGCGTGCCGCCGCCGACGCCGAGCTCCGCGACAACCTCTGGGCCGCCGCCGACCGAGCCCTCGACGACACCGCGTACACCCTCCTCTGGCTCCGCTTCGGCGAGGGGCTCGAGCCCGCGGAGATCGCGAAGGTCCTAGGCAAGACGACCGTCCACGTCCGCGTGCTCCAGCATCGCGCGATCAAGCGCTTGCGGACCCACCTGCGCGACACCGACCTCGGCAGCGAGATCAGCCATGCGTGACACCTCCCTCGAAGACCGCCTCCGCTCCGACGCCCCCGCCTGGCGCGACGCGGTCGCGGCGCGACCCGTCGGCCGCACCGCCACCCCCCGGGGCGGGCAGCGACTCCCGGGCTGGGCCTCGCCGCTGGTCGCCGCCGCCGCGGCGGTCGCCGTGGCGGGCGTCATCTGGCTGCGGCCCCCGGCCCCCGCGCCGGACCCGGCCCCGGCGCCATCTCCCGACGCGCTCGTGATCCGGCCCCCGATGCCGGTGGACCTTGCGCCCCGGCTGCTGACACCGGCGGAGTTGGCCGATTGGCTGCCGGGCGTGTCGGTGATGGCGCCATCGCTGCCTTGGGCCGAGGCCGAGGCGTTCGCCACGGCCCCGATCCGACGCGAAACCGACCGCCTCCGCGGCGACGTCGCGAACGCGGTCGGCTTCGTCCTCACCCTCGTTCCCGCCGCACCCGCCGACGACCCCGCGCGTCACGGTCCCGCGTGATCGACCGCCTCCGTGTGTGTCTGCATCCACGGCGCCGCGCGCACGAGACGCGGCCGATCCCGACATGTCCGCGGCGACACCCGACCCGGCGATGAGCCGTCACGGCACGGCCCCACTTCCCCGCATACCGTATCCCGCACCCGACGGAGAAAAGGCATGGCCCGGAACAGCAAGAAGACCCCCCGTACGAAGAAGCCCAAACCGGCGCCCACCGACACCCCGCGCCTGCACCCCAACCCCCAGTTCGCCCGCCCCGGCTGGGTCTCGCTCGACGGCGAGTGGGCGTTCACCACCGACCCCCGCGGCGAATGGACCACGCCCGAATCCGTTCGGTTCACCGGCCGCATCAACGTCCCCTTTGCTCCCGAGACCCCCATGAGCGGGGTCGGCGACACCGGCTTCTTCCAGGCCTGCTGGTACCGCCGCACGTTCGACATGCCCGCCCTCGAGGAGGACCGCCGGGTGATCCTCCGCTTCGGGGCCGTGGACCACCGCGCGACCGTGTGGGTCAACGGCCGGATCGTCGCGATCCACGAGGGCGGCTACACCCCTTTCTGGTGCGACATCACCGGCGTGCTGACCGGCGATGGCGAACAGACGATCGTCGTCCGGGCGGAGGACGACCCCCACGACCTCACCAAGCCCCGCGGCAAGCAGGACTGGCAGCTCGAGCCCCACGGCATCTGGTACCCCCGCACGAGCGGCATCTGGCAACCCGTCTGGCTCGAAACGGTGGGGCGGCGGTGGCTCGAAACGATCGACTGGACCCCGAGCCTCGAGCGGTTCGAGATCGACCTCCGCGCCCGCCTCGCCCCCCGGGCCGAGGCTCATACCCGTGAAACGCTCCGCCTCCGCGTCCGCCTCACCGTGGGCGACCGCGTCCTCGCGGATGACGAGTACGGCGTCGTCGGCGGGGAGGTGAACCGCAGCATCGGGTTCTCCGACCCCGGCATCGACGACTACCGCAACGAACTGCTCTGGTCCCCCCAGCGGCCTACCCTGATCCGGGCCGACCTCGAACTCCGCGACGAGGACGGCACCCTCCTCGACACCGTCAACAGCTACACCGCCCTCCGCTCGGTGGGCGTGGTCGGCGAGCGATTCATGCTCAACGGCCGCCCCCGCTACCTCCGCCTCGTGCTCGACCAGGGGTACTGGCCCGAGTCGGGGCTGACCCCACCCAGCGACGAGGCGGCCCGCCGCGACGTCGAGCTGACGCGGGAGATGGGGTTCAACGGCGTCCGCGCCCACCAGCGGATCGCCGACCCGCGGTACCTCTACTGGGCCGACCACCTGGGCCTGCTCGTGTGGGAAGAGATGCCGTCGCCATATCGCTTCACGCCCGAGACCGTGCGGCGCATCACGCGGGAGTGGGGCGAGGCGATCGAGCGGGACCGCAGCCACCCCTGCGTCGTCGCCTGGGTGCCGATCAACGAGAGTTGGGGCGTCCCGGACCTCCCGCAGAACCCCGCCCACCGCGACCTCGTCCGCACGATGTACCACCTGACCAAGTCGCTGGACCCGACCCGGCCGGTGATCGGGAACGACGGCTGGGAGATGGCGGTCACCGACATCGTCGCCATCCACGACTACGACGCGTCGCCCGGCCGCATCCGCGAGCGGTACGCCAATCGGGCCGATCCGCGCGACATGCTCCGCCTCGAGCGGCCGGGGCACCGGGTGCTCCTGCTTGAAGAGGACGCCTACCAGCGCCAGCCGATCATGCTGACGGAGTTCGGCGGGATCGCGCTGCGGCGGGAGGGGGTGTGGGGCTATAGTCAGGCGGCGACGCCGAAGGAACTCGGTCAGCAGTACCGCGAGCTCCTGCTCGCCGTCCACAGCCTGCGCGTGTTCTCCGGGTTCTGCTACACGCAGTTCGCCGACACGTACCAGGAGGCCAATGGGCTGCTGTTCGCAGACCGGACGCCGAAGTTCGATTTGAAGGAAATGCACGCGGCCACGACGGGCCGCGCGTGAGGCTGGGGGAGGAGTGTCGGCTGCTTTTTAAGGAACTCCCTGAGCTTACATCGCGGCCCGTTCCCCGTCGCATCAGCTTCTTCTGCTTCTAAGATGAAGGGTCACACGACCAGGGGAAACAACATGGCTACCCATAGCACCGACAACCGTCGGCCCGGTGTCGCGGCCTCGACGGCAGCGCCCGCCAAGGGTCAGGCTCGCCGCAAGGAGGAGCCCGTGGAGCTGGTGGCTGACACCCCCTCGGAGCCCAACCGCCTGAACTGGGATCATTACGCGGAGAGCCGGCTGCACGACTTCGTGCATCGCGCGTGAGGGCGAGGTCGAGCCCGCCGCCTGACGCGATCCAGCGGAGCGGAGACTGGAGTTCGGGATCGATTGCGGAGCACCCGGTCCGGGTGCGGCGATCCGTGCGCCCCAGGTGGGGCGGTCAACCAGAAACAGGGCTGAAGACGCATGACGACTGGAACCTTGGCGGAGGGAGTCGGCGGGCAGAATGGCCACACGGCTCGCGGGAACGGCAACACGCGCATCGTCACCAGCGGGCAGCAGGCGCCCGTCCTTTCCCCCGCCGTCGCCACCGACTTCATCTGGGGCGTGGGCATCGAGAGCTCGGCGCTCCCGCACCTCGACGTCGACCAGTTCAACTGGACGCAGCACAACAAGTTCTGGCGCGAGGACCTGAAGCTCGTCGCCGACATGGGGGTCCACCACCTCCGCTACGCGATCCCGTGGCACTACGTCGAGGGCAAGCGCGGCGAGTTCGACTGGACCATCGCCGACGAACGGATCGCCGCGTGCCGGGAACTCGGCATCGAGCTGATGCTCGACGTGATGCACTTCGGCACACCCGCGTGGCTGCCGCTGGCGGTCGGCGACCCGGAGTTCCCGGAGGCGCTCGAGCGGTACACCGGGGCGCTCGTCGAGCGGTACCGGGGGGTCGTGAAGACCTGGTGCCCGGTGAACGAGCCGCTGGTGACAAGCCTCTTCAGCGGCGACTTTGGCTTCTGGCCCCCGCACCTCCGCAAGTGGCGCGGCTACATGCCGGTGCTCGCCCGCGTCGCGCTGGCGACCAGCCGGGCGATCCGCGCGGTGCGGCAGGCGCAGCCCGAGGCGACCGTCTTCGTCTGCGACGCCGCCGATCACTACAAGACCCGCGACGCGTCGCTCCAAGGCGAAGTCGCGCTCCGCAACCTCCGCCGCTTCCTCCTGCTCGACCTCATCGCCGGCCGCGTGGATGCGCACCACCCGCTCCACGAGTGGGTCAGCGCGTACGGCATGAGCGAGCTGGACCTGCGGTGGTTCCAGACCCACCCGCAGAGGCCCGATCTCATCGGCCTCGACTACTACCCCCACTCCGACTGGCAGCTCGAACGGGCGCCCGGCGGCGGGGTCCGCCAGCGCCGGGCCGACTCGCCCGCCGGGCTTTACGGCGTCGCCAACGACTACTACGCCCGCTACGGCCTGCCGATGCTCGTCACCGAGACGTCCATCGAGGGCAAGCCGATCAACCGCGAGGTCTGGCTCGAGCGGATGGTCGACGACGCACGCCAGCTGCGCGAAGAGGGCGTGCCGCTTGTGGGCATGATCTGGTGGCCGGTCATCGACCACCTCGATTGGGACGGCGCGCTGACGCACCGCGTGGGCAAGCTGCACCAGGTCGGGCTGTACAAGCTCGTCCGCACGGCCGACGGGACGCTCGAGCGGCAGAAGACGCCCCTCGCGGCGCAGTACACGGCGCTCGCGGAGGGGGGGAACGACGCGGTTGGCGAGCTGGCCGAACTGGCCGTCCCCACGCCCGCCGCCGACGAACAGCTCCCGCCCCTGGCGGATTGGGCGAGCGGCGTCGCGTCGCCGTCCGCACCGGTCGCTGCGCCGCGGCAGGGCCTGGTCACCACGAGCGGCAGCGAGATGGCCGGCTCCAACGGCGACGCCAGCGCACCCCAGGCCGCCGCCGCGGCCTCGCCGATCCGCCGACCCCAGTCCGCCCGCGCCCTCGGCCGGTATGGCATCGTCGTGTTCAGCCACCTGCGATGGGGCTTCGTCTGGCAGCGGCCGCAGCAGTTCCTCAGCCGATTCGCGAAGAAGCACCCGATCCTCTTCGTTGAAGAGCCGTTCTTCGACGTGCCCGAGGGCGGCGAGCCCCGCGTCGACCTGCACCAGGTGATGCCCAACGTCACCGTCGCCTGCCCGCACTGCCCCGACTCCTGGTCGCGAAAGCCCGATCTGCCGGACCACTTGCGGCAGTGGACGCGGCAGGCAATCGAGCAAATCAATGAGGAGGGCGCGTTCGACCGCCCGCTGCTGTGGTACTACAGCCCGATGGATTCCGCCTGGTCGCTGGGCCACTTCGACCACCGCGGGATCGTCTACGACTGCATGGACGAACTCTCGCAGTTCACCGGCGCGCCCAAGTCGCTCGTGGACAACGAGCGGCGGCTCATGCAGCACGCCGACATCGTCTTCACCGGCGGATACAACCTCTGGACGAAGAAGAGCGCGCAGCACGACTTCGCCCACTTCTTCGGCTGCGGCGTCGAGGTCGAGCACTTCGGCCAGGCGATGGACCCGGCCACCAGCGTCCCGCCCGACGTCGACTTCATGCAGCGGCCGATCCTCGGCTGGTTCGGCGTGGTCGACGAGCGCGTCGACTACCACCTGGTCGGCGAGATGGCGCGGATGCGCCCCGACTGGTCGTTCGCGATGGTCGGCCCGGTCGTGAAGGTGGACCCCAACCTCCTGCCCCACGCGCCGAACCTCTACTGGCTCGGCGGTCGCGATTACTCGGTGCTGCCCAACTACTGCAAGGCGTTCGACGTCTGCATGATGTGCTTCGCCATCAACGACGCCACCGAGTACATCAATCCCACCAAGGCGCTCGAGTACCTCGCGACGGGCCGACCGGTGATCTCCACACCCGTGAAGGACGTCGTCCGGCAGTACACCGGGCTCGTCGAGATCGCAGCAACGGCTGAGGAGTTCGTCGCCGCGGCGGAGCGGGCGCTGAACGAGCCCGACCCCGAGCGGATCCAGAAAGGCCTGGCACTGGCGCAGTCGTGCGGCTGGGAAGCCACGGTTGCAAAGATGCAGGACCTGATCGCCCAGGCGATCAAGCCCGATGATCGCCCGAGTTCGAGAAAGGTCCGGCCGCTCGACGAGGTCGTGCTCGCGTACCAGTATCAACCGACGCAGGGCAGCTGAAGACGTCGGTCGACGCCGGTCCTGACCGAGTCCGCGAGCGAGGGCCGGGCGAGCGACTCGACGGCCACAACCCGGCCCTTCGCCGAGCCTCAGGGCCGGCGTGTGCCATGAAAAGGAGTTCGACCGGATGGAACCCAGAATCGTCATCATCGGCACCGGGCCGACCGGCCTCGGCGCCGGGTACCGGCTGAAAGAACTCGGCTACAAGAACTTCCACCTCTACGATCGCCACCCGTATATCGGCGGGCTGTCGTCGAGCTTCACCGACCCGCAGGGCTTCACGTGGGACATCGGGGGGCACGTGATGTTCTCGCACTATCAGTACTACGACGACGTGTTCGACGCGCTGATGGGCGACGACTACCAGATGAACATGCGCGAGTGCTGGGTGCGGATGTTCGACAGTTGGGTGCCGTACCCGTTCCAGAACAACATCCGCTACCTCCCGCCGGAGGTGCGGTACGAGTGCCTCGCGGG
>CAZKRE010000152.1:0-8277 GCA_964555075.1 uncultured Phycisphaeraceae bacterium
GTGCTCTTCACGCCGGGCGTGAACCACACGACCGTCGCCGAGCACGCCTTCGGGCTGATGATCGGGCTCGTGAAGCACTTCTGGCCGCACCTGTCGTCCGTGAAGGGCGGCGGGTGGAAGCGGATCACCGGCAACGAGCTGGCGGGCAAGACGGTCGGCATCCTGGGGATGGGGCGGATCGGCAAGGAAGTGATCAAGCGTGCGGCCGCGTTCGATATGAAGGCGTGTGCGTTCGACGTCTACTGGGACGACGCGTTCGCGTCGGAGTACGAGGTCGAGCGGTGCCAGACGGCGGAGGACGTGCTGAAGAAGGCGGACGTCATCAGCCTGCACATGAACCTGACGCCCGAGAACCGGGGCTTCATCAACCGCGAGCGGATCGCGCTGATGAAGCCGACGGCGATCGTGATCAACACGGCCCGGGGCGGGCTCATCAACGAGGCGGACGTGGCGGCGGCGTGCAAGGCGGGGCAGCTCGGCGGGTACGGCGCGGACGTGCTGGACGAGGAGCCGCCCAAGCCGGGCCACCCGTTCAACGCGATCGACAACATCCTCATCACGCCGCACGTCGGCAGCCGGACGCACGAGAGCGTGCAGCGGCAGGCGATGCGGGCGACGAAGAACCTGGTGAACTTCCTGCAGGGCCAGCCGGACTTCATCCAGGCGAACCAGTTCTGAAGAGTGCCTGAATCCCCGATCGCCTGATGGCTTGATTGGAGGGAGTGTGGCGGGCGAGCGGGCAGAGGTTCTACAGGAGCGGAGCAAGGCGGCAGCAATCCGAGTGGTCAAGGTTTCTGCGGCTCTGCCACGCACACGTGAGGCCGAGGTCGTCGCGAAGCAGTTGACACGTAGCGGGACCTCGATGGCGGCCAACTACCGTGCCGCGTGCCGCGCCCGGAGTCGGGCCGAGTTCATCTCGAAGATGAGTGTTGTCGTCGAGGAAACGGATGAGACGTTGTTCTGGCTGGAAGTGGTGCGGGAACTTGACTGGCTGTCTCCAACACGTTTGGATGGCCTAGCGGAAGAAATCTCACAGCTTTTGGCTATCTTTGCACGTTCGCGTGCCACCGCCAGGCGGAACGGCAGCGGAATCAATAAAGCAGGCAATCGGGAAATCAAGCCATGAGTCAAGCGGACATCGGACTGATCGGCCTCGCGGTGATGGGGCAGAACCTGGCACTCAACATCGCGGACCACGGCTACACCGTCGCCGTCTACAACCGCACCACCGAGCGGATGGAGCAGTTCCTCCGCGACGTGAAGGCCAACGAGCCTTCCGCGGATCGGATGCTCGGCTGCAAGGAGCTGGCGGAGCTGAAGGCGACGATCAAGCGGCCGCGGAAGATCATCATCATGGTCAAGGCCGGCCGGGGCACCGATGCCGTCATCGACCAGCTCGCGTCGATCCTCGACAAGGGCGACATCATCATCGACGGCGGGAACGCCAACTGGAACGACACGATCCGGCGGGAGAAGGAGCTCAAGGCCAAGGGGTTCCACTTCGTGGGTTCGGGCGTCTCGGGCGGCGAGACGGGCGCGCGTTTCGGCCCGTCGCTGATGCCGGGCGGCGACATGGAGGCTTGGAAGAGCCTCGAGCCGATCTGGAAGGCGATCGCCGCGAAGGTCGATCCGAAGACCGGCGACCCGCTGGAGGACTACGCCCCCGGCAAGCCGATCACCGAGGGCGAGACCTGCACCGCCTACATCGGCGAAAACGGCGCCGGGCACTACGTGAAGATGGTGCACAACGGCATCGAGTACATCGACATGCAGCTCATCTGCGAGGCCTACCAGTTCATGAAGGAACTGCTGGGCATGAAGCCGGACCAGATGAGCAAGGTGTTCCAGGACTGGAACGACGGGGACCTGGACTCGTTCCTCGTCCAGATCACCGCCGACATCCTGGGGCAGCGCGACCCGGCGAACAAGCGGAAGTTCCTGGTCGACATGGTGCTCGACACCGCGGGGCAGAAGGGCACGGGCAAGTGGACGAGCGTGAGCGCGCTCGACATGGGCATCCCGGCGAACGCGATGGCGGAAGCGGTGTTCGCCCGCTGCCTCAGCGCGCTCAAGGACGAGCGCGTCGCGGCGAGCAAGCAGCTCAAGGGCCCGAAGGTCAAGAAGGGCAAGCCGACGAAGGCGACGATCGCGGCCCTCAAGGACGCGCTCTACTGCTCGAAGATCTGCGCCTACGCCCAGGGCTTCCAGCTCATGACCGAGGCGCAGAAGGAGTACAACTGGAAGCTGAACTTCGGCGAGATCGCCAGCATCTGGCGGGGCGGCTGCATCATCCGCGCCCGCTTCCTGCAGAAGATCACCGAGGCCTATCGCGCCGATCCAAACCTGCAGAACCTCATGCTCGCACCCTACTTCAAGAAGGCGCTGCACGGGGCGCAGGAGAACTGGCGGAAGGTCGTGAGCCTCGCCGTCCGCAACGGCGTGTCGACCCCGGCGTTCTCGTCGGCGCTGGCGTACTACGACGGGTACCGCTCGGCGGTGCTGCCCGCCAACCTGCTGCAGGCCCAGCGTGACTTCTTCGGCGCCCACACCTACGAGCGGACCGACCAGCCGCGGGGCAAGTTCTTCCACGTCGACTGGCCCGAGCCGGGTCGGCCGCAGTACGCGATCGACGATGATGGCAACTACATCAAGCCGTCCGACGCCAAGGGCGGCGTCGAGGACGCGGGCGCGAAGCCGACGTCGAAGAAGTAGCGCCCTGATCGAGTTGCAATGATCCTTCGAAGCCCCCGCCAGCGCGGGGGCTTCTTTCTGCGCCTGCCCCGCGGTATGCTGGCGGCACATCCACCTCTTTGAGAACGTCATGCTCCGCATCGCCCATTGGCTCGCCGGCCCGGCTCTCGCCCTCTCGTTCATCGGCTGCTCCGGCACGGGGCGGACCGCCGAGGAATCGCCGCCGATGGCACTGCTGCCGCCGCAGGTGCGGGTGGAGAAGGACCCCGACGCTCACGGCAACCCGGCGATGGGCCTCCACCTCTTCGCCTTGAAGATCACCGCACCGCCGGGCTACAGCATCACCTCCATCTACCGCTTCTACCGCGAGGGCGAGCTCGATGAGAGGCAGTCGCGGGCGCACCGGACGTGGGGTGCGAACGGCGCGGACGAAACGCTGATGCTCGGCGTGCTCGACCCCGACGCAACGCGGCCCGAGCCATCGTCCATGATCCGCATCATCGGCCCGAGCTACACACCGCGGAACAGCTGGTTCGAGGTCGGCGATACGAAGGACATCAGCCTGTCATCAGCTTTCGGCGAGGTCGGCCCGATCGGCCGCGAGGTCGTCCTCGGCGAACTGGTGATCAACCAGCCGATGCGCAAGCTGGGCGACACGGCCACGGACAACCTCAGGCATCAAGCGCCGATCTGGGTCACCGCGTCGTACCGCGTGGACCTCATGACCGAGGAACAGCACGGCGAGCTGACGGGGACCTCGTCGGTTGGCGAGGCCGTCCGCGTGCGGGACCTGCCGCCGATCAAGCCCTGACTTTGAAGGATGCGCGTGGCAGTCTCCACGAGCCGCGACCGTCAGGGAGCGGTCCGGTCATTCGCGGACTTGGGGCTGCCCCGCTCCCTGACGCTCGCGGCTCGTCGAGCAAAAACGCCACACTTTGTCTCCTCAGAATCTATTGTGCCCGTTTGGTTGGATTGCTACAGTTGTCGTCAAAATCATCCTTCAACAGGGGGTTCGCATGTTGCAGTGGATCGGTCGGGCGGGGCTCGGCATCGGCGTGTTGGCGCTGGCGGTGACGGCGGCGCCGGGCGAGGTGGTGATCACGGAGATCATGTACAACCCCGCGAGCGATGAGAGGCCGCCGGTGCGGACGGAGTGGGTGGAGATTTACAATGCCGGGACCGAAGCGGTCGATCTCGGGGGCTGGTACCTCGCCGACGAGGATGGCAAGACCGAGCCGCTGCCCCCGGAGACGCTCCTCGACGCGGGCAAGGTGCTCGTGCTCATCCCCGGCGACACCGAGGGCAACCTCGAAGCCTTCCACGCGGCCTGGGGCGAGGACATCCGCGCCGTCGCGCTGCCCGGCTGGTCCCGGGGCGGGATGAGCGGCCTGGCGAACAGGCCGACCGCGGAGAACGAGATCCTCACCCTCCGCGACTCGGGCGGGACGGTCCACGACGAGGTGAACTTCCAGGTCGGCGACCCGTGGCCCAAGCCGCGGCAGGGGCCGTCCATCTACCTCGCGCCCGGCTCGATCTCGACGTCGGCGAACGACGACGGCGCCAACTGGCGCCGCAGCGAGTTCAGCCTGCACGGCGCCCTCAACGCCAAGGCGACCGACGTCTTCAGCGATCAGGACTGCGGCTCGCCCGGCACGGTGGCGAAGGAATGAGGCCCGGCCGCTTGCGTCTGCCTGCCGTGATCCTCGCCTTCGCCCTTGGCGGTGCGGCGCCCGCGGCGGCGTGGCACGACGAGGGGCACTACTACATCGCGCGCGCCGCGGTCGACGCGCTGCCGGAGGACGTGCCCGCCTTCTTCCGCGAGGGGCGGGACGCGATCGCGCATGGTTCGCTCGATCCGGACGCCCGGCAGATCCGGTCGTTGCCCCAACTGCGCGATGCCGAGAAGCCGGAGCACTTCCTCGACAGCGAGCTGCTGCAAGGCCGGCCCTGGCCCGAGACGCGGTACGCCTACCTCCGCCTGTGCGTGGAGCTGGGGATCGATCCGGGCGTCGTCGGCACGCTGCCGTACGCGATCGCGGAGCGGGCGCAGCAGCTCGCCGCGGCATTCGCGGAGCACCGCCGCTGGCCGGAGAACCCGCACATCCGCGCGAAGTGCCTGGTGATCGCGGGGGAGCTGTCGCACTTCACGGGCGACCTGCACCAGCCGCTGCACACCACGCTGCACTACGACGGGCACGTGACGATGCCCGGGACGCTGCCGCGGCCGACGCCGCCGGGCGGGGGGCGGGGCATCCATGCCCGGGTGGATGCGCTGCCGACGAAGGTCCCGTTCGCGGAGATCTTCCCGGAGCCGGTGGCGGCGCCCGAGCCGCCGGGGGCGGACGGGCTGATGGCCTACATCGCCGCAGAGTTCGCGGCGAGCCACGCGCACCTGGACGCGGTCTACGACGCCGCACACGCGGTGCCGCCCGTGCGAACCCTCGATCTGCCCGACGAGCGGGTCCGGGCGATGACGATCGAGCGCACGCGCGCCGGGGCGCGCTTCACGGCGGGGGTCTTCCTGTATGCGTGGCGGGTGTCCGAGTCGGTGGCGCTGCCTTCCTGGCTCGACCGGGCCACGTTCGACGACGCGTTCGACCCGTCACGGGTCCCGCCCCAGCCGGCTCCCTGATGCCGCGGACGCGTTGCGGTACCATCGGGGCCTGCCCGGACACCCACCCCCAACCCTCGCAGACGACCATGGCTGAACGCGTCCTCCCCGTCGATCTTCACAACCGCATCGTCGAAGCCGCCTACCGCAAGCGCGGCTTCACCGCCGACGAGTCGCAGCAGGCCGCCCGCTTCTGCGAGCTCGCGGCGCGCCACGGGATCAAGACCCACAACGCGCTGAAGGCGCTGCACCTCGACGAGCTCTTCGGCAGCGGCAACAAGAAGCTGCAGGGGTGCGTCCCCGGGGCCGCGATCGAGAAGAAGCCCAGCCGCTTCGACGCCGCCCAGAAGTGGAACGCCAACCGCAAGCTCGGCCAGGCGGTCGCGTTCGAAGCCATCGCCGAGTGCGAGCGGCTCGCGGACAAGTACGGCGTCGGGATCGTCTCCGTCGACAACGCGTTCCACTACCTCTGGGGCGGCGGTTACGTGATGGATTCCGCCAAGCGCGGCTACATCGCCTACACCAACTGCACCGCCGCCCTCGCCGAGGTCGTGCCCTTCGGCGGCAAGTTCCCCACCCTCGGCACCAACCCCCACTCCTGGGGCTTCCCCACGACCGACGCCGTCGGGTTCCCCGTCGTCATCGACTGGGCCACCAGCACCGTCGCGATGGGCCGCGTGCAGCAGTTCAAGCGCGAGGGCAAGCAGCTCCCGCCCGGCGCCGCCGTGGACAAGGACGGCAAAGAGACCACCGACCCGAACGAGGTCGTGGCGCTCCTGCCGTTCGGCCAGCACAAGGGCTACGGGCTGTCGCTCATCAACGAGCTGGTCGCCGGGATGATCGGCGGGTCGCTGCCGACGCTCCGCTCGCGCCCCGACGACGCCGCAAGGCACGGCGACGGCGAGAAGACCACCCCCGCGTTCTTCTTCCAGGTCATCCACCCCGACGCCCTCGACTGCGGCGCGTTCGCCCGGGGCCGCGACCAGCAGCAGAACCTCAAGGCGGTCCTCGACGACATCCTCGGCCACGGCAACACCGACTCCGGCCGGTGCATCCTGCCCGGGCAGCTCGAGCACGACGCGGCGCAGCGCTCGCAGCAGCAAGGCGGCCTGCTCTTCACCGATGCGGAGATCGGTGAGTTCCAGCACCTTGCCGAGGAGGCGGGCGTCGACTTCAATGCGGCGTCGCTCCAAACCGCCTCGTAAAGCCCCGGCGGCCGCGTCGTAAAGCCCCGGCCCTTGCGGGATCATCCCAGGATCGCCCGCTCCCGCGTGCATGCCTCCAGCCGCGCCGCGACAGGCTCGGCCCCCACGCCCGGGACCGATGGCGCGCGGAAACGCCCGGGCGCGCTGTGGCGCATCGCCGGTTCCGCCATGTCCTCGGCCCAGAACCGCTCCGTCGGGAAGATGTCCGACGGGTAGAGGACGTTGGGCAGCGTGGCCAGCGCCACGCAATGCATCGCGCCGACCGAAGACTCGAGCATCCCCCCGATCCAGCAGCCGATGCCCGCGTCCCGGCAGATGTCGTGGATCCGCAGCGCGGGCGAGATGCCCCCCACGCGCCCCGGCTTGATGTTCACCCAGCGACACGCCCCGATCTGCGCCGCCTTCCGCGCCCGGGCCGGCGAGGTGATGCTTTCATCCAGACACAGCGGCGTGTCGAGCTGGCGCTGCAGCTCGGCGTGGTCGATCAGGTCGTCGTGCATCAGCGGCTGCTCGATCATCGCGAGGCCGTATCGATCCAACTCGCGGAACATGGGCGCGTCGTCGAGGGTGTAGGCGCTGTTGCAATCGACGTGGATCGTCAGGTTGGGGTACGCCTGCCGCACGGCGGCCACCATCTCGACCTCCCACCCCGGGCGGAACTTGAGCTTCACCCGCGGGTACTGCCGCTCAACCGCCTGGCCGATCCGCGCGAGCAGGTCGTCCAGGCTGTCGAGGACGCCGAAGTCTTCGCCGGCGGCCACCTCGGGGGACTCACCGCCGATGAGCTTCCAGAGCGGCTGACCCTGCTGCTTCGCGTGGAGGTCCCACCACGCCAGGTCGAACGCCGCTTTCGCGAAGGGGTTGCCCTTGATCCCGGCGAGGCGTTGCTGCAACTCGTCGCCCGAGCCGATCTCCTGGCCGATGAGCCGCGGCGCGAGGAAGTCGCGCGCGACGATGAAGGCCGTCCGCGCCGATTCGGCGGAGTACGCCGGGTAGCGCCACGGCGCACCCTCCCCCCAGCCGGTGTGCCCGCCGCCGGTCATCCTCACGACGATCGCTTCGATCGCGTCGTCGTCCCCGAACGAGGTGCGGAACGGTTCGAGCAGCGGGCGGGCGATCATCCGGACCTCGATCTGGTCGATGCGCATGGCGACGATGATATAGCGGCATCGACGGCGCGGCCCCCTGAGACAGGTTGCATCTTGCGCTTACGGTGTTGCCCAACGCTCCCAGAACGGACGTGGTTTCAGCTACGGGCGCCGGCGCGGAGCACGGCCGACGCGTCAGGACGCCCGCGACACCCAGTGCCCCGGCTCGCCGTCGACCTCCACGAGCGGCGGGCGGTCGAGCAGCGACGCGCGGGTGACGTACTCGACCCCCTCGTCGCCCGCCTCCAACGCGGGGACGCGGGCGCGCTCGTCCCCGCTCGCCTGCCCGTTGGCCTTCCCGTAGCCCGGGAGCAGCGCGATCGGGGAGGGCACGTCGCCGACGAGCCGGATGCGTGACTTCTTCCCGCGCGGGTCGGGGTTCGGCGCCGCCGAGAGCAGCGCCTTCGTGTACGGGTGCAGCGGGTTGCGGTAGAGCGTGTCGCGGTCGGCGAGTTCGACGATCCGGCCGAGGTACATCACCGCGACGCGGTCGCAGAAGTGTTCCACGACGGCGAGGTTGTGCGCGATGAAGAGGTAAGACAGCCCGAACTCGTCCTGCAGGTCGTCGAGCAGGTTGAGGATCTGCGACTGGATCGAGACGTCGAGCGCGGAGACCGGCTCG
>CAZKRE010000153.1:0-8263 GCA_964555075.1 uncultured Phycisphaeraceae bacterium
GCTCGGGGTAGTTGTAGATGCAGCCGTTGAAGACCAGCGAGAGCCCCAGGTCGTTGTCGACCATCGGCTGCTGGGCGGCGTCCGACAGGTCGATGACGCTGAGCCGGCAGTGGCCGAACGCCGCGTCGTGCTGCCAGAACATCCCCGCGGAGTCGGGCCCGCGCGGGCTCAGCTCGTCCGTCATCGCTCGGACCGCGTCCGTCGACGCGGCGCCCCCATCAAACCGTAAGTCGCCGCAGATTCCACACACGTCGCATATCTCGTTGAAGCCGCACCCCGGGGGCGCCGGAAACCGCCCCAACCTTAGGCGATTGCGGGGGGCGTGGCGAGCCGGAAAACGCGTTGCGGGGCCGCAACCCCCGGGAAATCCCGGGAAAAGCCGGCGTAAATAGGTTTCGAACCGTGGGCTCGGGACGTGGTGTGGCACGCCGCAGCCGACCCCACCGCCGAATGCGCCGCGCGCCCGGAGCGAGGCTCAGTCCATCCGGTCCAGCGCCAGCTCGTGGGCCTCGTGGTAGCGGCGGGCGAGGTTGTGCCAGTCGAAGTGCTCGCTGAACCCCTCGACGACGTTGCGCATCTGGATCCGCTCCCGCCGGGTGAGCTGGCAGAAGTTGAACATGATGTCGGTGAGCTGGTTGGCGCTCCAGTCGAAGTCCCGGTGCCGCCGGTTGACCACCCAGATCCCCTTCTGGTCGTGCTCGGGGATGAGCTGGTGCAGGTAGCTGCCGAAGCCCGCGAGGTCGCTGGTGACGGCGGGGACGCCCAGGGCGAGCGATTCGAGCGGGGTGTAGCCCCAGGGTTCGTAGTAGCTGGGGAACACGCCCAGGTGCGTCCCGCGAACGAACTGGTCGTAGTCGATGTCGAAGAGCGGGCTCGTCGCGGTGATGAACTCGGGGTGGAAGACGATCTTCACGTGGTCGTGCCGGTTGTTGAACAGTTGGCACGTGCGGAGCTGGTTGAGGATCGGGTCCGACTGGTCGTCGTGGAGGTCGTGGGTGACGATCAGCGGCGGCTGCTCGCGGCGCCAGGCGAGCATCGTGCGCCGCAGCCGCAGCCGCCAGTACTCGTCGACCAGCAGGTTGAAGTCGGGCACCTGCCCGGCGGCGGCGGCGTGGAAGATCGCGTCCCCGATCTGCTCCTTCATCGCGTCGGCGATGATCCGGAACTCGTCGAGCATCGCGTTGCTCTGCAGCGCCTGCACGTTGACGTTGCGGTAGGGCGCCCGGGTGATGATGAAGAAAACGACCGTGACGGGCGACTGCGCCTCCCGCAGCCGGTAGTTCAGCCGCGCCAGCGACTCGATCGTCAGGTCGATCCCCTTGTTGCGGTACTCGTACCGCCCCGACGTGAAGAAGTAGAGCGTGTTGTCCAGGTCGAACGAGTAGCTGGGGAAGAAGTGCCCCATCGTGAACTCGTGGATCTTCGCCTTGTACTGCGCGTGGAGGTTCTGGAACTCGTGCAGCGCGGCGAACCGCTGGATGTTCAGCCCGTTGGGCAGCAGCACGTCCGGGTTGCGGCCCAGCAGGTGCCGACACTCCTCGGCGGTGACGTCGCTGACGGTCGTGAACACGTGCGACGCGTGGGCGCCGGCCCGCTCGATGAGGTGCTGGGTCTCGATGTTGAACCGCCGGGCCTCGCCCCCCGAGTCGAAGGAGGACAGCCGCCCGTAGAAGTCCGGGTCGTTCATCGCGAGGTAGCGGCCGAGGATCGTCGCGTGTGTCGTAAACACCAGCGTCCCGGGCCAGGCCTCGTGGCGGAGCATCGGGATCGCGGCGGCCGCCATCCATTCGTGGCAGTGGGCGATGATCTTCCGCCGGCCGGCCTCCTTCTGGGCCAGGATCTGGAGGAACACCCGCGTCATCTCGCCGAACGCGATCACGTCGTTGACCAGCGGCTCGTCCGCGGACGGGATGTGGTGGTCGGCGTAGAGGCGGTACTTCACGTCCGCCAGTTGCGGCAGCACCGACGTGTAGTCCAGCAGCACGACGTGCGGCCGGCCCGACACGAGCCACCGGCCGTAGTGCGCCTTGAGCCCCATCTCGTTGAGCTGCGCCACCGCCTGCCCGATCGCCCCCACCAGCGGCGCGGGCTCGAACTCCAGCTGCGCGTTCTGGTGGTTGTACGGCCCGATGAGGCAGTACCGGTTGCCCCACCGCGCCACCGTGCTGGGCACCTTCGACCGCAGCACCGTGTAGATCCCCCCCAACTGGTTGCACACCTCCCACGAAGCCTCGAGGAGGATCGGCTCGGCACGACGCGTGTCCGCGAGACGCTCCGGCTCCGCCTGAGCACGCGACGGCTCCGGGCGCAGCGGCGCCGGCGGCACGGACCGCGGGCGTCGCTCGCGACGCGGGGCCGCGGCGGGGGTGGGATCGGACGGCGGGTTCGGCGGCACGGTCATGGGCGGCTTCTCCCCCGGGGACGGATGGGGCGGGGCGGCCGACCGATTGTAGAGATTCGCCCGAGCCCGGCGCGCCTATGCTGGTGCTCGTCCAAGGGTCCGATCACCTTCTCAGGAGAGAGACATGCCGACCGACCTCACGCGACGCGAGATGCTGGCTTTGGGCGTGCCCGCGGCCCTGCTCGGCACCGGCGCTTTCGCCTCCGCCCAGCAGATGGAGCCCGGCTCCCGCCGTCACCCCCACGCCGCCGCCGACGCCCCCGCCGTCGCCAAGCTCTTCGCCGAGGCCTACGGCGGCGGGGAGTACAAGCTCCCGGCCCTGCCGTACGCCTACGACGCGCTCGAGCCCCACATCGACGCGCAAACGATGCGACTGCACCACGACGCCCACCACCAGGCCTACGTCAACGGGCTCAACAAGGCGGTCGAGCAGATGAAGGACGCCGCCGACCTCGAAGCCTCCGCCATCGAGGCGCTGCAGCGGGCCGTGAGCTTCAACGGCGGCGGGCACATGCTCCACACGCTCTTCTGGGGCACCATGGGCCCGAACGCCGGCGGCGAACCCGACGGCGAGATCGCCCGCGCGATCGGGGACAGCTTCGGCGGGTTCGACTCGTTCAAGGCCTACTTCTCCAAGGTCGCCGGCGGGATCAAGGGCTCGGGCTGGGCCATCCTCGCCTACGAGCCGATCGGCGACCGGCTGATGGTCTACGCGCTGGGCGACCAGGACCTGCGCCACATCGCGGGCACCGTCCCGATCCTCGGCGTCGACGTCTGGGAGCACGCCTACTACCTGAAGTACCAGAACAAGCGGGCCGACTACGTCAAGGCTTGGTGGAACGTCGTGAACTGGACCGCCGTCAACGAGATGTACGCGGCGCACCGGATGGGCCACGGCCGCGGCGGCCCGCATCACGCACACTGACCGCACCTCGCCCGCCCGTTAGCCGCGGCCCTTGGGCCGCGCGGGCGCATCACGAACTACGCGGCTCCGCGCGGCCCAAGGGCCGCGGCTAACGAGGCGCGAAGAGGGTGTTGCGCGCGAGGCAGTCGCACAGGCGCGCGTAGACGTCGCGCAGCGGTTCGTGCGCTGTGGCGTCCGTGATCCGCCGTGCGAGCGGCCCGTCGCGCAGCAGCGTGTCCAGCGCCGGGCGGCACCACGTGGTCGCCGCCGGGTCGAGCGACTCGACGAGGTGAGCCCACAGTTCCCCCGCCGTCGCCTCGTCCCCGCGGTAGCCGAGGGTGCGCAGGTATCGGGCATCGCGGATGACCGCCGCGTCCGCCCGCTGCACGCAGGCGTCGAACACGTCGACGAGCGGCTCGACGGTCCACGCCCGCTGCTCGGCGGCGCTCGTCCACCGCTCGCTCACGAGCGCGCGGAGGGTGCCGATCGTCGCCGCGGCGATCGCGAGGTCGGCCGCGGGGCACTCCTGCACGTCGATGACGCGGATCTCGATCGACCCCCGGCCGAACCGCGCGATCGCGCCGCGGGCGTTGGCGAACTCGTCGCGGAGCACCCGGTCCGGGTCCAGCGGCGCGAGGTCGGCGTAGATCCGTCCGAGGATGTCCCTCTCGTAATCGCCGCGGGTGTAGACCGGTTCGGGCACGACGCGGGCCGTCACGCTCGGCACGCGGGCGCAGTTCGTGCGGTAGACCGCGAGGCGGTTGTCGAGCGTGCCGGTGACCCGCCCGTCCATGACCGGGCTGCTCGCCGCGAGCGCCGGGAGGATCGGGAGCACGAGCCGGATCGCCGCGTGCAGCCGGCCGAACTCCTCGTCGCTCCCGAAGGGCAGGTTGAGGTGCATCGACTGCAGGTTCGCCCAGCCGTGGCCCCGGCAGTCGAAGATGCGGTTGAAGGCCTCGTAGACCTCGCTCGACTCGTGCTGCCAGAGGCTCGTGTCCCGGTGCGGGTCCATCCACGGGTGCATGGCTGTGGGCATGAGCCGCGCCCCCATCGGCGCGAGCAGGCCGTTGATCCGACCGACGTGCTCGCCGAATCGGGCCGGCAGCGACGCGAGGTCGGGCGTTGGCGTCGCGGTCTTGAGCTCGATGACGTGTGAGACGAGTTCGTTCGACCAGCCGATCCCGTCGTCGAACTCGGTGTCGCCCGTGATGTGGCCGACCTGCGCCTCGAACACGCGGTCGGCGATCGGCCGCACGCCCAGCGACGCGGCGTCGACGATCATGTACTCGAGCTCGATCCCGAACGCGTCGAAGAGGTGTCGTGTCATGGTCTTCAAGCCGCTCGCGGCTTCGCGAGACGGTGGGGAGTCCGAAGGGTTACGCGAAGCCGCATCGGTCTTCAGGCGCGGCGTTTGCCGTTGCTCCGCAGTTGCTCGACCCGCTGGATGAGCGAGTCGATGACGCGGTGGTAGAGTTCGTCCTTGAGGACGCGGTCCTCGACGCCCGCCTCGATGGTGGGGTTGTCGTTGACCTCGATGACGTAGGGCTTGCCGTCGATCTCCTTGATGTCCACGCCGTAGAGCCCCTCGCCGATGGTGTCGCAGGCGCGGACGGCGGCGTCGATGACGTGGGGCGGCGCCTGGTAGACGGGGAGCGTGTCCCCCTTGCCGCCGACGACCTTGCCCTGCGCGTCCCGTTTGAGGATCTGCCAGTGGCCCCGGGCCATGTAGTACTTGCAGACGTAGAGCGGCTCGCCGTCGAGGACCCCCACCCGCCAGTCGAACTCCGTCGGGACGAACGGCTGGGCGATGATCAGGTCCGACTCGTTCAGGAGCTGGGCGACTTTGGCGCGGAACTCCTCGGGCGAGTGGGCCTTCATCACGCCGATCGAAAACGCCGAGTCGGGCTGCTTGAGGACGCAGGGCAGCGTCATCGCGGCCAGCACCTCCTCGATGTTGTCCTTGTGGATGATCGCGGTCCGGGGGATGGGCACCCGGGCCGCCGCGAGGCACTCGGCGAGGAAGACCTTGTTCGTACACCGGGCGATCGAGACCGGGTCGTCGATGACCGCGAGGCCCTCGGCGTGGGCGCGGCGGGCGAAGCGGTAGGTGTAGTGGTTCACCGACGTCGTCGTCCGGATGAACAGCATGTCGAACACGCCGACGCGGTCGTAGTCGTCCTGGGTGATCCGCTCGGTGCCGACGTCGAGCTTCGACGCCGCCCGCTCGAAGCGTTCGAGCGCCGCCTCGTCGCTGGGCGGCTGCTCCTCCTCCGGGTCGACGAGGATCGCCAGGTGGTACCGGGGGGGCTTCTCCCGCCCGGCGGACCACTGCCGCTTGGAGAAGAACTCCGTCGCCGCCGCGAGCACCGACGGCCGGTGGGCCTCGGGGATGTCCTTCGCGGTGATCGGCGAGAGGCTCTGCAGCGTCCACTTGTCCTTGCGTCGGAAGGTCGCGCGGAGCAGCGGGGCGCGGAACAGCCCGAACAGCCGCAGCCCCAGCTGCCGGTCCCGCTGCGCGAGCGTCTGCCCGAAGTAGATCGACAGCTCGAACTCGTCGTGCTTGATCGGCCGGAGCGACTTCTGGATCAGGTGGTCGATGTCGTCGGTGATCACCCGCACCAGCGACGTCGACTTCATGTCCTGGATCGTCGTCACGTCGGGGATCGGCTTGTGCCCCCGCGCCTCCCCCAGCAGCGACACGTAGTAGCCCGTCGACTGGTACGCGTAGCTGCGGCAGAGGTTGAAGACCCGCGCGGCCTTCAGGCTCGCGTAACTCGGCTCGGTGAGGTAGACCCGGGAAGCGACCACCTCGACCCCCGGCACGCGCAGCGGCCAGTTCGCGGGGTTGTCAACGACGAGAAGGATCGGGGCGGCCATGGGGGGTGGAGCCAGTAGCCAGTGGTCGGTAGCCAGTCGTTTGCCGGTCTCCGTTCGTCAGCCGCCTGCTGGCTACGGGCTACTGACTGCTGGCTACTCCTTCATCGTTCAGGTGGCTCGATCACCAGCAACTTCGCGTCGTAGGTCACGATGCCCAGCATGATCGCCCCGATCACCCGCTCGGCGGGGAGGGTGTAGTGGTGGGCGGCCGGGTAGGGGACCTGCTTGTACGGGTCCGCCACCCGCACCGTCCGGGCGACCGGGTCCACGCCGTGGATCACCACGAAGTGGCCCAGCGGCTCGCCCGCCACGTCGTCGTCCGCCCAGTCGTCCTCACGCTCGCGGACGCACTGGTACAGCCACGTCGCGTTGAGCCCCGCGACGATCGGCCGGCCCGCCGCGACCTGCTCCGCCAGCAGGTCCAGCGTGATGTCCCGCATGAACAGCCGCCCGCCGGCGCTGAGATACTCCCCGTACGCCTCGGTCGCCCGCCGGAGCTTGCCGCCCCCCTTCACCTCGTACTGCTGCCGCAGCTTGGCCCTGATGTCCACCTCGCCCGGCACGCGGAACCAGGTCGGGTCGAACAGCTTGACGTTGCAGGTGTAGATCGTCGCGTCGTACCCGCGGCGGATGGCGTGGAGCCCGAGGTAGACCGCCAGCGTCCCACCGCTGGGCAGGTAGGTGGTTTCCCGCACCACCTGCTCGAGGGGGATGTCGTCCTCGTGGTAGCGGTAGACCGCGTGCAGCGAGGTCGGCCCGCAGGTCTCCTCGTCGGGTTGCGGGGTGATGCGGAGGCTCAGTTCGGTGGGGGCGAGCTGCGACAAGTGGGGCGATTGTACCCGAGGCCGGGCGGGCGTCGCTCAGCCCGCCATCGACATCGGCTCCGTGCCCAGAGTGCGGTCGTGGAGGCCGACGGTGCAGCCGCGGCCGCGGCGTTTGGCTTCGTACAGCCGGGCGTCCGCCGCCGCGAGGAGCGACTCGCCGTGTTCGCACCCGTCCGCCAGCAGGGTTGCCACGCCCATCGACAGGTTCGCGTGCGGCCCGCTGGGGAACATCGTCTTCGCCTGCTGCCGGAACAGCTTCCGCAGCGTCTCGCAGAACCGCTCCACGCGGTCCATCGGCGCCCCGGGCATGAGCACCACGAACTCGTCGCCCCCCAGCCGGACCGACAAATCGTCCTCCCGCACGCTCCCCTTGATCAGCCGGCCCAGGAGCACGAGCAGGTCGTCGCCCGCCTGGTGCCCCAGCACGTCGTTCACGTCCTTGAACTTGTCCACGTCGATCAGGATGCAGACCAGTTCCACGTGCGACGCCCGCGACACCGAGAGCAGCTTCTCCAGGTGCTCGTCGAGGAAGCGGCGGTTGCCCAGCTCCGTCAGCGGGTCCCGCATCGTCAGCACCTTGAGCTGCCGCGTCGCGGTCGCGGTCGCCGAGACGACGCGGCTGTCGAGCGTCTGTCGGAGCTGGCGGGCCTCGTGGTGGTGCCGGACCGCGGCGACGCCCATGCTCCGGACCGCCTGGGCGATCCGGCCGACCTCATCGCTGCGCCCGGTCGGGAGCCGGTTGAGATCCTCGGGCTTGCGGGCCCGGGCCATGACTTCCAACTGCCGGGCCAACCGCTCGATCGGCGCCGCGATCCACCGGCCCGCGAGCCAGAGGACGGTGGCGAAGGTGGCGGTGAGGCCGATCAGGAGCGGGTAGAGCTGCCCGCCGAGTCTCACCTCCACCAGTCCCGTGACCAGGCCGAGCATCACCCCCAGCGCCGCGACGGCGACCGCCTTGGCGCGCACCGGCGCGTCGTCCCATCCGGCCGACAACCTGCGCGCATGCTCCGCCACGGGAGCGCTATCGGCCCGATCCACCGCCAACTGAACCCCGGTCTGCCAAAGCGGGGCAACGCGCGTCGATTCGGGTCGAACGCGCGTCGATTCTGATTGCATGCGCGTCGACTCTGATTGGATGCGCGCCGACTCGGGTCGGGTGCGCGTCGACGCGCCCTCGATGCGCGTCGACCCTGATTGCGTGCGCGTCGATTCTGATCGGATGCGCGTCGACGCGCGTCGAACCCCAATCGACGCGCC
>CAZKRE010000154.1:0-8181 GCA_964555075.1 uncultured Phycisphaeraceae bacterium
ATGAGTTGCCATTCGGCAAGCATCGTTTCGGGACCGATGATCTGGTGGATGATGATGTGTCCGGCGAAGTCGCCGCGCTGCATGACCGCGAGCGTGCCGATCCGTCCTGGCGTCAGAGGCAGCGAGCGAAACAACCCGGGCGGCGCGATCTCCTCGCCCCGCATGAGCCGCCCTAGCCTCGCTCGATCCTTTTGCTGCTCTTCTCTCGCCTGGACCCTTGCCGCCTGCAAAGCCTCGCGGTCGCCTTGGTGCTTCGCGGAGATGGCCTTGAACGTCTCCGGATACTGAGCGATGCGCCGCTTCACGGTTTCGATCTCTGCCTGCGTCTCGTCAATGGCGGCCGCCCGGTAGTCCGTCAGTTCGATGGCGGACGGGTCGGCCGCTGCCATCGACGCCGTGAAGATGATCGCCGCCAGAAAGGCTGTACCCCTCATACTCTTCTCCCCGCAAGAAGGTGCGTCTGTGACGCGAGATCCGGCCGATTCTAGCAGGCACGCGCGCGGCCGAGCCTCGACGTCGGGCGCCGGTTCCGACAGGGCCGGTGACCGGCGGGGTTCCGAGGGGGCTGCCGCGCGCCTACCATCCGCGGGCTGGCCACACCTCGCTCAAAAGGTTTGGCACCGATGGCGACTACCACGATGACCGGTTCGCGCTACGACACCCGCGACGCGATGGACCATGGGAAGAGGGCCTTCCTCATTCTCGCCCGGCTCGGTTATGCGGCCCGCGGCCTTGTTTACCTCATCGTCGGCGGGCTCGCCGCGATGGCGGCGTTCGGGTACGGCGGGGAGACGACCGGCTCCAAGGGAGCGCTCCAGTCCGTCGCCGAAGAGCCGTTCGGCAAAGCCCTCCTCAGCCTCGTGGCGCTCGGGCTCATCGGGTACAGCCTCTGGCGGTTCGTTCATTCGTACTGGGACACCGATGGCCATGGCCGCGACCGCAAAGGGCTCGCCATCCGGATCGGCCTGATGGTGTCCGCGGTGACCCACGTCGCCCTGGCGATCTGGGCGGCGACGCTCGTCCTCGGCAGCGTCCGCGGCGATGGCGAGGGCGGCACGAGCAAGTGGGTCGCGTGGCTGCTCGACCTGCCGGCCGGCTGGCTGTGGGTCAGCCTGATCGGCTTGGCCATCATCGGTGCGGGCGCGGCCCAGTTCATCAAGGGGTACCGGTACAACTTCGAACGCTACCTCAACATCGACTACCGCCGCTGGCCCTGGGCACAGACGGTCTGCCGGGGCGGGCTCATGGTCCGAGGCGGCGTGTTCGCGATCCTCGGTTCGTTCTTCCTCCTCGCGGCGTGGCGCGGCAACTCGTCCGACGCGACCGGCATGGGCGGTGTGCTCCAGTGGATCGGCGAGCAACCCTGGGGCTGGGCGCTCCTGGGCGTGACGGCACTGGGCCTCATCGCCTTCGGCCTCTACTCGATCCTCCAGGCGGTTTATCGCCGGATCGACACGCCGGACGACGTCGGCGTCGCACCCAACTGAGTTGTCGTGCAACCGCCGGGCGGTGCCGGTAGCGTGTGGCGCATGAGCACCCCACCCTCCCTTCGGTCGCGACGCGGCTTCCATCACGTGGCCTTGCGCGTGCGCGACTTCGACGCTTCCATCCGGTTCTACACCCAGACATTGGGCTTCGTGCCCAAGGTCGGCTGGGGCGAGGCGCCCAGGCGGGCGATGATGCTCGACGCGGGCAACGGGGATTACCTCGAGATCTTCGAGCGGCCGGACCAGGCGCCGCCGACCGAGGAGGGCGCGTTCCTGCACCTTGCGCTGCGGACGGACGACGTCGAAGGGATGACCGAGCGATGCCGTGCGGCGGGGTGGAGGGTGACGGTCGAGCCCAAGCGGACCGACCTCCCGAACCACGTCCCCGCGACGGCGACACCGCTCCCGGTGCAACTGTCGTTTGTCCAAGGTCCAGACGGCGAGATCATCGAGTTTTTCGATAACGAGCTGACCTGAAACGGGAGGAGCGACTGATGCGATGGTGGTGGAGCTTGAGCGCGGCGGGGTACCTCTGCGCCGCGGTGCTGGCCGAGCCGAACGGGCCGGTCACCGATGAGGCCCCGGCATCCGCGGCATCGGCCGCCGCGACCGACGGCAAGCCGAACGCGCGGCCCGAGCCCGCGATCACGGAGCACACGCTGCCGCTGACTGAGGGGGAACTGCGATACCGGGCGACCGTCGGCACCTTACCGCTCGACAACGACGCGGGCGAGCGGCAGGCGGATGTCTTCTTCGTCGCCTATACCCTCCTCACGGACGGGGGCGGGCCTGACACCGGCCGACCCATCACCTTTGTCTTCAACGGCGGTCCGGGCGCGGCGGCGATCTGGCTGCATCTCGGTGCCGTGGGCCCGAAGGTGCTCGAACTCACGGCAGACGGCGACGTGCCGCCCCCGCCCCACCGGCTGCGGCCGAACCCCGGCTCGTGGCTCACCGCGACCGACCTGGTCCTGATCGACCCGGTCGGGACCGGCTTCAGTCGGCCCGCCAAGGGCGTGGATGCGTCGCAGTTCTACAGCGTGGACGGCGACATCCGCGCCGTGGGCGAGTTCATCCGGCTCTACCTCACGCGCTACGGGCGGTGGTCGTCCCCGAAGTTCCTGGCGGGGGAGAGCTACGGCACGACCCGCGCCGCGGGGCTGTCGGAGCACCTGCTCGACGAGCAGGGCGTGGCGCTCAACGGGGTGATGCTCGTCTCGACCGTGCTCGACTTCGCCACCATCCGGCTCGATGAGAACCGGCCGCTCCCCTACGCGCTGTACGTGCCCACCTACGTCGCCGCCGCCCACCGGCACGGCCGACTGCCCGAGGCGATGCAGTCGCGGCCGCTCGAGGAGGTCCTGGCGGAAGCGGAGGCGTGGTCGGTGCGGGAGTACCTGCCGACGCTCGTGCTCGACGACGCCGCCCCCGGTGACGCGCGGCGGGCGACGATCGAGCGGCTCGCCGCCTATACCGGCCTGCCCACGTCCCTGATCGACCGGGCCGACCTCCGCGTCGCGCCCTCCCTCTTCCAGAAGGAGCTGCTCGCGGAGACCGGCCGGATCATCGGGCGGTTCGACAGCCGCCTCACCGGCGCCGCGACCGATCCGCTGCGGCCCTACCCGACCTACGACCCGAGCCTCTCCCGCTACCTCCCCGCCTACACCGCCGCCTTCAACGCCTACGTCCGCGACGAACTCGGCTACGAGACCGACCTCAAGTACGAGGTGCTCACGGCCCGCGTCCACCCGTGGGACTTCGGCAATGCCCCGGGCGCGGGCGGGTTCCTCGACGTCTCGTCGCGGTTGCGCGGCGCGATGGTCAAGCAGCCGGCGATGCGGGTGTTCATCGCCAGCGGCCGGTACGACCTCGCGACGCCCTACCGCGCGACGCAGTACACGATCGACAACCTCGACCTGCCGGCCGAGCTGCGGGGCCACCTGAGCCACGTCGTCTACGACGCGGGGCACATGATGTACCACGAGCCGGAGTCGCTCCGCCGGCTGCACGCCGACATCGCGGCGTTCATCGCGGACGCGGCGCCGGGGCGTGAGGGTCAGCCGGGGAAGACGGAGTAGCCCGCCGGCGTGAGCCCGTGGATGAGGTAGTACTGCGCGCCGACGACCATCCAGAGTAGCGCCCCGAGCAGCTCGCCGACGATCAGGCCGACCATCAGCGGGCGGGCGTGGGCGTAGGCCTGTGCTCCGCCGATGCGGAGCACGAGGGTCTTGATCACGCACCCGATGAGGAAGCTCATGCCGAAGTAGGTGGCGGCGTAGGTGCCCCAGACGAGGAACAGCACGGGGTGGATCGGGAACCACGGCAGCCTCAGCCGGGCCGAGGCGGTGAGGAGCACGATGGCGAACCCGCCGACGGCCCAGACCAGCAGCCCCGGCACGGGTTCGATGGAACCCAGCCGCTCCCAGGCGCTGCCCGTGGTCGCCTCGGTGAGCGTGCCCAACGCCGACGCCTCGCCGACGTGGTAGGCCACGCGATCGAACGGGAGCTTCGGCACGTCGTGGGCCGCGTACGGGTTGTTCATCGACATGACGCCGTGCTCGTACTGCATCGACATCGTCACGAACCCCGCGACGAGCAGCGACGCGACGACCATCCCGACGATCCACGGGGCGACCTTGCCGACAACCCCTGGCCCGCCGCCGGCGCGGTCCACGATCGCCAGCGCGTTGCCGATGTAGGGCATCAGCGCCTCGCGTGGGTCGGCGATGATGATCCACGTCGTCATCCCCACCAGCAGCAGCCCCGTCGGCCCCAGCGCCTCGAACCCGACGAGCCCCTCGACGATCACCCCCGCGATGAACGGCACGCTGACGAAGAACAGCCCCGTCTCACAGATGATCCGGTTGAGCACCAGCCACGCGACCACGATCACCGCGATGGTGAGCGAGGCGACCCACGGCTCCATCCCCGCCGAGTGGAGCAGCAGCACCGCCCCGAGAAGCAGCGGGGGCAGCGCCCGGGCCGCCCAGATGGCGTACCGCGGCGTCGCGCCGGCCGTCCCCAGCCCCAGCGAGCCCCGCAGGACGTCCAGGTAGTACCGTCGCCCGGTGTAGACGATCATCACCACCATCGCCAGATACGCGCCGAAGCGGAGGAAGTTGGCCCGGCTCGGCTCGTGCTTGCTGTAGTCCAGCGGGATCCCCTGCCCCAGCAGGAACGCCCCGAACACGACCCACACCACCGGCACCAGCCCCAGGCTCAGCGACGCCGACGTGGGGATGAAAAAGGCGAACCCCACCACCGACAGGAAGATCGACGGGTGGAACACCCCGAACTGCAGCGGCACACGGTAGGCGTTCGGGAAGAGCGACGCGAAACCGTTGAAGTTGAACCGCAGCGGGACCGTCGGCACCTCGGGGAACCACGCGTTGAGCCCGTTGATGCTCCGGATCGCCAGCACCGCCAGCAGCGCCGCCCAGAACAGCGGCGACCGCGCGATATCCGGCAGGCCGCGGTCGCCGCTCCGCCGGCCGAGCTCTTCCACCAGCCGCGGGATCGGGTAGGCAAGCAGCTCACGCTGCGCCCACTGCGGGTGGACCACCAGCGCGATGCACGTCGACGCCAGCCCCATCAGCAGCGCCAGCCCCACCCACAGCCGCAGCGTCGGCCACCACGCGCCCCACGGCACGGCGCCGGGCGCCATCAGCGCCTCTCCCCCCGGGCGGCCGCCCACCAGCGCGTCGATCACGTGCGGCTCGGTCCGTCCCCCTCTCAGCAGCGCCCCTTCCCCCCGCGGCAGCGGCGCGATCAGGTCCGGCCACGCCGCCGCCAATACCGACCGGTTCCACCGCGTCACCTCGTGCGTGCCCGGGGCCGTCGCGGGGTCGCCTTCGGGACGCACTGCCGCCGGCAGGCTGGCCGGGTCGAAGAGGTCCGGCCGCACGAGCGCCCGATTCACCGCCGACAGCAGCGTCCGCACGTCGGTCCAGCTCAGCGGCTCCGTCCGTGCCGCCACCGCCCGCAGGACCCCCTGCTCGACCGGCGTCAGCGCCGCCCACAGCGCCGCCGCCACCGGGTCGGCGGCCGGGTCGTCCGCCGCGGCCGCGATCCGTCGGGCCAGGATCGCCGGGTCCGCCACCTGCCCCTCCGCCAGCGTCCCGCGCCCGCCGGGCAGGTAGGACATGACGCCCGTCGCCTGCCAGGCGGGCGCGGAGCGGTGCCAGTGGGCGGGCATGGAGGGGACGGTGACGGCGTAGCGCCAGAACCCCGAGCCGGGCCAGCCGCAGGCCGCGAGCGCGATCGCCGCCGCCACCGCCAGTTCCGCCGGCCGCAGCGGCGCGGCTGCGCCGAACCGCCGCAGCAGCGGGTTGACGCCCAGGATGATGACCGCGATCACCCCGAACACCGCCGGCGGGAAGTGGCTCGCGACGAGCATCGTCTGCTTGACGACGAAGTCGTTGAAGAAGGTCGCCCCGGCGATGAACAGGCCCAGCGCCAGGCCCAACAGGACGCCTCGATAGGTCATCGGCATCGATCCCGAGGTGAAAAACCGCCGCCACTCTACCCACACTTCACGCCCGGCACCGACTTGCGTCTTCGCCGGCGAGTCGCGATGCTCCCGCCCTCATGAACTGGGAAGCCTGGGCAACTCTCTCCGTGGTCGCGGTGATGGCGGTCGGCCTGATGGCGAACCTCGCCGGCCCCGACCTGATCCTCCTCGCCGCCGTCGCCGCGCTCGTTGCCCTGGGCATCATCGATGCCGGCAGCGCGGTCGCGGGCTTCGGCAACGAGGGCCTCATCACCGTCGGCGTCCTCTTCGTCCTCGTCGCGGGCCTCACCCAGACCGGCGCCATGGAGCTGATCACCTCCCGCCTCCTCGGCCGGCCCCGCTCCCTCCTCGGCGCGCAGGCCCGGCTGATGATCCCCATCGCTGGCATGTCCGCCTTCCTCAACAACACCCCCCTCGTCGCCATGTTCATGCCCGTCGTCGACGACTGGTGCAAGAAGTTCTCCCTCAGCCCCTCCAAGCTCTATATCCCCCTCTCCTACGCCGCCATCCTCGGCGGCACCTGCACGCTCATCGGCACGAGCACCAACCTCGTCGTCTACGGCCTGCTCAAGGCCGACCTCGCCAGCACCGACCCGGCACAACCCATCGGCCTCCGCGACATCGGGTTCTTCGAACTCGCCTGGGTCGGCGTGCCCTGCGCCCTCGTCGGCATCGGCTACTGCCTCCTCCTCAGCCGCTGGCTCCTCCCCGACCGCAAGCCCGCGCTCCACGGCCTCGACGACCCCCGCCAGTACACCGTCGAGATGCTCGTCGAGCCCACCAGCCCCCTCGTCGGGAAGACGATCGAGCAGGCCGGCCTCCGACAGCTCCCGGGCCTCTACCTCGTCGAGGTCACCCGCGCCCCGGACCGCCGCGACACCGAATCCCCCCCCGGCGACGACCCGACCGACGGGCACGAAAACCAGGAGGGCGAGACCATCGTCGCCGTCGGACCGGAGGTCCGGCTCCACGCGGGCGACCGCCTCGTCTTCGTCGGCGTCGTCGAGTCGGTCGTCGACCTCCGCAAGATGCGCGGCCTCGTGCCCGCGACCGACCAGGTCTTCAAACTCGACGGCAACAAGACCCACCGCACCCTCGTCGAAGCGGTCGTCGGCAGCAGCAATCAGCTCAACGGCCGGACCATCCGCGAGGGCCGGTTCCGCTCCATCTACGGCGCCGCGGTCATCGCCGTCGGCCGCGGCGGCGAGCGGATCCGCAAGAAGATCGGCGACATCGTGCTCCAGCCCGGCGACACCCTGCTGCTCGAAGCCACGCCCGCCTTCGTCGAGCGGCAGCGCAACCGCCGCGACTTCTTCCTCGTCAGCCAGGTCCAGAACTCCGCGCCCCCACGCCACGAGCGGGCCTGGCTCGCGCTGGCCATCCTCATCGCCCTCGTGCTCAGCGTCACCGCCGGGCTGGCGAGCATGCTGGCCGCGGCCCTCGTCGCGGCGGCGATCATGATCGCCACCCGCTGCTGCACCGGCGCCGAGGCCCGCCAGAGCGTCGACTGGAGCATCCTCGTCGTCATCGGCGCCGCGCTGGGCGTCGCCCACGCGCTCGACACCTCCGGCGCCGCCGGCCACGTCGCCGACGCCATCGTCAGCGCCGGCCAGTCCCTCGCCCGGGCCTACTTCCCCGCCGGCTCCGCCCTCATCGTCCTCGCCGCCGTCTACCTCGCCACGATGCTCTTCACCGCGTTCGTCACCAACGCCGCCGCCGTCGCCCTCATCTACCCCATCGCCAAGGCCGCCTCCCTCGGCGTCGACGCCAACTTCCTCCCCTTCCTCTTCGCCATCATGTTCGCCGCCTCCAACGACTTCGCCACCCCCATCGGCTACCAGACCAACCTCATGGTCTACGGCCCCGGCGGCTACCGCTTCTCCGACTACGTCCGCTTCGGCGGACCCCTCAACCTCCTCATGTTCACCCTCTTCATGCTCATCGCCCCCCAGGTGTGGGACCTGTGACAAAGCAACAAAGCAAGAAAGCACAAAGCAAGAAAGCAAGAAAGCAAAAAAGCGAGAAATAGGCGGCGAAACAGCCCGCGACGCCCACTTCCCGCACCCCTGCCTTCTCGCTCTCCTGCCTTCCTGCCTTCCTGCTTTCCCCCTTTGTTGCTTTCTCGCTTTCTCGCTCTACTCGATCTGATCCGCCAGGTCCTCCGTCGGCGGGCCGGCCTTCGCC
>CAZKRE010000155.1:0-7995 GCA_964555075.1 uncultured Phycisphaeraceae bacterium
TCTCGATGCGCTGGCGGAGCATGTCGCTGGTGGCGGTGTCGGTCGGGGCGGCGACGCGGTCGTCCTCGATGAAGTCGCCGAAGTAGCTGTCCTCGCTTTCGCCGACGGGGCGGTCGAGCGAGATCGGGTGCCGGCTGATCTTCATGACGCGCCGCGCCTCCTGCACGGGCATCTTCGCGGCCTCGGCGATCTCCTCGATCGTGGGCTCGCGGTTGAGCTCCTGCAGCAGGTTCTTCGCGATGTTCCGCAGCTTGCTCATCGTCTCGATCATGTGCACCGGGATGCGGATGGTGCGGGCGTGATCGGCGATGGCGCGGGTGATGGCCTGGCGGATCCACCACGTCGCGTAGGTCGAGAACTTGTAGCCGCGCTTGTACTCGTACTTGTCGACCGCGCGCATCAGGCCGGTGTTGCCCTCCTGGATGATGTCGAGGAAGGAGAGCCCGCGGTTGCGGTACTTCTTGGCGATCGAGACGACGAGACGGAGGTTGCCGCCCGAGAGGTCGCGCTTCGCCTGCTCGTACTCATCGAAGACGAGGGTGACGCGGTCGACCTGGGCCTGCAGCTCCTCGGGCTCCATGAGCACGAGGCTGCGGAGGCCCGCGAGCTCTTCCCGCATGACGAGGACGTCTTCGGGGTCGTAGCGGTCGGGGTACTCGTTGGCGTTGGCGATGGTGTCGCGGAGCTCGCACATCTTGCCCGCGATGGAGCGGAGCTTCTTCAGCAGCGGCTGGACCTTGCTCGTCCGGAGCGACAGCTCCTCGATCAGCCGGCCCATCTTCCGGCGGCGGCACTTGATGCGCGCCCGGATCGCGTCGACCTCGGCCTTGGGCTTGCGGCCGCCTTCTTCCAGCAGGTCCCAGTCCTGCCGGTTGAGGTCCAGCAGCCGCTTGATCGTCTTGAGGTTGATCGGGATCCGCGCCGCGATCTTGCCCTTGGCGTCGTCCTCGGCGGTGGAGATCTTCATCGTCCGATCGAAGGGCAGGTCCCCCTCGTCGACGAGTTCGAGCACCTCGACGCTGCTCTTGATCGAGTAGTCGTTCTCGAGCACGAGGCGGCGGAAGATGTACCGCATCGTCTCGATCTTCTTCGCGAGGCGGATCTCCTCCTCGCGGGTGAGCAGCGAGATCTCGCCCATCTGGGTGAGGTACATCCGGACCGGGTCGTCGATCCGCTTGGAGTTGGCCTCCTGGATCGCCTGGATGAACTCGGCCTTGGCCTCCTCCTCCTCGGCGGCGGTCTCGTCGGTGGGGGGCGCATCGGGGTCGGCGAGGAGCTCGGCGGCGAGCTTCTGGATGTTCGGGCCCGCCGTCTGATCTTCCCGCCCGCGGTGCTGCGCGGCGATGGTCTCTTCCTGCGCGATGGAGCCCGCCCGCGGCCGCTGCACCGCCGGGAGCATCCGCGCCGACGCGAGCGCGACGTTGAGCCCGTCGAGGATGACGAGCAACTCGTCCACCCGCTCGGGATCGACGTACTCATCGGGCAGGATGGCATTGACCTGGTCGAAGGTGACGAGGCCACGCTGGCAGCCCACTTCGAGCAGCTCTTCCACCGCGGGATGCATCTGGTCAACGATCAAGGGCGGTTCCTCTCGTGAAACACAGCCGGACTCCACCGGCTGCCCTGGGTTCTCTCAATAGTGCGCTATGGGCGGACGCGTGCGATACGAACCGGCGAACGATTCCGCAGCGGCTCCAGCAGGCGGTTCGCTCGTTCGGCCTGGGCATCGGGGGGCAACCCGCCCGCCATCCCCCCCGAGACCGCCTCCTTCGACACCCGGTAAGCCTGTTCCCGGCGGTAGGTCAAAATCGCTTCGGCCGCCCCTGAAAATACGGATCGCACCCGTTCGGGTTCATCGGCGGTCGCCCGCTCGATCTCGGCATCCACCGAGGTTGCCAGTTCCGACAGATCCCCGCTGCCCTGGGCGGCAAACTCGGCGAGCATCGCCCGCAGCTCCACGGTCTCCCCCGCTGCGAGCCGGTCGTACAGGGGTTCGTAGAGCCGACGGTTGGCCGCGCCGACCAGGTCCCCGGGACCGATGGCCTCGTCAAAGGTCCGCCCGTCGGACAGCGGCTGCACGAACAGCCGGCCGTCCCGCAGCAGGCACCCGATGACTTCTCGCTCCGCCTGCACCACCGCCCGAAGTCTAGCGCCCATGACGGCCCCGGCAACGTCCGCGGACCCGTTATTTTCCTCCCCCTCGAACCCGGGTTCTCCCGGGTAGGGCGGTTCGTCCGGGGAGGGGGTATGGGCGACGGGCCGGGAGCGGGGGGTCGCGGCCTGGAGCAGGTCCTCGATCTGGCCCGCCTTGAGGTGGAGCAGGTCCGCCAGCCGCTGGATCACCAGGCCGCGGCGGATGGTGCCGGCCCGGGCGAAGCCGAGGGCCGCGACCCGCTGGAGGTACTCCTGGGACACCCGCTGCCGCCCGGTCATGGTGGTCGCCGCCGCCAGCCGCTCCCGGACGCGGTCAAACTGGTAGTCGAGCGCGTCGCGGGCCTCGGCGAGGCACCGCTGCCAGATTTCAGCCCCGTCGTCGAGGGTGAAGAGTTCGCCCGGGTCCATCTTGCTGCCGCCGGGACCGTGCGGGAGCACGGCCACCGCGACATCGACATCGCCGGTGAGGAAGAGTTCCACGGCGCGGTCGGCGGCCTTCTCGCCCGCTTCGTCGGCGTCGAAGATGCAGACGACCTTCTCGGCGAACTTCCGCAGCTCCGCGACGTGGTCGGCGGTCAGGGCGGTTCCGAGGGTGGCGACGACGTTGCGGAACCCCGCCTGGTGGCAGGCGATGACGTCGGTGTAGCCCTCGACGATGACGGCGGTGTGGGCGTCGATGATCGCCTTCTTCGCCAGGTGCAGGCCGTAGAACGTGCGGCTCTTGTTGAAGACGGCCGTCTCGCGGGAGTTCATGTACTTCGGCTCATCCTCCTCGCGGAGCTTGCGGCCGCCGAAGGCGATGGGTCGGCCCAGCGCGTCGAAGATCGGGAAGATGAGGCGGTGGCGGAAGAAGTCGAAGTGGCCGTCGCCCTGCTTGCGGGGCAGGACGAGCTCGGCCTTGAGGAGGCCGTCGAGGCTCCAGCCCTTGTGGCGGGCGGTGTCGACGAGCCCCTCCCAGCGGTCGCAGGCGTAGCCGAGCTGGAACTCGGTGACCATTTCCGGGCTGATGCCGCGTTTCTCGATGTAGGCCCGCGCGGGCCGGCCGTGCTCGGGGTGCTTGAGCATGGTGCGGAAGTAGCCCAGGCCCTGTTCATTGGCGGCGTTGAGGCGCTCGCGATCGGACCGGCCGGCGGCGGCCGCGGCGGGGTCGCGGTCGTCGCGGATCTCGATGCCCGCCCGTTCGGCGAGGTGCTTGAGCGCCTCGGGGAAGGACATCTTGTGATAGTTCATCTGGAACGAGAACACGTCGCCGCCGGCGCCGCAGGAGAAGCACTTGTAGATCTGTTTGGCGGGGGAGACGGAGAACGAGGGGTTCTTGTCGTTGTGGAAGGGGCAGAGGCCGACGAACTCGCGGCCCTTGGGGCGCAGGGCGACCTGCTCGCCGATGAGGCGAACGATGTCGGTGGCGGCCTGTACCTGAAGTTTCGTGTCCTCGCGAAACGCCATGAACTCACGCCTCCGCCGAACGCTGGTTCGGCGCGCGTTGCCCTCGTCCGTGAGGTGGTTCAGTTATCGCGTGGACGTCTGCGAGGGAGTGTTGCTGCAACCGTGGCCGTGGTTGTGAGGGTTTGGCCGACCGGTTGTCCTCGCCGCAGGTGTCCTGTGCCCGTGGGCCCCGCGTGGGGCGATAGTCGTGGTGGGTGCTTCCGCGTGGCGGGCGCGGCTGGCGCCGCATGCCCGCCGGGGCTCCCGTTCGCGGCGTCAGGCCGCGGCTTGCTGCTGCTTCTGCGTGTAGGCGAACTTCCGCTTGAGGGGTCGGACGACCAGGCCCATGCGGATGGCCTTGGCGGACACCTTGATGCGGGCGGGCTTGCCGTCGATCAGCGCGGTGACCGTGTGGAGGTTCGGCTTGAAGGTCCGCTGGGTCTTGCCCGTGACCTTCGTACCGACGCCGCCGAGGTACTTGGCTTTACCGCGGTGGGTGTAGGTGCGACCCGAGGTCGTCTTCCGGCCGGTGAGAGCGCAAACGCGGGGCATGGCAAGTCCTTTGGTCGTGTGTGGACGGTCCGGAATGGCGAACCGAGCCGAGTAGTGTAGAGGCGCAGCCATCCGCCTGCAACTCCGCATCCGACCCTTCCTACCGCGTCAGGGCGGCGAGGGCCTCGCGAGCCTGTCCCGACTGGCGGAGGAAGAGCCAGGCCGCCTGTGCCCGGAGCTCGTCCCGCAGCGACCCGCCGCCTCGGGCGAGCAGCCGCAGGTCGCCGGCCTCGGCGTCGGTAAGCGAGGCCCCGGCGCGGGCCTTGAGCAGGAGGGCGACTGAAGCGAGCTCCGGGTCGCTCATGGGGGGCAGGGCCGCGGCGACTGCGGAGACGTCGCTCTTCGACTGGAGCAGCCCGAGGAGGATCGCCTGCCGCGTCAGGTCGCCGACCGCGCCCGTCGTGTCGCCCAGCATGGGGACGAGGATGGCGGCCGCGACGGCGGGGTACCGCTCGTGGAGCAGTTGGGCGGCGTGGACGGTCTCGGCGACCCTGCGGGGCCGGGTCTGCCTCGGGCCTTCCTCGAACGCCTTAATCAGGCCGAGGCAAATGAGTTGCGCGTCCTGCGGCGTCGCCCACGCCTTCGCGTATTCGAGGGCCCAGCTGTTGGTGTAGGGGTGGTGCAGGAGCAGCAGGGCGACGACCTGCTCCGCCACGTCGCCGCCTTCCGGACCGGCGACGGCGACGGCCTGGCCGGCGTCGCCGATCTGCCGCAGCAGGGGGTCGGCCGACGCGCGGAGCGGGTCGAAGAGGTCGGGGGGCGACCAGGGGGCGACGTGGAGCACCGTCAGGGCGAGGCGGACCTGCGCCGCGGGATCGGTGGTGTCGGCGAAGCGGCGGGTCCAGTGCTCGGCGGCCCGGCGTTCGCCGAAGCGGATCGCGGTGCGGGTCGCGAGGAGGCGGGTGAGTTCGTCGGCGGTATCGTCGGTGGCGACGGAGTAGGCCCAGGAGCCGGCGCGGTCGAAGCCCTCCCGCAGCGCGGTCTGCAGGAGCAGGCGGCGGGCGCGATCCCGCTCCTCGTCGGTGGAGGCGTTGAGGGCGGCGAGGGCGTCGGTGCCGGCGGGGTCCCCCAACTGGTGGAGCATCAGCGCGGCGAGACCGCGGCGGCCGAGCTTGTCGGCGTTCAGCGACTCCCGCAGCAGGTCGAGGTCGGCGAACCCCGGCTCGCGGAACCGGCGGAGGGCGACGACGGTCTTGACCGACGGGTCGAGCCCGTCCCAGCGGAGGAGCTGGTCCGCGTCGGGGTCGGTCAGGAGGCCGGTGTCGAGGGCGTTGGAGACGATCGTCGCCTGCACCTCGACCTGTTCGACCTCGGCGAGGCGGGTCAGGTCGAGGCGGTTCCGGGGGCTGAGTTCGGCGAGGCCGAGCATGCCGTGGACCTGGTGCGGGGCGGGGCGGTCGCTTGTGGCGAGGGCGGCGTAGAGCGGTTCGAGGGCGGGGTCGCGGAGGTGGCGGAGGGCGTTGAGGACGCGGTCGTGCCGGCCGTCGCGCTGGACGCGGAGGGCGTCGCGGAGGAAGGTGGCGGCGGCCTGGCCGGCATCGTCGAGGGCCAGCGCGGGGAGGGCGGCGAACATCGCGCAGAGGGCGGCGAGGAGTTGGGGGAGGCGTGGGGGCATCTTGATGGCCATCCAGCCGGGGCGCGGCGAGCGCGCCGCCGGGGCGGAATCGTGGCGTCACCCGGCGGGTCTGCGGGCCTTTAGTCGCGCTTCAGCAGTTGCTCGCGCTGGAGCATGATTTTCAGGGTGTGGCAGACCAGCTCGACGGTGTTCTCGTCCATCTGGTTGTAGAACGGCAGGGCGATGGTGCGATCGCTGATGCTCTCCGCGGCGGGGAAGTCGCCCTTCTTGTAGCCGAACTGCTGGCGGTAGAAGGGCTGGAGGTGGATGCAGGGGAAGTAGTTGTTGGCCCCGACGTCGTGGCGGCGGAGGCCCTGGATGATGCGGTCGCGTTCGACCTGGCCGTAGAGGTCGTTGAGCCGGACGACGAAGACGAACCAGCTCATCTCCTCCTCGCTGGCGGGGTCGATGTTCGGGAGGACCAGGTCGTCCCAGTCCATGAGGCGGCGCATGTACATGCCGGCGACGCGGCGGCGGGCGCGGAGCATCTCGTCGAGCCGCTGCATCTGCGCGACGCCGAGGGCGGCGGCGATCTCGCTGAGGCGGTAGTTGTAGCCCAGGCGCTCGTGGGCGAGGCTGATGCCCGAGACGTTGAAGTGGCCGGCGTGGACGGGGTTGTCGACGCTGCGGCCCTGGTTCCGCATGCTGCGGCAGAGGGCGGCGAGGCGGTCGTCATCGGTGACGATCATGCCCCCCTCGCCGGTGGTGATCTGCTTGTTGGGGTAGAAGCCGAACACGGCGGCCCGGCCGTAGGAGCCGATGTCCTCGCCCTGGCACATCCCGCCGAGGCCCTCGCAGGAGTCCTCGATGAGGGGGATCTCGTGGGCCTGGGCGATGGCCTTGAGGCGGGCCATGTGCTTGGCGTTGCCGAAGACCTCGACGCCGAGGATCGCCTTGGTCCGGGGGGTGATGGCGGCCTCGACCTTGGTGGGGTCGAGGTTGAGGCTGCGGGGGCAGATGTCGACGAAGACCGGCGTCGCGCCGGCCATCAGGATGCAGTTGCTGGAGGCGACGAAGCTGAAGGGGGTGGTGATGACTTCATCGCCCGGCCCGATGCCCAGGGCGAGCAGGACCAGGTGGAGCCCGGCGGTGCCGGATGAGACGGCGATGCCGTGCCGACGGTTCGCCCGCTCGGCGACCATCTGCTCGAAGAGGTCCTGACGCGGGCCGATGCTCAGCCGGCCGGAGCGCAACACCGAGACGACGGCGTCGATCTCGGCCTCGGTGATGTCCGGCTGGGAAAGGGGGATCTCACTCATGGTGGCGGCATGCTAGCGGGGACGGGGCCGGGGCGGGAGTCGGGGCCCCGCCCGAAGTTGCTGGCGGCGATCGGCGGACCCGGGGTCGCGACCTGACCGGTCGCGGCCCGACCTCGTCGTTCACCGCCCCCAGCCGCGTTCGTTGGCTCGGGCGTCGGAGAGCGTCTCGTCGCCGACCCGGGCGGTGGTGCCCATGGAGCGGAGCTGGTCGAGGGGTCGGTCGCCGATGCGGACGGTCAGGTCCACCACGCCGTCGTGCCACTCGCGGCCGAGGACGTTGGCGCGGTTTTCGAGGAAGTTGATGGCCTTGCCGTCGCCCGCGGCGAGGGTGATGGTGAGTTCGTGCTCCGTGCCGCGGAGTTGGGTGCGGACGTGTTCGACGAGCTGGTCGAGCCCGCGGCCGGTCCTGGCGCTGATGGTGACGGCGTCGGGGTACCGCTCCTTGAAGACGAGCAGGTCGGCGTTGTGCTCGACGGCGTCGACCTTGTTGAGGCAGAGGACGCGGGTCTGGCTGTCGGCGCCGATCTCGTCGAGCACCTCCATGACGGTTGCGAGGTGCTGCTCGGCGCGGGGGTGGGCGACGTCGAGGACGACGAGGAGCAGGTCGCTGTGGACGGCCTCTTCGAGGGTGGCGCGGAAGCTGGCGACGAGGTGGTGGGGCAGGTCGCGGACGAAGCCGACGGTGTCGGAGAGCATGACCTCGTCGCCGCCGCCGAGGCGCCAGCGCGCGGTGCGGGTGGAGAGGGTGGCGAAGAGCTTGTCGTCGGCGTAGGCGTCGCCGCCGCCGGAGGGTTCGGTGAGGGTGTTGAAGAGGGTGGACTTGCCGGCGTTGGTGTAACCGACGAGGCCGACGGTGTAGAAGTCGACGTTGCGGGCGGCGACTTCGCGGGTCTTGCGCTGCTGGACGCGGGCGATCTCGCGGCGGAGCTCGGTTTTCTTGCGCTGGACGATGCGGCGGTCGATCTCGAGCTGCTGCTCGCCGGGGCCGCG
>CAZKRE010000156.1:0-7991 GCA_964555075.1 uncultured Phycisphaeraceae bacterium
TTCACAGCCACTGCCAGTCCCCCGTGCTCACGCAGTAGTACCACAGGGTCGCGTTGCAGATGCCGTGCGACCAGGCGATCGGGCCGATGCCCAGCCGTCGCTCGGGCGGGAGCGACGGGCGGTTCGTCCACCACAACAGCAGGCACCACGCCACGCCGCACGCGATGCAGCCCGGCCAGTCGCGGATCGCGTGGCTGAGCATGAACACCACCGTCGACGCCGCGACCCCGAACACCGTCAGGTGGCCCAGGGGCGTCTCGACGAGCTGCTTCGTCAACTGCGGCGGCGCGGCGGCGGCGCGGCGACCGATCTGCGTGTCCTCGATCCACTCCCCGATCACCGGCACGTCCACGAGCACCTGCGTCAGCCCGAGCATCGTCGGGCGGAACCGGTGCAACCCCCGCAGCATCGCCGAGCGGATGAACAGCTCCTCGAACACCGGCACGATCAGCGACATGCCCAGCAGCCGCAGGATGAGCGACGACCCGTAGAGCCCGATCGACGCCTCGCGCATCTCCTCGATCTCGTGCGGCACGCCGGGCGTCGGACCGAACCGCTCGGGCCACAGCCAGACCATCAGGCTGCCCAGCTCGACCCACGCGACCGTCATCGCGAGCCCGACGGGGATCGCCAGCCAGTGGAACCGCAGCGTCAGCTCCGGCAGCAGGTGGCGGTAGCGCCAGAGGAGATACGCGGTGACGGCGCACTGCAGCGTGTAGAGGACCGGGTAGGCGAACAGCCACTGCGAGGTCGCGCCGACGACGAGCATCATCGCGGCGATGTAGAAGAGGAACGGCAGGACCCGCGGGTGCCACGGGTTCGACTCCGTCCAGGCGTCGAGCGGCGCCAGCGGCGAAGCGGGTCGGGTGGGGGGGGTGTCGGTCATCGGGTTCGGCCTCGCGCACAGGGCCAGCGACGGGAGCCGGTGATGCCGACCATCCACGCGGGTTCTATCGGCCGCCCGGCCGTGCGCCTTCGCTCGAACCCCGCCCCGGCGGCGGGTACGATACGCCCATGCAGATCGTGCCGCCACCGCACCCCGCGGAGCTCGATCCGGCGGACCTGCTCAAACGCTGCCGCCAGGACGGGCACCGCGCCCGCTCCGGCGGGCCCGGCGGGCAGAACCGCAACAAGGTCGATTCCTCCGTCGAGCTCGTCGACGGCCCGACGGGCGTCACCGCCCACGCCAACGAACGCCGCACCCGCGCCGAGAACCACCGCGTCGCCGTCCGCCGGCTCCGCCTCCGCCTCGCGCTCGACTGTCGCACCGAACGCGACCTCATCGCCGGGCCCAGCGACCGCTGGCGTGCCCGCGTCCGGGGCGGCCGCATCGCCGTCAACCCCGATCACCGCGACTACCCCGCCCTCCTCGCCGAGGCCCTCGACGTCCTCTGGCTCAAGCGGTTCGACCCCAAGCCTTCCGCCATCCTCCTCGACGTCACCCTGTCCCAGCTCATCCGCCTCGTCGCCAAGGAGCCCGACGCGCTCGCCCTCGTCAACAGCCGGCGCAAGGAGCGCGGCCGGCACGCCCTCAAGCCCTGACGCGCCGTCACGACCCGCATCGCCCGCACCATCGGCGCCACCCGCACCCGGTTATCGAGGCCGCATCGAGTCGGCCACCGATCCCGCCGACAGTAAGTCAGGCGGGGTCGCGTTTCGTTGCTCCTCGGAGGTGCTGTTTGCTTCGGGTAGACCTACACCATGCCAAGCCGGGCATGCGCCTCGCGCTGCCGGTCCAGAATCCGCGGACCCCCAATCGATCGCTGCTGAAGGTGGGCTACGTCCTCACCGACGAGATCCTCGGCAAGCTCAAGGAACACGCGATCCGCAGCCTCTGGGTCCGCTACCCGAGCCTCGAGTTCCTCGAGAAGATCGTCTCCTCCGAACTCGTCCGCAACCAGCAGCAGGTCCTCACCCACATCGCGGACACCTTCGAGCACCTCCAGCGGGGCGCCGCCGCCAAGCTCGATTACGACGCCTACACCCGCTCGATCCAGCAGCTCGTCGAGCACCTGATGACCAACCCTCAGGCCGCGGTCTTCCTCGGCGACATCGACCAGACCAACGACGACCTCATGCGCCACTGCGCCGCGGTCGCCTACCTCTCCCTGCTCCTGGGCCTCAAGCTCGAGGGCTACCTCGTCAAGGAACGCCGGCACGTCGACCCCGCCCGCGCCAAGGAGGTCCGCTCCCTGGGCCTCGGCGCGATGCTCCACGACATGGGCGCCCTCACCCTCCCCAAGGACGTCCGCGAACGCTACTTCGAGACCGGCGACGAGTCCGACCCCGCGTGGCGCGACCACCCGCTCGACGGCTGGCGGACCGTCCGCGGCAAGATCGACGCCTCCGCCGCCGCCGTCCTCCTCCACCACCACCAGCGGTTCGACGGCTCCGGCTATGCGGGCCAAGGCATGCCCGTCCTCGACGGCCACCGGATCCACGTCTTCGCCCGCATTGTCGCCGTCGCCGACGAGCTCGACCGGCTCCGCAACCCCGTCGCCGGCGATCGCCGCCCCACGGTCTGGGCGTTGTCGGTCCTCCTCGGCGAAGCCATGCGGCCGCAGTTCGACCCGCTCATCCTGCAAACGCTCGTCGAGGTCGCCCCGCCCTACGCCCCGGGCAGCACCGTGCGGCTCAGCGATGACCGATACGCCGTCGTCATCGAGCACCATCCCGACCAGCCCTGCCGCCCCTCGGTGCAGATCATCCCCGACCCCAGGACGCTCTCGAGCGACGAGCTGCCCCACGGCGATCAGGTCGACCTCCGTAAGGCCAGCGCGTCCATCTTCGTCGTCGAAGCGGAAGGCTTCGACGTCAGCAAGCTGAACTTCCAGCCGGCTCCGTTGAGCGTGCCATACGGCGTGGCGGCATGAGCTTCAGCGTGCGGACACCGAACGCTTGAGCCTGTCGCAGAGGTGGTTCTGTCATTCCCCCGGTGCGCGACGTCGCCTGCGCTGGCGCAGACTCCGCCTGATGCAGAACTTAGGAAGAGCCACCTTGGGGATTCGAACCCCAGACCTGTGCTTTACGAAAGCACTGCTCTACCGCTGAGCTAAGGTGGCGGACGGCGGGGCGCGGGACGCCTCGCGAACGGGGGAGTGTACCAATCGCGGGGCGGGGGCGTCCAGTGCGGGGAGCGGGGCGTCGTGAAGCGAGTGGGCGAGTGTCACCCGGGCGGGGCTGAGGCGGGATGCTCCGCTTGACACCGTCGCGGCTTTCGCCGATGTAAGCTAGACGGGGCGTTCGAGCCCGGGCACGGGATTTCGATCAGGGAGTGGCATGAAGGGCATCATTCTCGCCGGCGGTCACGGCACGCGGCTCTACCCGTTGACGCGGGCGGTCTCGAAGCAACTGCTGCCGGTCTACGACAAGCCGATGATCTACTACCCCCTCTCGGTGCTGATGCTTTCAGGCATCCGGGAGGTGCTGCTGATCTCGACGCCGACCGACCTGCCGCTGTTCGAGCGGCTGCTGGGGGATGGGTCGCGCTGGGGGATGCGGTTCCAGTTCGTCGAGCAGCCCGAGCCGAAGGGGCTGGCTCAGGCGTTCCTGCTGGACAAGGGGTTCATCGCCGGCGAGCCGACCTGCCTGATCCTCGGCGACAACATCTTCTACGGCAGCGGGCTGGGGCGGCAGCTCCAGGACGCGGCGAAGATGACCGAGGGGGCGCTGATCTTCGGCTACCCGGTGAAGGACCCGGAGCGGTACGGCGTCGTCGAGTTCGACGATGCGGGCAAGGTGCTCTCCCTCGAGGAAAAACCCGCCAAGCCCAAGAGCCACTTCGCGGTCCCCGGGCTCTACTACTACGACCGGGATGTGACGAGCATCGCGGAGTCGCTCAAGCCCTCGCCCCGCGGGGAGCTGGAGATCACGGACCTCAACCGCGTGTACCAGGAGCGGGGCCAACTCCGCGTGCAGCTCTGGGGCCGAGGGACGGCGTGGCTGGACGCGGGGACGCACGAGTCGCTGCTGCAGGCGGGGACGTTCGTCGAAGCGATCGAGCAGCGGCAGGGGACGATGATCGGCTGCCCCGAGGAGATCGCCTTCCGCATGGGCTACATCGACGCCGACCAGCTCGGGGAACTCGCGAACGAGATGAAGACCAACAGCTACGGCCAGTACCTGCTCGACGTGCTGAAGGAAGACGGGCGGAGGCTGTGGGTGTGACGGAATGTGAGATGTCGGATGTGGGATGTGCGATGTGAAGGCATTCCCGCTTCCTGAACATCCCGCCTGAACATCCCGCGTCCGACATCCCCCATCACCCATGGAAGTTCACAAGACCGACATCCCGGGCGTCCTCATCCTGACGCCGAAGAAGTTCGGCGATCACCGCGGGTTCTTCTCCGAGGTGTACAGCCGCGATGCGCTCGCGAAGCACGGGATCGACCTCGCGTTCGTGCAGGACAACCATTCGATGTCCGCGAGCCGCGGCGTGCTGCGGGGGCTGCACTTCCAGCGGCCGCCCTTCGCGCAGGACAAGCTCGTCCGCGTGACGCGGGGCAGCATCCTCGACGTGGCGGTGGACGTCCGCAGGGGCTCGCCGACGTATGGCAAGCACGTGAGCGTCGTCCTCTCCGCCGAGAACTGGAAGCAGATCCTCGTGCCCATCGGCTTCGCTCACGGGTTCGTGACGCTCGAGCCGGGCACGGAGGTGATGTACAAGGTCACCGCGCCGTACGCCCCGGAATGCGACGCCGGCGTCCTCTGGTCCGACGCGGCTCTCGCCATCGACTGGGGCATCGAGCCCGCGGCCGCGATCCTCAGCGAGAAGGACGCGAAGCTTCCCCGCTTCGCGGACCTGGTCTCGCCGTTCGAGTACACGGGGAGCGTGGGCGGGTGATGGCGACCCCGATCGAACCCATCGTGTTGATCGCCCCCAACGGGATGTTGGGCCGCGCATGGGCCGGGGTGTTGGCCCGTCCGGGTTTAGACGGCGTCACGGCCTGCACCCCCGTTTCGCGGCCCGAGTTTGACGTCACGGATGCCGATTCCGTCGTTCGCGGCATCCCCGCCGGCACCCGCACCGTGATCAACTGCTCCGCGTACACGAACGTGGACGGTGCCGAGCAGGATGAACGCGCCGCGTTCGCGATCAACGCGACGGGTGTGCGGCACCTCGCGGAGCGCTGCCGGGAGATCGGCGCGACGCTCGTTCACTACTCGAGCGACTACGTTTTCGACGGTCACGCCGCCTCCCCGATCCCGACTGACGCGCCCCGCCACCCGATGGGCGTCTACGCCCGATCCAAGGCCGCGGGTGAAGAGGCGATCGAGCGGAGCGGCTGCCGACACCTGCTCGTCCGCACGAGCTGGCTCTACGCGCCGTGGGGCAAGAACTTCGTCCGTACGATGGCCCGGCTCACCCGCGAGAAGCCGACGCTCAAGGTCGTGAACGACCAGCGGGGCCGGCCGACGAGCTGCGAACACCTCGCGCGGGCGTCCCTCGAGCTCCTTCGCCGGGGCGCCGACGGCGTCTTCCACGTCACCGACGGCGGCGAATGCACCTGGTACGAGTTCACCGTCGAGATCGCCCGGCAACTGCGACACGCCGGCTGCACGATCAACCCCTGCACCACCGCGGAGTACCCCCTCCCCGCGCCGCGGCCGGCCTACAGCGTGCTCGACCTCACGGGAACCGAGGCCGTCCTCGGGCCGATGCCCCACTGGAAAGACAACCTCGCGGACGTGCTCGCACGCCTCGAACCGGTCACCGTGTAACGCGGAGGGATGGCCATTCCTCCGCGTTGGAATCGTACAACCATGAAGATCCTCCTCACCGGCGGCAGCGGATTCATCGGCTCCAACTTCGTGCGGCTCGTCCTGCGCGATCGGCCGGACTACCACGTCGTCAACCTCGACAAGCTCACCTACTCGGGCAACCCCGAAAACCTGAGCGACCTCGAGAAGGACCCACGCTACACCTTCGTCCATGGCGACATCTGCGACCTCGAGCTGATGACGAAGCTCGTCGCCGAGTGCGACGCCGTGGTCCACATGGCCGCGGAGTCGCACGTCGACCGCTCCATCCTCGACGCCCGGCCGTTTGTCACCACGAACGTGCTGGGCACGCAGACGGTGATCGACGCCATCCGCCGCAGCCCCGAGGCTGCGAGCAAGCGGCTCGTGCACGTCTCCACCGATGAGGTGTTCGGCGACCTGCCGCTCGACCGGCCCGAGGTCAAGTTCCACGAGGACACGCCGTACGACCCCTCCTCGCCCTACTCCGCGAGCAAGGCGGGCAGTGACATGCTCGTCCGCGCGGCGATGCACACGTTCAAGCTCAACGCCTGCATCACCAACTGCTCCAACAACCACGGGCCGTACCAGTTCCCCGAGAAGGTCATCCCCCTCTTCGTGACCAACCTGATCGAGGGGAAGAAGGTCCCGCTCTACGGCGACGGGCGCAACGTCCGCGACTGGCTCCACGTCGAGGACCACTGCGAAGCGGTGCTGACCGTGCTCGAGAAGGGCAAGGCGGGCGAGACCTACTGCATCGGCGGGAACAACGAGCGGTCGAACCTGGAGCTCACCCACGCGATCCTCGCGCTGATGGGCAAGGACCACTCGTGGATCGAGCCGGTGAAGGACCGCCTCGGCCACGACCGCCGATACGCGATCGACGCCACGAAGATCAAGGACGAACTCGGCTGGCAGCCCACCCGCTCGGCGTGGCCGGCGGCACTGGAACACACGGTGAAGTGGTACGTCGATCACCCGCAGTGGTGGAAGCGGGTCAAGAGCGGCGCGTATCGCACGTACTACGAGTCGCAGTACGGCAAGCGGTAGCCGCCGCCGCCGTTGTCAGCGGCGTCGCCACCCCGCCATCACGCCCACGCCCGAGGCGAGCAGGATCAGCGTCCCCGGCTCGGGGATGGTGGCATGGATGCTGCCCGCGTAGTCCGGCAGGGCGACCGCGTAAAGCACCTCGCCGAAGATCGCACGATCCGGGTGTTCGACCGCATTGCTCAGGCCGACGAGCTTCCAGTCGCCGCCGTCGTTGATAAACCAGCCCCCGCCCGAGTCGCCTTGGGCGAGCGTGGCCTCGGCGACATCGCCCCCGTCGGGCGAGTCGAAGTCCGCGGTGTAGGCCATCGCCCGCGCGTCGACGGCGGAATCGCCATCATTGAACAGGAACTCGACCACCCGCCTGCTCTCAATGTGATTCGCTCCCCAGGTCAGCGTGCCGCCGCTGCTGGTGACGTCATAGCCGAGGCGGTTCTGGCTATCGAGTCTGGCCGTGCCGCTGCGGGTCCTGCCGAAGCCGCCGATGGTGACCCGCGTGCCCGTCGTGACGTGCGCGGTGGCCACAGGGGTCCACGCGGGCAGCGTCCCGTCCACACGCCAGAGGACGGCATCGGACGGGAACTCGGATTGCGGGTCGGTCGCGAGACCGTTGAGGCCGTCGCGGGGCGGGTCGACCAGCGCGACGCTCTCGACGACGGTGAACGTCGCCCCGCCGAACGTCACGCTGTTGCCGACGTTCCCGCCCTGATGCCGGGTGGAGACGAACCAGTTGGGGCTGATCGCGACCGCGGAGCCCCCGGCCCACGACGTCATGACCTCAGCGGGCGGGTGCGATGCCGGCTGCGCACGGTCCGGGTGCAGCACGACGCCCGAAACGGGCGCCGCGCAGGTGAGCCCCGCGGTGATGAGCAGGCCGGGCAGCAGGGATCGATGCAAGAAGCGGCCTCCAGTGTCGACGGTGGATTTCCAGTTTACCTTGAACGGAAGGCGGAACAAAGAGCCGTTTCGGCAATGTCGGCGCGGTCCGGCAGAAACCCGACTCAAAACGCCCCGCGGGCCGTCCCCGCCCGGGCTTCGCCTCAACGGGAGCCCGGTGACGATCAGCCTTTGGTAAACTCGCGAGCGGCGGTATCCCTCGGGAACGAGGCCCGATCCGGGAGTACGCGTTTGCCACGTTAGCTCAGTTGGTAGAGCAGCGGTTTTGTAAACCGCAGGTCGCCGGTTCGAGCCCGGCACGTGGCTTG
>CAZKRE010000157.1:0-4720 GCA_964555075.1 uncultured Phycisphaeraceae bacterium
GCGGCGGGCAAGGACGAGGACGTCGTCGACGCGGAGTATGAAGTGAAGGAGTAGCGGCCCGTCGCTGGTGAGATGATCGAGGAAGCGCCGTCCGGGAGGGCGGCGCTTCTCTTTTGCGCGGGGTCTTCACCCGGCCCTTCGCCCGCGGACGGGCTCAGGGCCGGCGTGGGGAGGGGTGCGATCGTTACCATCTCGGGCGTGACCATTCCTCTGCCTGTGCCGCCGCCGGGAACCGAGCTTTGGTGGTACCTGAGCGCGATGACCGCGGCGGTGCTGGTGATCGGGATCGCGAAGGCGGGGTTCGGCGGGGGGATCGGGATCCTGGCGGTGCCGCTGGTGGCGAACGCGATGCCGCCGGAGCGGGCGATCGGGGTGATGCTGCCACTGCTGATCGTGGCGGACGTGTTCTCGAACTTTCATTACGTGGGCAAGCAGTCGTGGCCGCACCTGCGGTGGCTGCTCGCCGGGGCGGCCGTCGGCATCGGCCTTGGAACGGTGGTGCTCTGGTGGCTGCGTGAGGCGGGGGTGCTGAGCACGGTGCTCGCGGTGCTGGTGGGCGGGACGTGCCTGCTGATCGTGGCGCTGCAGGGGTGGCGGCTGGCGGGGGGGAAGGTCGCGCGGCTGCCCAGCGGCCCGTGGCCGGGGCGGATCGTCGGCGCGGTGGCGGGCTTCACCTCGACGCTCTCGCACTCCGCGGGGCCGATCGTGTCGCTGTACATGCTCGAGGAGCGGGTCGACAAGACGCGGCACGTGGGGACGCTGGTGATGTACTTCCTGCTGGGGAACCTGGCGAAGGTGCCGAGCTACGTCGCGCTCGCGGTGCTGACGCCGGCCACGCTGCTGGAGGCGGCGTGGTTCATGCCGCTGATCCCGGTGGGGACGCTGATGGGGGTGTGGATGCACCGGCGGGTCCCCGAGAAGCCGTTCGCGGCGGTGGTGTATGTCGGCGCGGCGGTGGCGGGGGCGCATCTGGTATGGGAGGCGGTGGTATAGAGGGGCGGGAAGGAAACAGGAAAGCGAGAAAGCGACAAAGCAGGAAAGCAGAACCAATCAGCACAGGGATCGGGGTGGGGGCTGACGGGTTGTTGTGGACCTGGATTCGATAGGACGGGCGTGGCGAGACGACTGGTGACGGCGGCGAGGAAGCGGGCGATTGCGGCGCGGTTGGCGCTGGTGGTGCTGGCGTTGCAGGGGGCGGTCCTGCTGGCGCTGGCGATGACGCCGGGCGACCCGCCCGGTGGGGCCCGGCTCACGCTCTGGCAACTGCTGTGGGCGTCGGCGCGGAAGCCGACGTTCTACCCGCTGGTGGGGCTGCTGGTGGCGGGGCCGGTGCTGACGGTGGTGGCGTGGCGGCTGCGTGGGCCGCACCGGTCGTGGCTGGTGCTGGGGTGGGGCGCGTTCCTGGCGATCGCGGTGCCGGTCTACGGGTTCCGGCTGGCGGTGATGCTGCGGGTGCTGTGGTGGCAGTATGGGAGTGGGGCGTGATGCCTGGAACGTGAGCGGGAAGTAGCCCGAAGCCGCGAGCGGCCCGAGGGGGCGAAGTGTTCGGGGGCCCTCAGAGCGGCGCGGCGGGGGCGACGGGGACCGCGTGATCATTGTCCGGCGTGTCAACGGCCTTCTCGGGGAAGAGGTGGACGTCCCCGCGGAGGAGCATCCCCGCGCCGAGCAGGGACCAGGCGATGAGGTAGATCCGCCACATGACGAGCATGCCGACGACCTGGTTCATGGTCGCCATGTGTGTCTGCACCATCAGGGCGTAGGCGATGCCCTCCATGATCCCGATGCCCTGGTAGGAGAGGGGGATCGCGGCGGCGAGGATGAGGACGGGGATGACGACGAGCAGGGGGCCGGCGTGGTCGTCGCTGATGCCCATCGCGAGGCCCGCGAGGACGGTGGCGACGGCGAGGAGGAAGTGGACGGGGACGCTGACGGCGGTGGCCCAGAGGACGGCGGCTTTGTGTTCGCCGTAGGCGAGGGCGGCCTGGTCGATCTTGGTGAAGATGCTGCCGGGGAGCAGGCCGATGAGGCGGTCGAGTTGCAGGGCGGCGCGGATGCGTTTGGAGAAGTAGACGGCGGCGAGGAGGACCGAGCCGAGCATCCCGATCCAGACGAAGAGGGTGATCTTCCAGACGAGCGGGTTGTCGAGGAGGAAGAGGCCGACGATTCCCGCGAGGACGACGAGGCCGAAGAGCCCGGTGACGCGGTCATAGAAGACGCTCATGACGGCGGCGCCGCGGTTTTCGGCGCGTTTGGCGGCGTAGTAGGCCTTGATGACGTCGCCGCCGGTCGTGCCGGGCATGCAGAAGTTGAAGAACTGCCCGATCATCGTGAGGCGGAAGGCCTTCCACCAGCCGACGTCGAGGCCGCGGCACTTGAGGAGGATGAGCCAGCGGTAACCCTGGATCGGGAAGATGACGCCGGTGAGGAGCAGGCCCAGGGCGAGGAGGGCGAAGTCGGCGGTTCGGAGGGTGGTGACGATGCCCGGCCGGAACTGGGGCGCGCGCGGGCCGGTGTCGAGGCTCGAGGCGGGGAGGGTGATTTCCTCGACGACGCCCTCGCCGATGGGGACCGCGAGGATGAGGTCGCCCCGCGGCCGGCCGCGGGCGTCGAGGCTTTCGCTGACGACGTCGGCGGTGGTGGCCTGGGCGATGCGGCGGCCGTCGACGAGCCACCCCGCGGGCAGGATGACGCTGTCACGCCACGTCAGGGACAGGACGATGAACGCCACCCCTGCGAGGGCCAGGAGGATCCGCAGCACCAGGAACAACTGTTTCTTCATGGGCTTCGGCGGTGGCGCAGCCACCACCCCCGGCCGACTCCGCGGCAAACCCGAGGATCATATCGAAACGGCTTGTGCGACGTACACCGCGGCACGCCAGCGGTATGCTGTCGGCGATGTCGCAGTCTCCGTTCTCCGCCGTCCCGTTCGCACGCCACGGGGGGTCGCACGGCCGGGCCGCTTCGCTGGTCTGGGCGGTCGCGGCGGTGGAGTTGCTCGTTTCCGTCTGCTGCATCGGGGGGACCTACGCGCTCCCGCCGAGCGCGGCCCAGTTCGGGGAACTCCCCCCCGGCATCGACGCGGCGCAGATGGTCACGCTCGTGCGGGTCGTTGCGACGGTGATGGTCTCGCTGCTCTTCGCGGCCCCGGCGGTGGCGCTCCTGTTCCTGGGGTTCCCCCTGCGTCGCGGCAGCGGCGGGGCGCGGCTCGCGACGCTCATCATCCTCTGGGCCCACGGCGTGTTCGTCGGGATCACGGTCCTGGCGAACCTCGTCCAGCTCGCCGGCGACCCGCTCGCCGCGATCGTCAGCCTGCTGCTGTTCGGGGGGCTGCTGACACTGATCGTCGCGGCGATCCGCGCGGTGCACGGCCTGTCGCCGTCGGCGAGGGCGGCGGGACCCGTCGCGACCGCGGCCGACGGGGACGATTTCATCGAGCCCTGGAACAGCCACCTGCCGCGCTGACGCCCGCGGATCGTCGCGGCGGGGGGGCTTAGAATCGGCAGACAACGCCGCATCACCCCGGAGCCGACGATGAACCGCACCCTCCTTGCTGCCTGCTGTCTGTGCCTCTTCGCGTGGGTCGCCCCGGCGGCGTTCGGGCTCGACGACGAGCACTGGCGGAAGGCCGACGCCGCCATCGAGCGGGGCGTGGCGTACCTCCGGTCGGTGCAGAACGCGGATGGGAGCTGGACGCCGCAGCCCGGGCCGGCGGTGACGGCGATGGTGGTGCAGACGCTGCTCGACCGGCCGGACGTGTCGCCGGACGACCCGGCCGTCCGGCGCGCGATCGACTACATCCTCTCGTTCGCGAAGGAGGATGGCGGGATCCACGCGGGGATGCTCCAGAACTACAACACCGCGATCTGCCTTTCGGCCCTGTCCCGCGTCGACAGCCGCCCCGACGTCGCCGAGGCCGTCGCCAAGGCGCAGGACTACCTCCGCCACCTCCAGTGGAAGGCGGGCATGACCGACCCGCGGGGCGAGCCGATCGACGAGAACCACCCGTTCTACGGCGGGGCGGGCTACGGCAAGCACGGCCGGCCGGACATGAGCAACACGCAGATCATGCTCCAGGGCCTGTTCGACTCCGGCGTCGACTGCAACGACCCGGCGTTCCAGCGCGCGATCGTGTTCATCGCCCGCTGCCAGGGGATCGACGCCAACGAGCTCTTCCGCGAGGCGATCGTGCAGGACGGCGGGTTCATCTACGCCACGAGCATCGACGCGGACCACATCGGCGTCCCCCAGTCGATGGCGAACCCGGACATGATCGACGAAGCCAAGCTGGGGCGCCCCGTCAGTGGGCTCCGCGGTTACGGCTCGATGACCTACGCGGGCTTCAAGAGCTACGTCTACGCCCAGCTCGACCGGGACGACCCCCGCGTCACCGCGGCGTACGACTGGATCCGCCGCAACTGGACGCTGGACCGCAACCCCGGCCTGCCCGATGGCGCCGACAAGGACGGCCATCGACTCGACCAGCAGGGCCTGTACTACATGTACATGACGCTCGGCCGGGCGCTGCGGGCCTGGGGCAGCACGACGCTGCGGTTGCCCGACGGCACCGAGGTCGACTGGGCCAACGCGCTGGTCGATGCGGCGGTCCAGCGGCAGCGGGAAGACGGCTCGTGGGTCAACGAAGCGGACCGCTGGATGGAGGGCGACCCGAGCCTCGTCACGGCCTACACCCTCGTCGCGCTGCAGGAGGCGACGCGGTGAG
>CAZKRE010000157.1:4820-7977 GCA_964555075.1 uncultured Phycisphaeraceae bacterium
CTCACCTGACCCCGCTCAGCCCGCGGATACACGCAGGCCGTCGTAGGAGAGGTGGACGCCCGCGGGCAATCGCGGCTCGAGGTCCGCGTGCAGGATGTCGTGGGCGATGTGCGTGAGGTACGCCCGCTTCGGCTGGACGCGGTCGATGACCTCCAGCGCCTGGTCGACGTTGAAGTGGGTCGGGTGGTGTCGGTAGCGGAGCCCGTCGATCACAAGCACGTCGAGCCCCTGGAGCAGCGGCCACGACTCGGGCGGGACCGCCGACACGTCGGTGCAGTAGGCGATCGCGCCCGGGGCATCGCCCGCGGAAGCGCCTGCCGGGGCCCGATCGACGCGGAAGCCGAGGATGGGCAGCCGGCCGTGGAGCAGGCGGATCGGCGTCCAGCGGGCGCCGAAGAGGTCCATCGCCGCGCCCGGCTGCAGCTCGTGGGCGATGAGGGTGGCGACGAAGGAGCGGTTGACGTTGGTGTGGGGCTCGAAGATGTAGCCGAACATGTGCCGCAGCCGGTCGAGGACGGTGCGCTCGGCGTAGATGTCGATCGGGCCTTCCATCACGGCGTTGAAGCGGCGGAGGTCGTCGAGGCCGAAGATGTGATCGGCGTGGGCGTGGGTGAAGAGGACGCCGTCGACGCGGCGCATCCGCTCGCGGATCGCCTGCTGGCGGAGCTCGGGCGACGTGTCGATGAGCAGCTCCCGCAACGTCCCGCGGTCGTCGCGGTAGCGGATCAGGACGCTGGCACGGGACCGGTGGTCGCGCGGGTCTTCGCTGCGGCAGACGTCGCAGTCACACCCGATCATGGGCACGCCCGCGCTCGTGCCCGAGCCGAGAAACACCAGTTCGAGGGGCATGGGCAGATTCTAGGGGTTTCGCCCGCGGGCGAAGATGGCGGCCGGCTCCGGTCGTGGCCGGCGTCCACGTTCGGGTGCGGGTCGTGCTGGATGCCGAGGGTTCGGCCCGCCTAAGCTTTCCCGAGCCGGAACGGGTACTTTGTCCACCGGCGGCACCGACCGCCACCCGCCGATCACCGCCCCTGTCGCGGCGGCAGCGTGGCGTCAACCGACACATCAGAGGATCATTCGTATGGCCGAGGATAGCCTGGCACATAATCAGTTCGAGGTGCTCGGCGGGATCGACTTCTTTGTCGGGGAGAACCTCAACTACCTCGAAGAGGTGGAGAAGATCTGGCAGCCGACGGACTACCTGCCCGACCTCGAGGGCGAGGGCTGGCGGGAGGAGATGGAGGCGTTCCGCGAGGCGGCGCAGACGATCTCCGACGAGATGCTCGTCGTGCTCGTGGGCGACATGGTCACGGAGGAGGCGCTGCCCAGCTACGCGGTGGCGCTCAACCTGATCGCCCGCGATGACCGGGGCGACTCGGACGAGCCGTGGGCCCGCTGGCTCCGCGGCTGGACCGCGGAGGAGAACCGGCACGGGGACCTGCTCAACGCCTATCTCCGGCTCACCGGGCGGGTGGACATGCGGGCGGTCGAGGTCACGGTCCAGCACCTCATCGCCAACGGGTTCAACCCCCGCACAAAGGCCGAGCCGTACAAGGGGCTCATCTACACCTCGTTCCAGGAGCGTGCGACGCGGATCTCGCACAACAACGTGGGGCGGCTCGTGGCCGCGGAGGGGGACGCGAACCTCGCGAAGATCTGCCGGCGGATCGCCGGCGACGAGGCCCGCCACGAGGCGTTCTACACGAAGATGATGGGCCACGTCCTCGACGCCGACCCGGAAGGGGGCATGATCGCGATCCGCGAGCTCTTCCGTTCGGTGATCGCGATGCCCGGCCGGCACATGACCGACGGGAAGGACCCGGACCTCTTCGACCACTTCTCGGCCGTGGCGCAGCGGGCGGGGGTGTACACCGTCCGCGATTACGCGACGATCGTGGAGCACCTCGTGAAGACGTGGAAACTCGCGGATCGTCAGGTGACGGGCAAGGCCGCGCGGGCGCAGGACTACCTCTGCTCGCACGCCGAGCAGGTCGACCGTCACGCCGACGCGGTCGCGGCGAAGATGCAGGCCGCGCCCCGGGTGCCGTTCAGCTGGGTCCACGACCGGAAAGTCTGACGCCCGGCCCGTGGAGCGGTCGCCCCGCCCTCCCGGAGCCGGCGACGCGCGGTGCCTTCGGCGCGGGCCGGAGTTGAAGAATCTCGTGCGCTGGCGCACTATGCCCCTTCCGTCCCACCCCATCAGGAAGACCATGAACACCGACTTCGACTTTCAGCCCGCCGACTTCTGCCCCGTCAAGGACCGCGCGCTGCTGGCCCGGCTGGCGAAGATGACGCCCGAGGAGATCGAGAAGCACCCCAACCCGGATGTGAACATCCGGATCATCCCCAACGCCGGCGCGGTGGTCACGGCCGAGAAGTTCATGCGGATCAAGGAGTCGTCCGACCGGGGCGAGCGGTTCTCCACCATCTTCGGCAACCCCAACCCCACCACGCACATGGCCCTGGCGGAGCTGATCAACCGCAACCGCGTCAACTGCCGCCACTGCGTCTTCGTCACCATGGACGAGTGGGCCGATCAGGATGGCAACATCGCGCCCGAGAGCTACCAGGCGGGCTTCACCTACTCGTTCAAGAAGTACTTCATCGAGAAGATCGACCCCGAGCTGCGGCCGCTCCCTGAGAACGTGCTCGTCCCCACCAACGAGAACATCCACCACTTCTCCGACCTCATCGACGAGAAGACCGGCGGGGGGATCGACTACTTCACCTCCGGCCCGGGCTGGGCGGGGCACATCGCCTTCATCGACCCGGTCGACGAGTACACGAAGGTCGACTCCATGGAGGAATACCTCCAGCAGCCGGCGAAGATCATCAAGCTCCACCCGCTGACCATCGCGCAGAACTCGCTGCACGGCGTGTTCGGCTGCTCGGGCAACGTGGGCAACGTCCCGCCCAAGGCGGCGACCATCGGCCCCCGCGACGTGCTCCACGCCAAGCAGCGCGTCGAGGGCCACGGGCTGACCACCATGGGCTCGTTCTCCTCCTGGCAGCGGATGACCTCCCGGCTCATCACGCACGGCCCGGTGACGCCGATGGTGCCCGGTTCGATCTACCAGATGCTCAAGTGCACCATCTTCATCGCGCCCACGATCGCCCAGCCGATCGAGTGCATGGAGCTCACCGGCTACTGACGCCA
>CAZKRE010000158.1:0-7928 GCA_964555075.1 uncultured Phycisphaeraceae bacterium
AGCGGCACGAGTCGCGGCGCATCGACAACCAGCTCCGCGGCCGCGCCGGCCGCCAAGGCGACCGCGGCAGCTCCCGCTTCTTCATCTCCCTCGAAGACGACCTCATGAAGCTCTTCATGCCCAAGAGCATGGCGACGGTCCTGTCGCGCATGGGCATGAAGGAAGGCGACGCCATCGAGCACGGCATGGTCAGCCGCAGCGTCGAGCGAGCCCAGCGCAAGGTCGAGGAACGCAACTACGAGATCCGCAAGAGCCTCCTCGAATACGACGAGGTCATGGAGCACCAGCGGAACAGCTTCTACGGGACGCGGCAGGCGGTCCTCGAGGGCCGCAACGTGGATGCGCTCATCTTCGAGTACATCGGCGAGGCCGTCGACGACGCCGCCGAGACCTACCTGGGTGAGAACTACGTCGCGGACCAGATCGCGGAGTGGACGAAGAACACCCTCGACGTGAGTGTCGATCCCAGCCGCGTGCAGCTCGAATCGCTGGAGGAGTTGCAGGACCTCGTCCGCCGCGAGGCGCGGGGCGAGATCGAGGCGACGATCGACGTCACGCTCGGCGAGTACATGTCCAACGACGTCCCGCCGGAGGAGTGGGACCTGCGCGGGCTGCAAGGCTGGGCCTCGTCGCGGTTCAACGTCAAGCTCAACCAGTCGCAGCTGCGGCAGATGAACTTCCACGACGTTCGCCGGCTCCTCACCGATGCCGCGATCGATCAGCTCGGCAAGCAGGACCTGTCTGGGCTCGAGAAGTTCCTCGTTCCTCATTACGGCGCCCGCGACCTGGCGAACTGGGCGCGGAACAAGTTCGGCATCGAACTCGCGCCCCAGGAACTGGCTGAGTTGTCGATCGAACAGGCCGCCGACCGGATCCTCACGCAGGCACGGGAGCAGTACCGTCGTCGGGAGATCTCGGTGCCGGTCGAGCTGACGATGGACCGTGTGTTCGCCACCGCCCAGCAGGGGGACCAGGAGCAGGCGGTGGAGTACCTGCTCCAGTTCGCCCGGCAGCGGTACGAGTTGCCGTGGACCCCCGAGGACGTGGTCGGCCGCAACGGCCAGCAGATCCACGACGAGCTGCTGGCGGAGGCGGAGGCCTGGCTCGTGGAAGACGGCAAGCTGCGGAAGCAGGTCTCGGCGAAGGTCGCGGAGCTCGGATCGGACCCGGCGAAGCTCGCCGCGTGGATCGAGGAGCGGTTCGGCAAGAAGGTTGAGACGAAGGAACTCATCGACGCGGCGGACCTCGGGGCCAAGGTGTATGAGATCGGGCGCGGCGTGATCCGCCAGGAGATGACGCAGCTCGAGCGGGTCGTCCTCCTGCAGATCCTCGACCAGGCGTGGAAGGACCACCTGTACGGGATGGACCAGCTCAAGGACTCGATCGGGCTGCGTGGGTATGCCGAGAAGGACCCGCGGATCGAGTACAAGCGCGAGGGCGCGAACCACTTCCGCGAGATGCAGCGGAGCGTGCGCGACCGGGTCACGGAGATGATCTTCAAGGCCCGGCTGACGCCCAACGTGCAGGTTCGCAGCGTTTACGCCAACCAGCAGGCGGAGCACGCGGCGCCACGGGGGGCCGCGGCGGTCGCGGCGACGGCGGCGGCCACCGCGTCCGGCGGCGACGTCGCCCAGGGCAGCCCCGACCAGCAGCGCGACCTGGACGCCGCCAACCGCGCGGGCGGTGGCGACGCGGCGGAGCGGTACATGAGCCGTAAGCAGCGCCGCGCCATGGGCACCCGTCAGCGGAAGGGCGACAAGGGCTCGCAGCCCTTCAAGAAGCGGTGAGCATGGCGACCCTCGGGCGACGCAAACGCACGTGGCGGACGCTCGCCGCGTTCCCGCTGGGGATCCTCCTCGGCTGGATCGCGGCGGGCTACGCCGTGCCCGCGGATCGGATCACCCCCGAGCCCGCTGTCGCACCCGCCGCCCCGTCGGCACCCGCGACGTCAGAGCAGTCGCGCAATCACCGCGTCGGCGACGAAGAGCCCGCGGCCGGTGAGGCGGAGGTGGGTCGCGGTGCGTTCGAGGAGCCCGAGCCGGACGAGGTCATCGATCGTTGACCAGCGCGCGTCGTCCGCATCGACCTGTTCATCGAGCCACGCCAGCCGGACCCCGTCCCGCAACCGCAGGCCGAGCATGAGCGCTTCGCCGAGCCGGGTGTCGGCGTCCAGGTGCTCGACGTCCACCACGGGCGGCGTGGGTGACCCAGCGAGGTAGTGCCCGAGGTGCGGCTCGTTCTTCCACCGCCAGCCCGCGACATGGCTCGCCGCTGCGGGTCCGAGGCCGAGCCAGTCGCGGTTGGTCCAGTAGTTGACGTTGTGCCGGCACCGGCGCCCCGGGCGGGCCCAGTTGCTGATTTCGTACTGCTCGTATCCCGCGGCCGTCAGCCGCTCGATGAGGCGGGCGAACATCTGGGCCTCGAGGTCTTCCTCGATCGGCCGGACCCGGCCCAGGCGCAGCCGCGTCGTCAGCGCCGTGTTCGGCTCGTAGGTCAGCCCGTAGTACGACAGGTGATCCGGCTCGAGTGCCAGCGCGGCATCGAGGTCGGCATCGAGCTGTTCGAGCGTCTGCCCGGGGATGGCGAAGATCAGGTCGAGGTTCACGTTCCGGATCCCCGCCGCCCGCGCCGCCTCCATCGCTCGCGGCACCGTTGCCGGGTCGTGCCACCGCTCCAAAGCCTTCAGCAGCGGGGGCTGGAAGGACTGGGCCCCCATCGAGACGCGGTTCACGCCACCCGCGCGCAGCGTCCGCATCAGATCGGGCGTCACCGTCTCGGGGTTCGCCTCCACCGTGAACTCCGCCGCTCGTTCGAGCACGCCGAGCCCCGCCATCGCCCCGAGGAGCCGCTCCCACAGGTCGACGCGCAGCAGCGTGGGCGTCCCCCCGCCGACGAAGATCGTCTCCGGCCGAAGCGGCGTCTCCCCCGCCCGGCCCTGGAGTTCGGCGATGAGGGCGCCCGTGAACGCCTCCTGCCGGTCGTTCGTGGGCGATTCGACGAGGCTGTAGAAGTCGCAGTAGTGGCACTTGTGGAAGCAGAAGGGGACGTGGAGATAGAGCGCGTCCGGCGACCGGCGGAGCACGGGCGGGCGGTCGGCTGTTGCTTGCTGCGCCGCCACGGGCGAAGTAAACTCCACATTCACAAAGCGGTTACGCATCTTTTCGTTTCGTGTGGGTCGTATTCGTGGGGCGAGGTCTCTCATGCAGGTCACGTTCGTGATGTTCAAGGCCGACGGGACCCGTCGCGATTTCCCCCTCACGAAGGAACGCATCGTCATCGGCCGGAAGAACACCTGCGACTTGCGGATCCCGCTGTCCAGCGTCTCGCGTCAGCACTGCGAGGTCCGCATCAGCGGCGACACGGTCCGGATCAAGGACCTCGGCTCCAGCAACGGGACCTATCACAATAGTATCCGGGTGCAGGAGTCGACGCTGGACCCCGGCGACGAGGTCGTCATCGGGCCGGTCGTCTTCACGGTGGTGATCGATGGCAAGCCCGAGCGGGTCGAGCCGGGCCGCAGCGACGTCGCGGTTGCCGCGGCGGCGGGCGCCACCCCCGCGGACCTCGACGAATCGCCCGCCCTCGCGGGGGTTCATGGCGACGACGATGAGAACGAGTCCCCCAACACCCTGGTCGGCCACACCGACGAGGATGACGACGAGGATGTGCTGACGATCGAGTCGCCGGGGAAGGCGGCGGGAGCCGGACCAGCGCGGCCGGCCAAGCCGGTCAAGGTGACGGATCAGGACGACAACGACCCGTTCGCGGACGACGTCGAGGCGGCTGGCGGCGACGACGACGAGGACCCGATCGCCGCGCTCGAACGCCTGGCCGAGGCCGAGCGTGCCCAGGGCGGCAGCAACGACAGCGAGTTCGACTTCGTCATCGACATCGACGACGACGAAGACGACGACAATCGCTGAGCGGCCGGATTGCTACACCATCTCGTCATCCACCGGATGCGTCACGGGGGCGGGAGTCGGACCCGGCTTGTCCGCGGGGACGTTGATCTTCATCCCGCAACTGCGGCAACGCACCGTCTTCCCCCGCGTGACCACGGGGACGGTGAGTACCTTCCGGCACTTGAGGTTCGGACAGATCAGGCGGATCAAACTGGACATCAGAGCCCTCCTGTCGACGTTCTCGACACAGGGGTTATCGTCCTTCCCGAGCCTCGACTTCACTCAGCCGTCAGCCGCTCAAGCATGAACCGGACGCGACTGCTCAGGAACCCCAGCGCCCGCACCCGTCGGTCCACGGTTTCCGCAACGATGCCCCCACCTTCCGCCCACGCCCGCACCGACTCGACCCGCACGTCCGCCAGTCGCAGGTCCATCGTGCGCGTCATCCGGACGACAACCGCGTCCGCTACCCCGCCGGGGCCCGCGACGGCCGTCCGCCCCAGCACCTCCACCTCGTACGTCACCTCCCCCCCGTCCCGCCTGTGCCCCGACAGGCTCTCGATCACGACCGACGCCTCCCCGCGGGCCGAAACGGCTTCGCCGGGCAGCACGATCAGGCCGGGTGAGTAGACGGCAGCGGCATCCTGCCTTGGATCTTCCTCCCGTACGACCCGCAGGTTGCCCGCGTCGTCCAGCCGGTACACGGCCCGCGACTGCCCCTCCAGCGTGACGACCCATTCGCCGCCATCTGCCTGAGCCGCCCGATACGACACCTCGCGGGCGCCGCCTGCCGGCTCGGATCGCAAGAAGACGCCAGACTTGTCCCCTCGCGACAGCATCGCCGCGGGATCGACCCGCGAAACCGGCGTCAGAGTCGCCTCGAGCACCCGGTCGATCGTCGGCGGGCTATCAGTGGCCTGCTGCTTCGACTCGCCCGCCGCGCAGCCGCCGGCCAGCATCATGACGACACCCAGGAGCACACGTCGCATGCCTTCACCATACACATCGCCGCAAGCAGCAGGAGGGCTTGGGGCTGCAAAAATTATAATGTTCTGTTGACAGGATCGCCGTGGAGGACATAATCGTATGACTTAGGGGCTCGAATGGATCTTGTCGAGAAACAACCCGCCCGTTCGGTACCATCCGTGCCCAAAAGGCGGACGTACGCCTATCGCCGCGTCGCCGACTCCCTCCGGGATGAGATCGAGCGGGGGGATTACGCGGTGGGCGACCAGCTACCGACTGAGAAGTCGCTGGAATCGCGATTCAGCGTCAGTCGGATTGTCATCCGTCAGGCAATGGGACTGCTCGAGCGCGACCAGATCATCCGGCGGGAGCCGGGGCGGGGCACCTTTGTTCTGCACCGGGCCGGCGAGAGTGGTGCGGCGACCGCGAGGAACAGTGTCGTCGGCATCGTCAGCGACTTCAAGCTCGGGTTGGCAGACCCATTCGTCGGCCCAATTCTTCGCGAGTTGTCCCACAGCTTTTCCGGCGTGTCCCGGGCGGCGGCACTCTTCAACATCTGGTGTGAAGGGCAGGAGCCCCGCCTCGACGAATCGACATTGGGCCGGCTCGCCACCACCGACGGCATCGTCGTGCTCATGCCGAGTCAACCCATTCGAACCGGCCGTGTCATCGACCAGTTGCTCCGCCTGCAGAAGCCGATCGTTGGCATCAACTTCAGCAGCCCGCTCATCGACACGGTCCTCCCCGACTATTACAACGGGGGCCTCCAGGCCGCCGAGCACCTGCTTGAACTCGGCCATCGCCGCCTCCTCTGCGTTGAGCTTGCCAATCCCTCCACAGGGTGGGCCGATCGCGTCGAGGGATTCCGGTTCGCCGTGCAGCGGCATGGCGGCGCCTGCCTCGACAGCCTGACGGTTTCGCCCCACAGCGTCCATCAGGTGATGTGCGACTTCGTGGAGTCGGGCCAGAGCATGCCCACCGCCATCTTTGCCGGGACGGACACCAACGCCGTCAAGATCATCACCGCGCTGAGCAAGTACAACTTCAACGTGCCCGGCCAGATCAGCGTCATGGGGTACAACGACGAGGAAGTGTCCGAGGCCCACGTGGCGCCGCTGACAACAATTGAGGTCCCGCTCCGCGAGATGGCGGTCCACGCCGCCCGCGTGCTGGAGAGACAGATCGTCTCGGGCGTCAGTGAATCGTCCAACCGTGAGATCGTCTTCGCAACCCGCGTCGTGGAGCGGCAGAGCACCGCTCCGCCTCTGCCGGGTGAGTGAATCGCGTCGTCCTCGGCCCATTCCTGCCGGAGTCTCGTCATGCAGAAGACCATTGCGCACCTTCGCTTACGCCGGACTCGACTGTCACGCTCCCGGATGGCCACGCGCCCCCACGCCGGCTTTACCCTGATCGAGGTGCTCGTGGTCATATCTATCATTGCTCTGCTGATCGCAGTGCTCCTGCCGGCACTCAGCCAGGCAAGGGCTGCGGCGAAGCGGTCCACCTGCCTGTCAGCCGTCCGTCAGCTGGCGATCGGAGTCGCGATGTACGCCGGCGATTTCGATGACTGGGCCCCGGTGGATTACACGCGCGATACCTACCCCGGGGGTTTCACGCCCACCGGACCGGCCGCCCACCACATGTTCTACAACAAGTGGACCAACCTCGGCCTGCTCTATAGCGCCCACCCGGGGCCTGTGAAGCGCGCGGGCTACGTCAACGACATCCGTGCCTACTTCTGCCCCGCGATGTCGGGCGACACCACCAACGACACCTACGGCTACTACGCGTCGCGAGATGCCCTCGAAGACCCCCGCAAATCCGGCTGGCTGATGTATCACTCCTATATGTACCGCGTCACCCCGCCCGTCCGGGGCGAGGTCGGCTTCTGGCGGCTCGTGGACAACCCCACCGCCATCTTCCTCACTGACCGCGTCCTCAACACCACGGGCACGGCGATGGGGGCGAGGCACGGCCGCGAGGGCGTCAACGCCGCATTCACCGACGGGCACGCCCGGTGGGTCGGCGACGACGCCATCTACGACCACTTCGGCAGTCAACCCACCCCGACGCCGAGCTTCTCGTCAAGGACCAATCAGCTGTTCACGCTCCTCGATCAAGTCACGCGTTAGCCGATGCTCCCAGCCCGGTGTCGATCATTCGCTCAAAACCCCTAAGGAACGATTTCATGCCGGCTCGCCGCCTGTTTCTGACCGCCGCAGTCTCGACCCTGCTTGCGATCTGCATCTCCTTGCCAGTTGGCGCGCAGGGCGAGGTCACGCTGCTCGATGCCTCGCACTTCGAAGCCGAGCGGACCACCTTCTCGGAAGCGCCTGTCCTGAGCCAGGAGGGCAACCTCCTGCGGGCGACACTCGCGAACGCCGTACAAGTCCGGTTCAACACGGAGACGCTCGTGCTGCAGGCGCTGTCGCCGCGAGGGGTGGTCATCGCCGAGAGCGAGCCGGGCGAGCTCTTCAAGCTTGAGTACATCCCGGCGGGGATGGGCCCGGATGTCGAGGCTTACGACGCAAAACTCACGTTTTCGTTCAAGCGGGCCATGGTGGGCGAGGAGTCGCTGAACCTCTGGTTTGAGGCGACCGCGTTCGATGGCACGGTGTCCGAGGTGAAGTGGTCGCTGTTCCCGATCGACTATGTCATCCACGGCCGGGCGATGTCGGGCATCGCCGACCAGTTCCACATCGAGGCCAGCCGGCATTACCTGCATCGGCTGAATCTGAAGTGGCGTGGGCCGGTGGGCGACGACTACGAGGGTGCCCGCAGCTTCCGGTTCTCCTGCTTCCCGGGGAACAAGAAAGCTTATTCAGAGGCTGTGTTCAGCCGTTCGGAGCGGAGGACGCTTGGCGACTGGGGCATGTTCATCGACGCGGGACAGATGTTTCACCTCATCGGCCTGCCGCGGGACCGGGGCACCATCGTCGAGTTCCTCGATGAACCGGTCCATTGTCGCTCGTCCCTCGGCGGGGCCCAGGAGAACGACGCCGTCGTCACGAGCTACCGTATGATGCTCGGACGGCTGGCGATCTATTCGTCGCCGCTGCG
>CAZKRE010000159.1:0-7855 GCA_964555075.1 uncultured Phycisphaeraceae bacterium
CAAGCGGCGGAGGAGATCGTCCGGCTTCACGAGCCTCGCTACCTGCACCAGACGACCGTCCGTCGGGCCGGCCACACCATGGTTTATGAAGACCTTCCTCACGCGATGGAACAGGCGGATCGGGTGGGTGAGTGGCGTGTCCACTTCCACGTGCCACTGTACCTCGATCGGGTCGGGGCGCTCGATACGACGCGGGCGGAGGTGAGAAACCTGCTCGCGGCGCTGCGTCCGGACGACGAGGTCCACCACTTCGAAATCGAGACCTACGCCTGGACCGTGCTGCCGGAGGCGCTGCGGACGGCCGACCTCGCCGAGGGTATCGCTCAGGAGTTCGAGTGGGTCCGGCAACTGCAACGGTCGCGGCGAGACAAAGGATGAGGCCCTGGCTGCGGCTCCTGCGCATCTCGAACCTGCCCACGGTGTGGTCGAACGTGCTGCTGGGAGTGGTGGCGGGCGGGGTCGTGGCCGGCCGGGATGGGTGGGCCCTCGGAAGTCGCGCAGAGACGCTCTACTGGCAGCTCGTGTTCGCGCTCGGCATGACGGTCGGCATCAGCTTGCTTTACGTCGGCGGCATGGCGCTCAACGACGTGCTCGACTCAGACACCGACGCGACGCACGACCCGCAGCGGCCGATCCCGCGCGGGGAGGTTTCACGGCGTAACGCCGGCTTCGTCGCCGTTCTGCTGCTCACCGCCGGTCTCTCGTGGCTCTTGGCGTATCGTGACCCGTCGATCCTCCTGTTCGGATCATTGCTGCTGACCGCCATTGTCGGCTACAACGTCCTGCATCATCGGCTCCCCGCTTCCCGCCTCCTCGTGGGCCTGTGCAGGGCGCTCGCGATCGTGACGGCTGCAATGGCGGTGGACCCGAAGCTCTCCACCCGAGGCTGGTTCTGGCTCGCAGGCGTTGCGGCGCTGCCGATGATCTACACCTGGCTGGTGTCGGCGCTCGCGGCGTCGGAGTCGCTCCACGGCAATCGCCGGAGGGGGACGGTGTTGGCGCTGATCGCGTCGATGCCGATCCTTGATGCCGCGATCGTTCTGGTGATGGGGCACTGGCCAGCGGCCTGCGTGTGCCTGGCGTGTGCGGCGCTGACGAGGGTGTGGCATCGGTGGGTCTCGGGAACGTAGCTCAGGAACGCGGCGAGGACGCGGCGGCTACACTCGGTGCGTATGCACGCGACGGTGGTGCTGAATGTCGTGGGTCTGACGCCTTCGCTGCTGCCGCACGCGCCAACCCTTCGGTCGCTCGGGGTTCAGACACGCCTCCGCCCCGTGCTCCCCGCGGTGACGACTTCCGTGCAGTCGTCGATGCTCACCGGATTGCCGGTTGGCGGTTCTTCCGGGGGCGGGGGGCACGGCATCGTCGGCAACGGCTGGTACGATCGCGAACGTTGCGAGATTCGCTTCTGGGAACGCAGCAACCGCCTCGTCCAAGGCGAGAAGGTCTGGGAAACCGCGAAGCAGCGCGACGCCGCGTTCACTTGCGCCAACCTCTTCTGGTGGTACAACAGCTATTCCACCTGCGACTACATCGTGCAGGCCCGCCCGATCTACAAGGCCGACGGCCGGAAGATCCCCGACTGCTACAGTGAGCCGTACTCGCTCCGCGATCGCCTGCAGAGCGAACTCGGCACGTTTCCACTCTTCAAGTTCTGGGGCCCGCTCGCGGACATCACGAGCACCCGCTGGATCGCGGAGGCGGCGAAGCGTGTGTTCGACTGGCACAGCCCTACGCTCTCGCTCGTCTACCTGCCCCACCTCGACTACCCGCTCCAGAAGCTCGGGCCGGGCCACCCCGACATCCCGAAGCACGTCGCACTCGTCGATGAGGTGGTCCGTGACCTCGTCCACCACTTCCACCGCCGCGACGTCCGCGTGATCGTTGTCAGCGAGTATGGCATCGAGATGGCGACAGACGCCATCGACATCAACCGTCACCTCCGCCAGGCCGGCCTGCTCCGCGTCCGCGACGAGGACGGCCACGAGATGCTCGACCCCGGCGCGAGCGACGCCTTCGCCGTCGCGGATCACCAGGTCGCGCACGTGTACCGCAAGCCCGGCACGTGGATCGACATGGGCGAGTACGCGCGGCTCTTCGGCGACATCCCCGGCGTCGCGCGGGTCGAACACATCGACCACGAGCGGGCAGGCGACTTCGTGCTCGTCGCCCAGCCGGGCCACTGGTTCACCTACGACTACTGGCTCGACGAGGCCAAAGCCCCCGACTTTGCCCGCACCGTCGCTATCCACCGCAAACCCGGTTACGACCCCCGCGAACTCTTCAGCGAGGCGACGAGGCTCGAGGTCGCGTGGAAGCTGGCCAAACGCAAGCTCGGCTTCCGGCAACTGCTCGACGTCGTGCCGCTCGACACGGCGCTGGTCCGGGGCACCCATGGCCGGCCGGACCTGTCGGCCGACTTGAGCCCCCTGCTGATCACGCCGGAGGACCAGCCGCCCGACGCCGACGAGCTGCCCTGCACGGCGGTGCGGGACGTGATTCTCGACTCGATCTTCGGGAGGTGATGTCGCGGGCGGGGCCTTCCCGTTTGACCGCAGCACCCGGGGCACCCATAATCTCCGGCTTCCCGTCGAGGTACCGGCGAGCCGCTGTGGGAGCGGCGCCAGGCGTGGGTCGACGGGCTCGCACTCTCTTTCCCCCACGTCCCCGACCACCCACGACACCGCAACGCGATCCCGCTGCGCGCTTCGGCGTGCTCCCGGAACCAGGAGACCCGTCCCATGACCGACACCACCACCCCCGCCACGGACACCGCCACGCAGGACCGCCCCGAGCAGGCGGTCACCATCGAGGACGCGGGGCCGGCTCGGAAGAAGCTGGTCATCGAGCTGCCCGAGAGCCGGATCAAGGCGAAGATCGAGGAGCAGTTCGGCACGCTCCGCAACGAGGCGGCGATCCCCGGGTTCCGCCGCGGCCGCGCTCCCCGGCGGCTGATCGAGAAGCGGTTCAGCGACTCGATCCGTCAGGAGGTCAAGGGCCAGCTCATCAGCGAGGCGTACACGCAGGCGGTCGAGGACGAGAAGCTCGACGTGATCGGCGAGCCCGAGGTGAAGGACGTCGAGACGCTCGAGCTGCCCGAGAGCGGGCCGTTCACCGTGACCGTCGAGGTCGAGGTGGCGCCGGACGTGACGCTCCCCGAGTTCAACACGATCGAGGTGAAGAAGCGCAAGGCCGAGGTCACCGACGCGGACGTGGAGAAGGAGATCGAGCGTTACCAGGAGCGGATGGGCCAGATGAAGACCGTCGAGGATGGGACGGTCGAGGTCAAGGACTACGTCCAGGCCGACGTGCATATCTACGCGGGCGAGAACGTGACCGCCAAGCCGCACGAGGAAGGGAGCCCCGAGCCGATCACTCACGCGCACGGGCAGTACACGATCGTGCACGGCGAGGAACAGAACTTCAAGGGTCACATCTCGGGGATCGTCGTCGAGGACCTGGGCAAGCGGCTGGCGGGCAAGAGCATCGGCCACGAGGAGCGGATCTCGATGACCGGCCCGCAGGGTCACGAAGACGACCGGATCAAGGGCCAGCCGATCACCATCGTGCTGAACGTCACCGGCATCCACCGCATGGAGCCCGCGACCGCGGAGCGGGTCGCCGAGCAGTTCGGCGTCGAGTCGGTCGAGGAGCTCAAGACGCAGGTCAAGCCGATGCTGCAGCAGCGTGCCGAGCAGCGGCAGAAGGCCGACATGCACAAGCAGGTCGTGGACCAACTGCTGGAGAAGGTCGAGCTCGAGCTGCCGACCGGGATCACCAGCCGCCAGACGTCGCGGCTCCTCCGCCGCCGCGCGATGGAGATGGCGTACTCCGGCCTGTCGCAGCAGGAGATCGAGCAGCGGCTCGCGGAGATGCGCGGCGGCAGCGAGGACGAGGCCAAGCGCCAGCTCAAGACGTTCTTCATCCTGAACCAGGCCGCCGAGAAGACCGAGGTCGACGTCGCGGAGAACGAGATCAACGGCCGGATCGCGATGATGGCGGTCCAGCAGGGCCGCCGCCCGGAGAAGCTCCGCCAGGAGCTGGCCCGCCGCGGTGAGATCGAGGCGCTCTACCTCCAGATCCGCGAGCAGAAGACGCTGGATAAGATCATCGAGCAGGCCCAGGTCACCGAGACCGACGAGCCCGCCGAGGATACGGAGACGAACTAGAACGGAGGCCCGATGACCACCGCCCCACCGCTGGTATTCCCGATCCTGCTGGCACAGGACCCCGTTCGCGATTCGAGCGAGATCCTCTGGTGGCTCGGGGTGATCCTCGCGGCAGTGGTCGCGATCCTGCTCGTGGCGATCATCGTGCGCCGCCGGTTCATGGCGGGCGAGCAGGACGCTGAGAATCCCGCGGCGTCGGGCTTCACGCTCGGCGACCTGCGCGAGATGCACAGGAACGGGCAGCTCAACGACGAGGAGTTCGAGGTCGCGAAGAAGGGCATGATCGCTCGCAGCCGCGCGATGATGGAAGCCCCGGAAGATGAGCTGCCCGCCGTGGGCGAGATCGGCGAAGACCTGGCCGCCCGCGGCACGGGCGGCGTCGACCACACCACCGACGCGGCGAAGAAGGGCCTCGCGGAGCCGGACGAACTCGAGGAAGACGACCGGCCCGCGGAGAACCGGTAACCGGCTCCGGCGGCGCGAGCGCCGTTGCGACACCGGCCGCCGCACGTTAACGTGCGGCGCACACAGACACGTCACCCGGCGCTAACGGATAACGCCGGACGACGATCAGGGGCTATCGATGAATCGTCTGCTCAATGTCGCTTGGGTTTCAGTGGTGGTGGCTGGCGGGCTCGTCGGCTGCCGTGGTCAGCAGAACGCGGACCAGGTGCAGGCGCCCCCGCCGCCCGACCCGATGCTCTACGCGGGCGCCCAGCCGGCGCCCTTCGAGCCCGTGCAGGTTCAGACGGGTGAGCCCCAGCCCCTGCCGATGGACCCGTACGTCGGTGGCGGCGCGACCGGTGCCGGCACTCAGGCCCCCGCGATGGGCGGCGGCAACTACACGGTCCAGCGCGGTGATACCCTCTGGTCCATCGCTCAGCGCCACTACGGCAACGGCCAGCGGTGGGTCGACATCGTCAACGCCAACCCGGGCCTGGACCCCAACAAGCTCCCCGTCGGTCGCGCCATCGTGCTGCCCTGAGCGCTCAGCCTCACGCGAGACCTCGCGACTACCGGTCACGACCAGGTGACCGGCATCCGCAGCGCCGCGCGCAGGCGGCGGAGGTAAACCGCGCCCGGCACCTCCTCGATGCCGAACTGTTCCAGGTGCGGGTTGGAAAACTGCACGTCGAGCAGCACGTATCCCCGTGCCCGAAGGTGCTCCACCAGATGGACGAGACACACCTTCGACGCGTCGGCGGCGCGAGAGAACATCGACTCGCCGAAGAACGCCCCGCCCAGCGCCACGCCGTACAGTCCTCCCACCAGCAACGGCCCCTCCTCGTCGCCGTCGATCCACGCCTCCACGCTGTGGGCGAGGCCGGCCATGTGCAACCGCGTGTAGGCGCGGATGATCGGCTCGCTGATCCACGTGTCCGGGTGTTTCGGCCGCGGCTCGCTACAGGCCCGGACGACGCGCTCGAAGCCGGTGTCTTGGGTGATCCGGAACCGCCGGCTCCGGACCCGCTTCGCGAGTGAGCGGCGGACGCGGAACCGGTCGAGCGGGAGGATCGCTCGGACCTCGGGGCGGTACCACCCGATCTCCCCGTCCCGGCCATCCGCCATCGGGAAGGCGCCCACGCTGTAGCCGCGAATCAGGTCTTCGGCGGCGAGAGTTGGTTGCGTCATGGGCCGCTCCCGTGGCAGCGACAGAAGGGGTCGCCCCCGGCGGATGGGGGTAGCCTGATTGGGGAAAAACCTACCTCATTCCTCCGGTTTAAACGTTGATCCATCTGGGATTCCCGCTAGAGTGAACAGCAGAGATCATCTATCCGGGGCCCGGCATCGACCGCGGCTCGTTTCAGCTTTGAGCAGTTCGCAGAGCGAGGAGTTTCAGATGTCGATCGCGGGGCGGCGTTGCACATTCTGTTCGTGCCGGGAGGCCGCTGAATACGTCCTGGTCGGGCCTCGCCAGCCCATCCCACTCTGCTCGCACCACGCTGCGCTCGTGGGCGAGTCAGAGGGGGAGCACGTCCGGCCCATCAACGCGGACGCCTCGCGTCGGCCTGCGGCGATCGACCCCCGCCGACTTCTCGTCGCCGCGGTCGCCGCCCGTGCCTGACGGCGTCCCCGACCCGGCCGCCTGATCCTACCGCCCGATCGTCCGCTGCCGGAGCATGTGGTCCGCGAGCACGATCGCCATCATCGCCTCCGCCATCGGGATGAACCGCGGCAGCAGGCACGGGTCGTGACGCCCCTTCGTCGCGATCGTGGTCGCCTCTCCGGACCGGGTGATCGTCGGCTTGTCCTGCGGGATCGAGCTCGTCGGCTTCACGGCGCACCGCAGGACGATCGGCATCCCCGACGAGATCCCGCCCAGCATCCCGCCGTGCCGATTCGGGTCGGTCGCGACCGCGTCGCCCGTTTTGAGGAACCGGTCGTTGTTCTCGCTGCCCCGGGCGGTGACCACGCCGAACCCGGCCCCGTACTCCACCCCGGTCACGGCGGGCAGACTGAACATCGCCTTGCCCAGGTCGGCCTTGAGCTTGTCGAACACCGGCTCGCCCCACCCCGCCGGGACGCCCGTGGCCACCACCTTCGCGCTGCCGCCGACGGAGTCCCGCTCCGCCCGCATCCGCTCGATCAGTTCGACCATCCGCTCCGCCGCCGCCGGGTCGGGGCAGCGGACGATGTTGCTCTCGACCTGCTCGAGCGTCACCGCGGCGGGGTCGGGCACGTCCGCGACGATGTCCCCGATCTGATCGACAAACGCGACGATGCGGACGCCATGCGCCTCGGCCAGCAGCTTCTTCGCGATCGCCCCCGCCGCGACGCGGACGTTGGTCTCGCGGGCCGAGCTGCGGCCCCCGCCGCGGTAGTCGCGGAAGCCGTACTTCGCGTCGAACGTGTAGTCCGCGTGGCCCGGGCGGTACTTGTCCTTGATGTCGCCGTAGTCGCGCGACCGCTGGTCGGTGTTCTCGATGAGGATGGCGATCGACGTCCCCGTCGTCCGCCCCTCGAAGACGCCCGAGAGGATCCTGGGCGTGTCCTCTTCCTTCCGCTGTGTGGTCACCTTGCTTTGCCCGGGCTTTCGACGCTGGAGGTCGGGCAGGAGGTCGGCCTCCGCGAGCCCGAGGCCGGGCGGGACGCCGTCGATGATGACGACGTTCCCCGGGCCGTGCGACTCGCCGGCGGTGGTGATGCGGAAGGCCTGTCCGAAGCTGTTGCCGGGCATGGCGAGAGTCTAGCGACTCGCCCGGGCCTGTACGCCCAGCCCCCGCGTGGCGCCGCCTCGCCGCCCGCCGGTCCAGTAGGCCCGTCAACCCTACTGCCAGTCGGACCGTGTCGTTCCGCCAGCCACCCCCCTCCCCTCGACCCCCATAACTTGCCGTAACTCTCGCCCGCGCCGTCACTTGCCGATTGGCTTGGCCTCTGTCCTAAGGACAGGCCCCGCCAACGCCCCGCGACGCCGCAACCATCGTGGGAGGCTGGCTTTACGGTTCCGAAGCCCGTCGGCTCGACTGTCCTGTAGGACACCGTAGGACAGGAAAGGACAGGCGGAGACACGCGCGAGACTCGCCCGGCGCCAGCGCCACCGATGTCCGGAAGCGCATCTCGATCATGCACTTTTCAAGGATCGATCAATCCATATTGTACACCTTGTGGCCTTGTCGGTCCATCGAAGTCCGAGGCGAGAGTCGCGTGGCCGTCGTCCGGACTGATGCGTCGTACCGATACCAAGA
>CAZKRE010000160.1:0-7814 GCA_964555075.1 uncultured Phycisphaeraceae bacterium
GTTGTTGATCTGGCTGCCCAGGTGGAAGTGCAGCAGCGTCAGGCACTCGAGCATGTCCTCCTTGCGGAGGTACTCGACGGCGTCCATCACCTCGCTGATGAACAGGCCGAACTTCGAGCGGACGCCTCCCGACAGCTCCCACCGGCCCGAGCCCTTCGCGGCGAGCTTCACGCGCACGCCGATCTTCGGCCGCACGTTGTGCAGCTTGGCGTACTTCACGATCAGCTTCAGCTCGCTGAACTTCTCGACGACGGGGATGATGTTCTTCCCGATCTTCGTCGAGAGGATGACCGCCTCGATGAACTGGTCGTCCTTGAAGCCGTTGCAGATGATCGGCGTGGTGTCGTCGTCGACGATCGCCATGACCGCGAGCAGCTCGGGCTTGCTGCCGGCCTCGAGCCCGAACCCGTGCTCCTTGCCGAAGGCGCGGATCTCCTCCACCACGTGCCGCTGCTGGTTCACCTTGATCGGGTAGACGCAGCGATACCGGCCGCCGTAGCCCAACTCGCGGATCGACTTGTCGAAGACCCCGGCGATCTCGCCCACGCGGTGCTTGAGGATGTCGGTGAAGCGGATGAGCAGCGGCGGCTGCAGGTCTCGCTGGACGAGCTCGTCGACGAGGGCCTTGAGGTCGATCGCCTTGTTCGGGTCCTTGGTGGGGCGGACCTCGACGTGGCCGCCGCTGCTGATCCCGAAGTAGCCCGAGCCCCAGTAGTCGATGCCGTACACGCGAGCGGCGTCCTGCGTGCTCCAGGGCTCCTGCTCCCCGTGGGCGGGTCGTCCGTTGCCGCCGTAGCCGGCACGGATGGGCGGCGGCTTGACGGTCATCGTTTGCGTGCGGCTGCCGACACTGCTCATGGCGGGTCCTCGGGGCGGGGTGGTGCGGATCGAACATCGTACCCGCTTGGAATGTTTTGCGAGGGGCTCGCGATGGATCTGCCCCAATCGCGCGGCCGAGCCCCTGAACGTGCGGACCAACGCCGGTCCAAGTACAATGAAGGGTGAGTCATTCATACCCCCGGGAGGGACCGAGAATCAACATGCCCAGGATCACACTCGGCTTCGCCGCCGCCCTCATCCTCGTGCCGATCGCCTTCTGGCTGGTCACCGGAACGGAGAGCCTCACGCCGCTGATCCCCGCTGTTTTTGGCGTGCTGCTGGCAATCTGCGGCCTGGTCGCGGTCCTCGCGCCCGGGACGCGGAAGCACGCGATGCATGCCGCGGTGGCGATCGCGTTGGTCAGCCTGCTGGCACTCGTCGGCGAGGCGGTGGGGCGGCCGGGGGCGTTGGACGCGCCGATGTCCGCCCAACTGCTCAAGATCATCTGCGGGCTGCTCCTGCTGGCATACCTCGTGCTCGGCATCCGCTCGTTCATCACCGCCCGCCGAGCGCGGATCAGCGACTCCGGACCCACCCCCACGACGTGACCCGAGCCCGAACGCGTAGTACCCGCATGCAATTACCCGTCCCGAGCTACTGTCGCCCCGAAGCCTTCGAGCTGCTCGCTTCGCAGTTGCCGTCCCTGGACACCACGGCCGGGCTCGTCCGGGCTGCGGTGGCGGTGTCGATGCACGAACTGGACGACACCTCGCCCGACGAGGTCGAAGCGCAGATCGAGGAGCTGGTCCAGACGGTGGCGGGGCGGCTCCGCAGCCGTGAACCGCGCGCCATCCTCGCTCACGCTCACGCGGTCCTGTTCGACCAAGGGGGCTTCTGCGGCGACGTGGGCGAGTACTACAGCCCGCAGAACAGTTACCTGCCCGTGGTGCTCCGTCGCCGCCGGGGCCTGCCGATCACGCTGACGCTCGTGTACAAGGCGGTGCTCGAGGAACTGGGGCTCCCGGTCGAGGGGGTGAACGCCCCGGGCCACTTCCTGGCCCGGATCGAGGTGGGTGAGAGCGACATCGGGCCGCCGGCCCGGATGCTGATCGACCCGTTCCAGCGGGGACGGATGCTCACCTCGGAGGAGGCGTTCGCGCGGATGGACCAGGTGGCGGGGGGCGAGGTCCCGCGGGACGAGGCGCTGCTCTCGACCGCCACCCACAAGCAGTGGCTGATGCGGTTGCTTCAGAACCTCATCGCTGTCTTCGATCGGCTGGGCCGAGCGGACTCGCACGCGGCGATGCTCGAGATGCGGGCGCTCGTCCGAGCCTTGCCCTGAGCTTGCCTCGAAGCGTCGGCGAGCCAACAATCCTGCATGAGCCAGATCCGACGCGTGCTGCTGGTAGGACACTGTGGTTTTGACGGTCCCCAGATCGCCCGCGCGGTTCGGGCGGCCTGTCCCGAGGTCGAGGTGAAGGACGTCTATTCGGCGGGAGAGGTCGAGGCCGCCGGGGCCGACACGCTGCTGCTGATCAACCGCCAACTCGGCTATGGGTTCGGCGCCGATTCGGGCGTCGAGCTGATCGCGAAGCTGGCCGCGAAGCCGGACGCGCCGGCGTGCATCCTGATCTCGAACTACGAGGACGCGCAGCAGGCCGCCGTCGCCGCGGGCGCCAGGCCGGGGTTCGGCAAGTCATCGCTGCACGACGACCGCACGCGCCAGCGCCTCCGCGAGGCGATCCTCGGCGAGGAAGCCGCCCTGTGAGCCGCGGGCTCGCGGTATCATCGCGACACCGTGAGCCCGTCTCGTCGCACCACCTCCCGCGCCCCCCGGCCCGCCCGTCCCGCGGCCGCTGCGAGAAAGCCGCCGCGCAGGCGGGACTGGTGGGCCGACCTCCCCGACGAGGAGCTGTTGTCGCTCCGGTTCCGCGACCTGCGGCTGACCATTGCTGGGACGTGGCTCGAGGAGCGCGTCGAGCGGCTGCACGAAGACCTCGCCGGGAAGGGGCTGACCTTCCGTCCCCACTGCTGGCTCTCGAGCGAGTGGTTTTCACCCGATGCCGTGCCGGGCATCGCGATCCCGTTCTACCTCGCCCACCCGAGGCTGATGAAGCTGGAGGAGCGGCAGATGTTGCAGGTGGAAGGGGGCACCGCCGCGAGCTGCATCAAGATCCTCCGCCACGAGGCGGGGCATGCGATCGACACGGCCTACCGCCTGCACCACCGCAAGGCGTGGCGGGAGACCTTCGGGTCATTCGCCGATCCTTACCCGGCCTATTACCAGCCCCGGCCGAACTCGCGGAAGTACGTGTACCACCTCGGCTCGTGGTATGCCCAGGCGCATCCGGCGGAGGACTTCGCGGAGACGTTCGCCGTCTGGCTCACGCCCCGGTCGCGGTGGCGGCAGCAGTATGCGGGCTGGCCGGCGCTCAAGAAGCTCGAAGTCGTCGACGCGCTGATGCGGGAGATCGAGGGACAGCCGCAGGCGAACCGCTCGCGGGCCCACGTCGAGCCGCTGGGCAGCCTGTCCACCACCCTCCGCGAGCACTACCGCCAGCGGAAGCTGCACTACGCGAACGAGTGGCCGGATGTCTACGACAACGACCTTCGCCGGATCTTCTCCGACGACCCGGCCCACTCGGGTCGATCGACCGCGGCGTCGTTTCTCCGCGCGATCCGGTCGGACCTCCGCGAGCGCGTCGCCGACTGGACCAGCACCCACCCCTATACGATCGATCAGGTGCTCGGGGACATGATCGACCGGTGCAAGGAGTTGAAGCTCCGCCTCGCCGTGCCCGAGAGCCGGGCCCGGTCGGAGACCATGATCATGGTGACCGTGCAGACCATGAACTACGTGCTGGGGGGCCGCCACCGGGTGGCGCTGTGATGGCGGGCCGAAGTCCGAGCCGTGGTTGATCGATACGCCTTGATCCGCGCCGGCAGGCGCCCGTCACCCCTATGAAACGCAAGTTCCGCATCGTTGTGCTCGTGCATGAAGACCTCGTGCCTCCCGACTCGATCGAGGGGATGACGGACGCGGAGGTCGCGCCGTTCAAGACCGAGTTCGACGTGACGGCCACGCTGCGGGAGATGGGGCACCACGCGACCCCGCTTGGCGTGTGGAGCGACCTGGCGGTGATCCACCGCGCGGTCGAAGAGATCAAGCCGGACATCGCGTTCAACCTGCTCGAGGAGTTCGCGGGCATCGGGGTGTTCGACGCCCACGTCGCGAGCTTCCTCGAGATGATCAAGCTCAAGTACACCGGCTGCAACCCGCGCGGCCTGATGCTGGCCCACGACAAGGCGCTGTCGAAGATGATCTGCCGGTACCACCGCATCCCGGTGCCGGCGTTCCACGTCTTCCCGATCGACCGTGCGGTCCGCCGACCGGCGCGGCTGGCGTTCCCGCTCATCGTCAAGTCGCTCACCGAGGAGGGGAGCGTCGGCATCGCGCAGCGGAGCGTGGTCCATCACGACGACGAACTCTACGAGCGGGTCGATTTCATCCACCGCACGCTCGAGACCGACGCCATCGCCGAGGAATACATCGACGGCCGCGAACTCTACGTCGGGGTGACCGGCAACGACCGCCTCGAGACGCTGCCGATCTGGGAACTGGACTTCGGCGGCCTGCGGGAGGGCGCACCGCGGATCGCCACCGGGCGGATGAAGTGGGACCACAAGTACCAGGAGGAGATCGGGCTGATGTCCGGCCCCGCCAAGCGGCTGCCCCCGGGGGCGGAGGAGAAGATCCGCCGCATCGCCAAGCGGGTCTACCGGGCTCTGAGCCTCTCGGGCTATGCCCGGCTCGACCTGCGCCTCACCGAGGACGGCCGCGTCTACCTCCTCGAAGCGAACCCCAACCCGCAACTGGCATACGGGGAAGACTTCGCCGAGTCGGCTGAGGTCGCGGGGATGTCCTACGAAAAGCTGCTCAACCGCATCCTCCACCTGGGCATGCGGTACCACCGCAAGGGGCAGGCGTGAGGTCGGCCAGCGTGGCCGGCGCGGGCAACGAACCGCGGGCGGGTCACGCGCCGTCGAGACCGAACTGCTTGATCTTCTTGTAGAGCGTGGTGCGGTTGATCCGCAGGTCGTCGGCGGTCTTCTGCCGGTTCCAGCCGTTCGCCTCGAGCGCCGCGAGGAGGATCTGCCGCTCGGGCTCCTCCATCGCTTCCTCGAGCGGGGTGGGCTTCCAACCGCCCGCGAGTGCCGGGACGACGACCGCGCCGTCCGCGGGGCGGCGCTGGCCCGTCGCCGCCGCCGTCGCCGATCGTCGGGCGTGGCCGTGGGTGCCCGCGACCACGTCCGCCAGGTCGTCGGGCGTGATGGTGGGTGACCGGCTGAGCACCACGGCCCGCTCGAGCGCGTTCTCCAACTCCCGCACGTTGCCCGGCCAGTCGTACGCCTGGAGCGCCGCGATGGCGTCCCCCGACAGCACCCGCGCCTTGCCCGTCTCCTGCGCGTGCCGGGCGAGGAAGTGGTCGACCAGTTGCGGGATGTCGCTCCGCCGCTCGCGGAGGGAAGGCATGTGGATGTTCACGACGTTGATCCGGTAGTACAGATCTTCCCGGAAACGGCCGGTGGAAACCAGTTCGGGCAGCGACTCGTTCGTCGCCAGGACGAAGCGCACGTCGACGTCCACCGTCTCGTGGGAGCCGACCGGCTCGAACTGCCGCTCCTGAAGCACGCGGAGCAGTTTCACCTGGAGCGTGAGCGTCGCGGAGTTGATCTCGTCGATGAAGAGGGTCCCGCCGTTTGCGGCGAGGCACTTGCCCGGCTTGTCGCGATCCGCGCCGGTGAAGGCGCCGCGGGCGTGGCCGAACAGCTCGCTTTCCAGCAGCGTCTCGGGGATCGATCCGCACGCAAAGTTGACGAACGGCGCCGCGGAGCGGGGGCTGAGCGTGTGGATCGCCCGGGCGACCATCGACTTGCCGGTCCCGCTCTCGCCCGTGATGAGGACCGTGGTCCGGCTCTCCGCGACGGCCTCGATCAGGTCGTAGACCTTCTGCATCCGGTAGTCGCTGCCGACGAGGCTGCCGAGGCCGAACCGCTGCGAGAGCTGGCTCCGCAGCGTGGCGTTTTCTGAGACGAGCAGGTGCTGATTCACCGCCTTGCTGACCGCGAGGCGGAGCTCGTCGTCGACGACCGGCTTCGTGAGGTAGTCCACCGCGCCGAGCTTCACCGCTTCGACGGCGGTCTCGATCTTGCCGAACCCGGTAACGACGATCGGGACCACGGATGCGTGCCGCTTGCGGAGCTGCCGCAGCAACTCCATCCCGTCCATGCGGGGCATGGCGAGGTCGGTGACGACGATGCCAAACGCATCCTCCGCGCCCCGCTCGCCCTGGGTGCGGTCGAGCAGGTCGATCGCCTCCTGCCCATCGCCCGCGGTCGCCGCCCGGAACCCTTCTCGCGTGAAGAACTCCGCGAGCGAGTCGGCGACGATCGGGTCGTCATCGACGATCAGCACCCGCACCCGCGCCGCGGTGGCGTCGGTGACGGTCAGCGGCTCCCGCCCTTGGCGGGCAGGCATGTGGCGTGGCATCAACATCCGTCATCCAGATCGGCCATCGGCGCTGCCTCGATCACCGCCGCGTGGCGTCGACGCCACATCCGGTCCGTCTGTAACGGCGGCGCGGGCGGCACGATCATGCCGCGTCGCTGAGCGACTGGCCGCGCCAGCTCACGGAATCCCAGAAGCTGCCGCCGTCGACCGCTCCATTCGTCAGCAGGTCGCAGGTTCGCACACCCGAGGCGCGGAGTTTCATGAGTGCCTTGTCGATGAGCAGACGCCGCAGGGCGGCGTCGACGCCCTTGCCCGGGTGAGCGAGTTCCAGGCGGTGGCGATACTTCGACTCGACGCAGATCACCGCGGCGACAATCGCGTCGTTTTCCGTCGCGAGCACGCTCAGGCCCGGCACAACCCGGCCCGGTTTGAGCGAGCAGCCGCACCCGGCCGCGAAGGCCGTGGCCTTCTCGACGGTGTCTGGACGGAGTTCTTGAAGCGTCACGGGCATAGGTTCCCCGTGACCTATCGGCCCGATCCGCCGGCGGGTTTCGCCACGCCCACATCGCCACGTGCCGAAGCCGGCAGGGCTCAGGCGAGCCCGATGGCCTCGGCGTCCCGCTTCGTCAGCCATCCGCCGTCGCTGCGCTGCTCCACCGTGCCGTCCCGCTTCCACGACCGTTCGCACCGCGGCTCGCGCCGCAGGTCGAGCACCTCGATGGTTGCCCGGTTCGCCTGGGCGTCGTCCCGCACGAACTCGGCCCGGCTGACGCCGCAGAGGTCGGCGAAGTCCGCCTCGGCGACCTTGTCGAACCAGAGCTCGTGCTTCGGGCTGAAGCGGAGCCGCAGGCCCATCTCCAGCGGGTTCTCGATCCCCTGTTGCGCCCGGACCGCCTCGATCGCCTTCAGCGCCCGGTCCCGTTCGGCCATCACTTCGGGCCATTGCGCGTAGCTGTGAACGCCGGTGGTCTCCGGCATCTCGACGAGGTGGATGCTCTCCGCGTCCTCGGGCAGGTTCTCGCCGTACAGCGCCCGCCACGCCTCGTCTGCCGTGTGCGGCAGCAGGGGGGCGAGCAGGCGGATGAGCGCATCGGTGATGAAGAACATCGCCGTCTGCGTGCGTCGGCGGCGCGAGCCGTCGGCGGGGTCGCAGTAGAGCCGGTCCTTCACCGCCGCGAGGTACACCGCGCTGAGCGTGTCGTTGCAGAAGTTGAAGAGCAGCTCGTGCACCTTGCGGAACTGGAACGCGTCGTAGTGCCGCTTGCACGCGACGATCAGGGCGTCGAGCTCCCCCAGCACCCAGCCGTCGATCGTCGTGTCGTCATCCGCGGTGAAGACGTAGCGATCCCCCTCCGTCGTCGGCTTCGTGTTGAAGTCGTAGAGGTTCGACAGGAGGAACCGGATCGTATTACGAACCTTGCGGTATTCCTCGCCCGCGAGCTGGAAGAACGACTCGTCCACCTTGATGTCGTTCTCGTAACCG
>CAZKRE010000161.1:0-3126 GCA_964555075.1 uncultured Phycisphaeraceae bacterium
CTCGGTGACGAGCTGGCGGGCGTGCTGCTCGCCGGCGGGGGCGTAGGCGGCGTTGCCGGTGACGAGGCGCGCTTGCGGGGGGGATTCGGGGGCTTCGGTTGGGCGGAGTTCGAGGATGTCGATGCCGGAGGCCCGGGCGAAGAGCCTGAGGCCGGGGCGGGCGGCGTCGCCGAGGTGGTTGATGACGGCGAGGTTTTTCTTCTTCGGGTCGAGGGGGGCGAGGGGGGGTTGGCGGTCGCGGGTGTGGGCGCCCTGGGCGATGAGGCCGCGGTACTCCTGGTAGGCGGTGAGGCCGTCGCCTCGGTGGGGGTTGCCGGGTTGTTCGTCCTCGTCGTCGGTGTCGGCGCCGCTGGGGAAGCCGACGGCGGCTTTCCAGGCGTCGGCGATTCTGGAGGTGGGCGAGCGTTTGGGGATGAGGACGTCTGGGGTGGCGGCGCCCTTGAGGCGGCCGACGACGATGCGGCCGTCTTCGAGTTGGGCGGTGACGAGGAGGGTGGTGGCGCCGCCGAAGTCGAAGGAGGAGAGGATGGCGGTGGCTTCTTCGAGGGAGCCTTCGGCAGTCACGAGGGACTGCCCCTCGCCGCCGATGGTGGCTCCGGGGTTCTTGTCTGCCTCGAAGGCGAGGTCGGGAGAATCGCTGGCCTTGGTGACGGGCCAGTTGAGGGCGACGCCTTTTTCGCGGGAGGTGTCGAGGAGGGAGAAGGTGATGGTTTTGGCTTTGGAGGGGGGCGGGCCGCCGCCGCCTTTGGCGAGGAGGGTCGCCTTGATGGGGAGGGTGTTGCCGGGTTGGGCGGGGTCGAGGTTGCCGCGGGGGATCCAGGCGTCGTAGTTCTGGGGCTCGACGAGGAGTTCGACGTCGAGCGGGTCGCCGGGGACGAGGAACCATCGGACGGCGCCGGAGGCGGGGGTGAAGCGGTAGACCTCGTCGAGGTTGTACTCGCCGCCGATGCGGGACTCGGGCTGTTTGGCGTGGTACTGCTCCCAGGACCAGGCGCCGGCGATGACGCGGCCGGTTTCGGGGAGTTTGAGGAGGAGTTCGGCGGGGGCGGGGGTGGGGATGTTGACTTCGAGTTCGTAGGTGTTGGGGCCGTAGGATCGGGACTCGTGGGCGTCGCGGTAGGTGCCGCCGTAGGTCATGGGGATGCTGCCGGGGGCGAGGCTGATGTCGTAGGTGCCCTCGTTGAGGTCGATGTTGACCTGGGCGTAGCCCTGGCCGGCGCCGGAGCCGGTGTCGTAGCGGGTCTCGTGTCGGGCGGAGAAGGACTCGGTGGCGTCCTTGTGGTAGCTGCTGGCGACGGGGGCGCGGCCCTCGAGCTGCATGATGCCGCCGTCGCTCCAGAGGGTGGTGAGGGGGATGCGGCCGCTGGAGGTTTGGGTCCAGGCGGGTCGGCGGAACTGGACGCCGGCCTCGACCCAGCTGTGGGGGCTGCTGGAGGTGTAGGTGTAGTGGAGTTCCCACTGCTTCACGCCGGCGAAGCGTTGGGCGAAGGTGGGCCGGCCGGGGGGGTTGGCGGCGAGGGCGGGGCTGACGGTGAGCAGGAGGGCGAGGGCGAACCAGAGCGGGCGGGTCTGCATGGGGCGGGTCCGGGGGGGGCGGGGGTCCGGGGGGGCCGGGGGGTCCGGGGGTGGGGTGTGTGGCAGACAGCGGGGCCGGGTCGGCGTGTGGCGACGCGGCGGGGAGATTCACGTTCAGGCGGGGTGTTGCACGACGTAAGCAGGATCCCGGAGGAGGATGCGAATGCCGGAAACACAAGCGACGTGGCTCACCCGGTTGGAGGGCGGGCTCAACGGGTTCAACGGGGTGCTGTGGGGGCCGTACGTCCTGATCCCCCTGCTGCTCTTGACGGGATTGTACCTGACGCTGCTGCTGCGCGGGGTGCAGTTTCACAAGCTGGGTTACGCGTTGTGGTTCGGGCTGATCCGCCGGCACGAGCGAGGGGGGCTGGGGGACATCTCGCATTACCAGGCGCTGGCGACGGCGCTGGCGGCGACGGTGGGCGTGGGGAACATCGCGGGGGTGGCGACGGCGATCAGCGTGGGCGGGCCGGGGGCGGTGTTCTGGATGTGGGTGACGGGGCTGGTGGGGATGGCGACGAAGTACAGCGAGGCGTTCCTGGGGGTGAAGTACCGGCGGACGGACGCGAAGGGGGAGCAGTCGGGCGGGCCGATGTTCTACCTGCGTGAGGGGGTGGGCGGGCCGGTGGGGAAGTTCCTCGGGCTGTTCTTCGCGGTGGCGACGGCGATCGCGGCGTTCGGGATCGGGAACATGTCGCAGGCGAACTCGGTGGCGGATGCGCTGCACGGGACGTTCCGGCTGGACCCGCGGGTGGCGGGGGTCGTGATGGCGGTGGTCGCGGGCGTGGTGATTCTCGGGGGGATCAAGTGGATCGGGCGGTTCGCCGCGGCGTTCGTGCCGGTGATGGCGGTGGGGTACATCCTGGCGGCGACGGTGGTGCTGGCGATCAACTACCGGGGGCTCCCCGAGGCGCTCTGGCTGATCCTGACCGACGCGTTCGGGGGCGCGGAGTCGGTGGTGGGCGGGTTCGCGGGGGCGACGTTCGCGAAGGCGATCCAGATGGGCGTGGCGCGGGGGATCTTCTCGAACGAGTCGGGGCTGGGCACGGGCGGCATCGCCGCGGCCGCGGCGCGGACGAACGAGCCGGCGCGGCAGGCGCTGGTGTCGATGACGCAGACGTTCATCGACACGCTGGTGATCGTGAGCTTCACGGGGCTGGTGATCGTGACGACGGGGGCGTGGAAGTCGGGGCTGAACGGGGCGCCGCTGACGGTGCAGGCGTTTTCGACGGGGCTGCCGGGGAAGTCGGGCGGCGCGGTCGTGGCGCTGGGGCTGGCGTGCTTCGCGTTCACGACGCTGCTGGGGTGGGCCTACTACGGCGAGCGGGCGATGGACTACCTCGTCGGCCGCAAGGCGGTGGCGCCCTACCGGCTGCTGTTCGTGGTGGTGATCTACTTCGGGGCGACGTTCCCGCTGAACTTCGTGTGGACCTTCTCCGACATCGCCAACGGGTTGATGGCCCTGCCGAACCTGGTGGGGCTGCTGATCCTGTCGCCGCTGGTGGCGCGGGAGACGAAGGCGTTCTTCGCCCGGCCGGACTGGAAGAAGGT
>CAZKRE010000161.1:3226-7785 GCA_964555075.1 uncultured Phycisphaeraceae bacterium
GCGCGGTTCAACGAGTACATCACCAAGCACCTGCTCGACGGGGCGGTCGACACCTGGGTCCGCCTGGGGGGCGATGCGGGCAAGCTCACGGTGGTCTGGGTGCCGGGGGCGTTCGAGCTGCCGGTGACGGCGAAGAAGCTCGCGGAGTCGGGGAAGTACGAGGCGGTGATCTGCCTGGGGTGCGTGATCAAGGGGGAGACGGACCACTACGACCACGTCGTGGAGCAGACGGTCAAGGGGATCCGGGAGGTGGGGACGGGGACGGGGCTGCCGATCATCTTCGGCGTGCTGACGTGCGACACGGTGGAGCAGGCGATCAACCGGGCGGGGGCGAAGATGGGCAACGCGGGGCGGAGCTCGATGATGGCGGCGGTGGAGATGGCGCACCTGCTGCGGAAGGTGTGAGGCTCGATTCGCTCCGATTCGCTCTCGCGGTTGGGGAGAGGGGGACAGGCATCAATCCGGCAGTTCGGGGAACGGGGCGGATTCTTCGTGGTCGCCCTCGCCGCGTTGGGGTCGGGCGAGGATGACGAGGGCGGAGGCGCCGATGACGGCGCAGCCGGCCATGATGCCGGTCATGGGCAGCGCGGTGCCGTTGTGGAAGACGCCGACGAGGGCGGTGGCGACGGCGCCGAGGCCGAACTGGGCGACGCCGAGGAGGGCGGAGGCGCTGCCGGCGGCGTGGGCGAAGGGTTCGAGGGCGATGGCGAGGAGGTTGGGGCTGGCGAGCCCGACGCCGAAGAGGCAGAGGAAGAGCGTGACGGCGAGGAGGGGGAACCCGCCCCAGGCGGTCTGGGCGCCCAGGAGGAGGCCGACGCCGGCGAGGGAGCTGATGGCGAGGCCGACGGCGAGGAGTTGTCGGGCCTCGAAGCGTCGGAGGAGCAGGCGGTTGATCTGGGCGGCGCCGACGAGGCCGACGGCGTTGGCGCCGAAGTAGAGGCCGAACCGCTGCTCGTCGACGTGCAGGAGCTCGATGTAGACGAAGGGGGAGCCGGCGATGTAGGCGAAGATGATGCCGGCGAGGCAGCCGGAGACGAGGGCGAAGCTGAGGAAGTGGCGGTCGGTGAGCAGTTGGGCGTAGCTGCGGGCGGCGCCGGCGAGGCCGCCGCGGTTGCGGCGTTCGGGCGGGAGGGACTCGTCGAGGGCGAGCGCGCTGGCGACGAGGCAGGCGACGCCGAAGGCGGCGAGGAAGAGGAAGACGACGCGCCAGGTGCCGAAGACGAGGACCTGCCCGCCGAGGGCGGGGGCGAGGATCGGTGCGGCGCCCATGATGAGCATGAGCAGGGAGAAGATCTTCGCGGCCTCGCGGGTGTTGCACTTGTCCCGGACGACGGCGCGGGAGAGGACCATGCCGGCGCCGGCGCCGATGCCCTGGACGGTGCGGGCGGCCATGAGCCAGCCGAAGGTGGGGGCGAACGCGCCGGCGAGCCCGCCGAGGATGTAGAGGACGCAGCCGACGAGCAGGGGCGTTCGCCGGCCGTAGCGGTCGGAGATGGGGCCGTAGAACGCCTGGCTGAGCCCGGATGCGAGGAGGAAGATGGTGAGGGTGAGCTGGATCACCCCGTCCTCCACGCCGAGGTCGCGGGTGAGGGCGGGGAAGGCGGGCAGGTACATGTCGATCGACAGCGGGCCGAGGGCGGTGAGGGCCCCGAGGAGCACGGCGAGCCCGAACATCGACTTCTCGTCCCCCGCCAGCCGACGCTCGTCGTCGGGGGCTTCGGCCGTGGTGCTGGCGGCATCGGTCATGGGGGCATTATTGGCGATCGGGGGCCGCCGCGGGGCTGGGTAGAACCCTCCAGCGCCGGCGGGGGCGGGTGGGCGCGGATCGGATTCGTGGGGGCGCGGGTAGAGGTTTTGGCGAACCGGCGTAGAATCCCGCCCCCATGAGCAAACGAGCCGACCCACGACGTGTCCGCCGCCTCGCGATGCAGGCGCTTTACCAGATCGATGTCCTTGGCACGGCGGACCAGCGGGTCGTGTTCGAAGCGCTGGACGAGGGGTACGACCCGCTCGACGTGCGGGAGGAGGCGACGGAGCTGGCGATCGCGGCGTGGCACGGCCGATCGGGCGCCGATGCGCTGGTGGCGGAGCTGGCGCCCGACTGGCCGACGCACCGGCAGCCGCCGGTGGACCGGGCGATCCTCCGGCTGGCGCACCACGAGATCCGCTCGGGTCACGCGCCCGCGAAGGTGGCGATCAACGAGGCGGTGGAGCTGGCGAAGCAGTTCGGCAGCGAGCACTCGCCGGCGTTCATCAACGGGGTGCTGGACAAGGTGGCGAGGCGGGTGAAGCCGGAGGGCCCGGTGGACGCGTCGGGGCCGCCGGTGGCGGCGGACGCGTGGCTGAACGACGCGTTGGGCGACGACGAGAAGGCGTGACGCATGAAGGCGCGGCAGGTCGAGAAGCTGGGGATCCCGCCGGGGCTGGCGAAGCTGGCCAAGTGGAAGGCGTCGGAAGCGCGGCAGGCCGGGCTGAAGCCGCACGAGATCCGGGAGAAGCTGACGGCGGTGGCGAAGGACCCGGACGCGCACGCGGGGGACGCGCACTTCGGCGAGCTGGCGCGGGAGGTGTCGCTCGTGCAGCGGTTCGTGGCGGCGCAGGCGGCCCCACCGCCCCGCCGGGCCGAGCCCGCTCCGTACCGCCAGTGGGGGGAGGACCTGGACGCGAACTCGGTGGAGCAGATGCGGGTGGCCTGCGAGCTGCCGGTCGCGGCACGCGGGGCGCTGATGCCCGATGCGCACCTGGGGTACGGCCTGCCGATCGGTGGGGTGCTGGCGACGCGGGGCGTGGTGATCCCGTACGCGGTGGGCGTCGACATCGCCTGCCGGGTGAAGCTGTCGGTGCTCGATCTCCCGCCGCACGCGCTCGCGTCGGAACCGGACCGGCTGATCAACGCGCTGGAGTCGCAGACGCGGTTCGGCATCGGCAGCGAGTTCGCCCCGCCGGGGCGGCGGCGGTCGGAGAAGGAGCGGCGGCGCGAACACCCGGTGATGGATGAGGACTGGTCCGTCTCGCCGGTCACGCGGCAGAACAAGGACAAGGCGTGGGGCCAGCTCGGGACGTCGGGCTCGGGGAACCACTTCGTCGAGTACGGCACGCTGGAGCTGGCGGAGCGGTCGGAGGAGCTCGGGCTCGACGCGGGCACCTACCTCGCGCTGCTGTCCCACTCGGGCAGCCGGGGCACGGGCGCGGCGGTGTGCCAGCACTACTCCCACCTGGCGATGACGCTGCACCCGCACCTGTCGCGGGAGCAGCGGCACCTGGCGTGGCTGTCGCTCGAGACGCACGAGGGGCGGGAGTACTGGGAGGCGATGAACCTGATGGGCCGGTACGCCTCGGCCAACCACGCGGTGATCCATGATTCGATCACGCGGGCGCTGGGGGCGCGGGTCATCGGCGGGGTGGAGAACCACCACAACTTCGCCTGGGAGGAGGAGCACGACGTCGACGGGAGCGGGGAGAAGCAGCGCGTCATTGTGCACCGCAAGGGCGCGACGCCCGCGGGGGCCGGCGTGCTGGGGATGATCCCCGGCTCGATGGCGACGCCCGGTTACGTCGTGCGCGGCAAGGGGCAGCCGGAGTCGATGGATTCGGCGTCGCACGGCGCGGGGCGGGTGATGTCCCGTCGGGCGGCGATGACGAAGTTCCGCTGGAACGACGTGAAGCAGGTGCTCGAGAGCCGGGGCGTGACGCTGCTGTCGGCGGGGCTGGACGAGGCGCCGATGGTGTACAAGGACATCGACGCGGTGATGGCGAACCAGCGCGACCTCGTCGAGCCGATCGCGCGGTTCGATCCGAAGATCGTGAAGATGGCGCCCGGCGGCGAGCGCGCGGAGGACTGAGGTATAATGCAGGCATGAGTGGCAAGGTCGACTGGCAGCAAATCATCACGATCGAGCCGGGCAAGCGCAGCGGTCAGCCGTGCATCCGAGGGATGCGGATCACAGTCACGGATGTGCTCGAATACCTCGCAGGCGGCATGACTTATAAGGAAGTGCTCGAAGACTTCCCCTACCTCACGATGGAGGACATTCTTGCCTGCCTGGCATTCGCGGCGGAACGTGAGCGTCGCCTGATGACGGCACCATGAAGCTGCTCTTCGATCAGAATCTGTCGCCTGCGCTGGTGCGCCTCCTGGACTCCGCCTACCCCGGCTCGGCTCACACGGAACCGCTCGGTTTGGGCGAGGCGGACGATGCCGTCCTTTATGAATACGCCAAGGCCCACGGCTTTGTCATCGCCACCAAGGACGCCGGATTCGTCCAACGCAGCGCCGTCTGCGGGCATCCGCCGAAGGTCATCCTGATCCGATTGGGGAACTGCCCCACTCGCGAGGTCGCGGCGCTGCTCCACGGCTATCGCCGCACGATTGACGACTTCGTCACGTCTGAAGACGCGGCGCTGCTGTACCTCCCCTTCCCGGTTGCGAGGTCGTAGCACATGCGTCTGCACTTTCTCGGCGCGAACCGCCAAGTCACCGGCTCGTGCTACCTCCTCGAAGCGGCAGGTAGGAAGATCCTGATCGACTGCGGGATGTTCCAAGAGCGGCGGTACCGCGA
>CAZKRE010000162.1:0-7753 GCA_964555075.1 uncultured Phycisphaeraceae bacterium
GAGGCCGAACGCGGTGAGCCCGTGGTTGCGGAGGATCGTCCACCGCTGCTTGCAGTACTTGTCGCTCTTCGCGCCCTGCTCGACGTCGAAGTGGTCGCCCCAGCAGGCGAGTTCGAGGCCGTCGTAGCCGAACTCGGCGGCCTTCTGGCAGAGGGTCTCGAAGGGCAGGTCGGCCCACTGGCCGGTGAAGAGGGTGACGGGGCGGGGCATGGTCTTTCTCCTCGTGCGGGGGGATCGGGCCACGGTAGTGTGGCAGAGTGAAACGTAGGCCGCAAAGCGGCGGCGGGCGAGCGGACGACCGGCCCTGCTAGGATGAACGGTCCAGGAGCGTGAGATGGTGAAGACGCTGCCGTGGCGTCAGGTGGGGCGACGAAAGAAGAGGTCGCGGGGAGGTTCACGCGGCTGTACCCGCGCCCTTGATCACGCGTCCTGGCCGTGCGGCGTGGACAACCGCAGCATCCGCTCGCGGAGGTCGTCGAGGATCTGCTTCGTGTCCCAGTCTTCGGGCGGGGTGTAGGGCTCGCCGAAGGTGACGCGGGAGCGGCTGGGCTGGAGGAAGTGCCAGAGCATGTTCTTCCGCTGCGGCGTGCCCTCGACCCAGACGGGGACGATCGGCGCGCCGCTGCGCCGCTGGATCATGGCGATGCCCGGCTGGAGGGGGTGGAGCTCGCGGGAGTCCCGTTGCAGCCGGCCCTCGGGGAAGAAGCCGACGGCGTCGCCATCCTGGAGCGCCTCGACGACTTGGCGGATCTTCGCGGTGTTGGTGGAGGCCTTGTCCATGGTGATGGGGCGGATGGCGGCCCAGAGCGGCTCGAGCGGGCCGAAGCGGTAGCTGGTGTACATGAGCCAGCGGATGGAGCGGAGGCTGGGGGCCTGGATGAGGAGCGGGTCGAGGCCGGTGGTGTGGTTGGGGGCGAGGATGACGGGGCCGCGGGAGGGGACGCGGTGCCGGCCGCGCCACTCGAGGCGGTGCCAGACGAGGCAGTAGAGGCGGACGAGTCGCCAGAAGAAGTTGGCGGCCTTGAGGTCGAAGGGCCCGCGCGTGAGGGACCGCCACAACCCCGCGAGGCCGAGCAGCGCCAGGCCCGGGCCGAGGACGAGCAGGCCGATCCAGATGCCGTGGCTGGCGCCGGGGGTCTGCCAGAGGGCGAAGCTGATGGCGACGTTGGTGGTGGTGTTGAGGACGTTGGAGACGCCCATGATGCGCCCGCGGAGGTAGTTGGGCGTCATCGATTGCAAGAGCGAGGTGATGCTGATGATGGTGACGTTGCCGAAGAGGCCGACGCCGAAGGCGGACGCGAGCGCGAGCCCGTAGACGGGCACGGCCCCGAGCAGCAGGGCGCAGAGGCCGGCGCCGGTGACGCCGGCCCAGAGGACGATGCCGGACTCGCGGCGGGTGCGGATGATGGCGACGACGGCGGCGCCGGCGATCATGCCGAAGCCGAGCATCGCGGCGAGCCAGGTGTAGGCGGCGAGCTGCTCGTTCTCGGTCCCGAAGCCGTAGGCCCGTTTGGCGAGGGCGAGGACGGCCTGGAACACGATCATCGCCGCGGCCCACACGAGGACGCTCATGCCGATGAGCACCATGATGCGTCGGTGGTGGAGGACGAAGCGCACGGCCGATGGCCGTGCTCGAGCGATCGGCGATGAGCGATGAGCCATTCGGGGAGTGGAATCCGAATCGCTAGTCGCGAATGGCTTATCGCTCTGCCGTTGTACTCGCATGAACGCGAAGAACATGCCGGAGACGGCGTAGAAGAGGAAGGCGAGGAAGACGCCTGTCTGGACCGTGCCGCCGTCGGTGGGGTCGATGATGGCGTTGCCGACGAGCAGGCCGATCATCGACGCGATGGTGGTGATGCTCAGCAGGACGGCGTTGGCGGGCTGGAGCTGGGGCAGGGGGATGATCTGGGGGACGATGGCGTTGCGGGTCGGGCCGAAGATCGCGGCGAAGCAGCCGACGGCGAACATGATCGCGAGCACGCGCCACTGGTAGGGCTCGGGCACGACGGCGCCGCTGGCGCTGCCGACCATGAAGAAGGCGACGAGGAGGATCAGGGCCCGGGCCTCGTCGCAGGCGAGCAGCAGCCACTTGCGGGGCACGCGGTCGGCGAGCCAGCCGCCGGGGATGCTGAGGATGAGGTAGGGGAGGAAGAAGAAAAAGTTGATCGCGCCATTGATCGAGACCTCGGCGGCGCCGGGCACGAGCCCGCCGAGCAGGACGAGGGCGGCGAGCATGATGATGCGGTCGCCGAACCCCGACGCGGCGGTGGAGGTCCACATCAGCGTGAAGCTGACGTTGCGCCAGATCGGCGTGAGCCGGCGGTGGCGGGGGGTGGTGGCGGTGGCGAGGGGGGCGGGGGGGGCGGGCATCGGGCGGAAGGATACCAGCACCGGGCGTGGCGACGAGCCGCGGCGCTAAGCGGGGGACGCCGGGGTATCCGCATCCGCGCCGCAGCGCCAGCACTCGGTGAACTGCGGCTCGATCGACTCCCCGCAGGTGGGGCAGGTCCACGGGTCGGGGCGGTCCGGCCCGGCGGGCGCGGCGCGGAGCTCCGCGATCGCGGCGAGCGCATCCTCCGCGTCCTCGTCACGGGTGTGGACCGTGGGCGTGGTATGGAAGAAGGGGATGTCTCCCGTGCCCCACTGCAACGAATCGCCCTGCACGATCGCGTCGATCCCGCGCGCCTCGAGCTGGGCGCGGATGAAGTGGGCCTCGACCCCGTCGCGTGCGCGGTAGACCTGTTTCATGGTGGCTGTGGATACGTGAAGAGGCCGTCGCGAGCCCGCGCGGGAGTCAGCGCGCCGCGCGCTTGTCCCGCTCCACGAACGCGTAGGCGTTGTGGTTGTGGATGCTCTCGAAGTTCTCGCTGAACACCTGGTACCAGACGATCTTGTCGACCTTGTCCAGCGCGACCGCGAGGTCGCGGACGATGTCCTCGACGAACTTGGGGTTGTCGTACGCGGCCTCGGTGACCCACTTCTCGTCCGGCCGCTTGAGCACGGCGAAGACCTGCGTGCTCGCCGCCTGCTCGATGATCTCGAAGAGTTCCTCGATCCAGAGGAACTGCTTCGGCCGGAAGCGGACGCGGGCTTCCATGACGCAGCGCTGGTTGTGGGCGCCGTAGGCGGAGATCTCCTTGGAGCAGGGGCAGAGGCTCGTCGCGGGGACGCGGACACTCATGATGAAGTCGTCGACGACGTTGCCGTTCGCCTCGCTGCCGCTGGTGGAGACCTCGAACGTGCACTCGATGTCGAGCTTGCCGACCTGCCCGGTGACCGGGGCCTTCTTGTCGATGAAGTAGGGGAACTGCAGCTCGAGGTGGGCCTCCTCCGCTTCGAGGCGGTTCTGCATGTCGCGGCAGACGGAGAGCAACTGGTCGGTCCGCAGCGACTGGTGGTGCTTGTTGAGCACCTCCAGGAAACGGGACATGTGGGTGCCCTTCTGGTAGTGGGGCAGGCCGACGTACATGTTGATGGTGGCGACGGTGTGCTGCGTGCCGCCGGGGGCGTCGGGGCTGGGGCAGTGCAGCGCGATGGGGTAACGGACGTTCTTCACGCCCACCTTGTCGATGGGGACCTGCCGGGTGTCGTGAGAGCCCTGGACGTCGGGCATCCCGTCGGGCAGGGACGAAGCAGGCGGCAGCGGAACGGTGGGGGTGCGGCTCATAGCGGTCTCGGAAAAGGCTCGGGTCCCGGTCCCGGGCGGGGGGTGGAGGCGGGAAGGCGTCGAACCGGACATGGTAGGTCCGGCGGCGACGGGGGACAAAAGCCCCGCGGCGGCCTACGCTTGCGAGGACGCAGCGATACCATGGGCTCCGCGCCGTCGTGCCGCGGAAGATCGACACCGAGGCCTCTGAGGAGAGCGGAAGGGAAGGCTGGAAGTCGGGCGAAGCGTGGACGGCTCCCGAATCGCCTCGTCGTTTCCCGCGTCCCTGCTTTCCTCGAGATCACCCCCGGCGCCCGAAGCAAGGCGAGAGTATGCCGAGTCAATCCCCGATGACTGAAACCTTCGCCCTGGTGGTGGGGCACACCCTGTTCCAGGGGTTCCGTAAGTTTTCCCCGACCGAGGCGTGGACGCCTTCGATCAACGTCTACCAGTTGCACGACCGGGTGGAGGTGGCGGTGGACCTGGCGGGGATCCGGCGGGAGCAGATCGACGTCCGCGTGGAGCCGGGGCGGCTGCTGATCCGCGGCGTGCGGAACGCGCCCGAGCCGCCGACCTGCGAGTCGGAGGAGGCGGAGCGTTCCGCGGTCGCCGCCCGCCGGCGCTCGGGGGCGGGTGAGGAGCCAACCCCTCCTCGCGACCCGGCCGACCCGGGTTGCGAGGGGCAGCCGATGCGGATCGTGACGATGGAGATCGATTACGGGCCGTTCAGCCGCTCGATCGCGATCCCCGACAATGTGGACCTGCGGAAGGTCAGCAGCGAGTACCGGGAGGGGATCCTCTGGGTGACGCTGCCGCTGCGGTTGCCCGGTCGGCGACCGCCGCGGTAACCCCGGCCCCCCTCCGATCGACCGGCCCTCCCGAACCCCATCCGAACCCAGACAGCGCAGCCCAACGTGAGCAAGAAGAAGCCTTCCCGATCCTCGATCCGTGTCCAGGAGACCGCCGAACCCGACCCCTCCCGTTCCGTGGGCGTGACGGGGGCCGGCCCCGGCGGGGGCCCCGCGGGCGGTCACGGCGGGGAGAAACTCGCGATCCCCCAGACGCTCCCGGTGCTGCCGATCCGCGGGACCGTGGTGTTCCCCGGGACGATCGTGCCGCTGGGCATCGGGCGCGCGGCGTCGCGACGACTGCTCGACGAGTCCCTGCCGCAGAACAAGATCATCGCGCTCGTCGCCCAGCGGGACGGCACGGAGGAGGAGCCGACGCTGGACCAGGTCCACCGCGTCGGCACGGCGGGGATGGTGCTCAAGCTCATCCGCCAGGAGGGGGACAAGGTCTCCATCATCGTTCACGGGCTGACGCGGGTCGAGATCGGCGAGGCGGTGCAGACCCAGCCGTTCCTCCGCGCGAAGGTCCGGCCGCTGGTCGAGCGGCCCGGCCGGGGGGCGGAGTTCGACGCGAGCATCGACCTCCTGCGGAACCAGGCGCGGGAGCTGATCCAGGTGTCGCCCAACGCACCGGAGCAGGCGCAGACGGTGCTGATGAACATCGAGGAGCCGGGCAACCTCGCGGACTTCCTGGCGGCGAACATCGAGCTGCCGCTGGATCAGAAGCAGGCGCTGCTGGAAGAGCTGGGCGTGCCCAAGCGGGTGCGGACGGTGCTGGAGGTGGTGTCGAAGCAGCTCGAACTGGGGCAACTGCAGCAGAAGATCCAGCAGGACGTGCAGTCGTCCATCCAGCAGGGGCAGCGGAAGTTCTACCTGCGGGAGCAGATGAAGGCGATCCAGCGCGAGCTGGGCGAGGGGGACGAGGGCGGCGGGCAGGCGGTGAACCAGATCCGCGAGCGGCTCCAGGAGGCCGACCCGCCCGAGGCGGTGATGAAGGAGGCGGAGCGGGAGCTGTCGCGGCTGGACGCGATCCCGCCGGCGAGCCCGGAGTTCTCCGTCATCGTCACCTACCTCGAGTTGATCGCGGACCTGCCGTGGAAGAAGCGGAAGGAGCAGCCGATCGACCTGAAGAAGGCGCGGGAGATCCTGGACCGGGACCACTTCGATCTCGACCGGGTGAAGCGCCGGCTGGTCGAGTACCTGGCGGTGCGGAAGCTCAACCCGGCCGGCCGGGGCCCGATCCTCTGTTTCATCGGCCCCCCCGGCGTGGGGAAGACGAGCCTCGGGCAGTCGATCGCCGACGCGCTGGGGCGCGACTTCGCGCGGATCGCGCTGGGCGGGATCCGCGACGAGGCGGAGGTGCGCGGGCACCGGCGGACGTATATCGGCGCGATGCCCGGCCGGATCATCCAGGAACTCCGCCGCGCGGGCTCGAACAACCCGGTGCTCATGCTCGACGAGATCGACAAGCTGGGCGCCGACTTCCGGGGCGACCCGTCCAGTGCGCTGCTGGAGGTGCTGGACCCGAGGCAGAACGACAAGTTCGTCGACCGGTACCTCGACGTGCCGTTCGACCTGTCGCAGGTGATCTTCATCGCGACGGCGAACTACATCGGCAACGTGCCGCCGGCGCTGCGGGACCGGATGGAGGTGATCGACCTGCCGGGGTACACGGAGCACGACAAGCTGCAGATCGCGAAGCGGTACCTCGTGCCGCGGCAGCTCACGGAGAACGGGCTGAAGAAGTCGCAGTGCAAGTGGACGGTCGAGGGGATCCGGTTCGTGATCGAGCACTACACACGGGAGGCGGGGGTGCGGGACCTCGAGCGGCAGGTCGGCGCGGTCTGCCGGGCGATCGCCGCGAAGATCGCCGGCGCGCGTAACGGGCGGTCGAAGCACGCGTACACCGTCGATGCGAAGTGCGTGCGTCAGCAGCTCGGGCCCGAGCGGTTCATGCGCGAACTCGATACGCGGGCGACGTCGCCGGGCGTGGTGTGCGGGTTGGCGTACACGCCGTACGGCGGGGAGCTGCTGTTCATCGAGGCGACGACCTACCCGGGCAAGGGGGCGCTCAAGCTCACCGGGCAGATCGGGGACGTGATGAAGGAGTCGGTGCAGGCCGCGTTCTCGCTGTTCAAGAGCCGGGCGCCCGACTTCGGGTTCGACGTCAAGAGCCTCGAGGGGCGGGACATCCACGTGCACGTCCCGGCGGGCGCGGTGCCGAAGGACGGCCCGAGCGCGGGGGTCGCGATGTACACGGCCCTGTCGTCGCTGATGCTGCAGTTGCCCGTCCGGGCGCGGCTGGCGATGACGGGCGAGATCACGCTGCGCGGCCGGGTGCTCCCCATCGGCGGGGTGAAGGAGAAGACGCTCGCCGCCGCGCGCGCGGGCATCAAGACCGTGCTGCTGCCCAAGCAGAACGAGCGGGACCTGGAGGAAGTCTCCCCCGAGGTGAAGAAGAGGCTCAAGTTCCACTTCGTCGAGAACGTCGACGAGGTGCTGGAACTCGCGCTGGGCAAGGCCGCGATGAAGCGGGCGGCGACGCGGGCGCCGGAAGCGGTGAAGGTGGAGTCGTAATCCGACAAGCCCGGGTCCCGGGCTTTCGTGCGCCACTACACTGCCCTCATGAAGCTCTACACGAAGCGAGGCGACGCGGGCGACACCGACCTCTTCGGCGGGACGCGGGTGAGCAAGGCGTCGCTCCGCGTGGAGGCGTACGGCGCCGTCGACGAGGTCAACAGCCTCTGCGGGCTCGCGGCGGCGTGCTGCGGCGACCCGCGCCTGCTCGAGATGCTCACCGGGGTGCAGCACCGGCTCTTCGAGATCGGCGCCGACCTTGCCACGCCCCGATCGTCGGGGAAGGAGGGCGTCGCCGCGGCCACGCCCTCGGCGATCCCCCGCATCGGTGACGCGCAGGTCGCGGAGGTCGAGGGATGGATCGACGAGGTCCAGGGGCACCTCGACCCGATGCGGGTGTTCATCCTCCCCGGCGGAAGCGAACTCGCCGCCCGGCTGCACGTGGCGCGGACCGTCTGCCGGCGTGCCGAGCGGGTCTGCGTCGCGCTGGGGGCGCGCGAGCCCGTGGGTGGGGCGGTGCTCATCTACCTCAACCGGCTGAGCGATCTCCTGTTCGCGACGGCCCGCCGGGCCAATCAACTCGCGGGCGTCGACGATGTCCCCTGGCGCAGCCCCCGGCAGCTTTAGCTCGCGCGGCGCTCTCCCACGAGCCGCGACCGTGAGGGAGCGGGGGACCGCA